>NC_017455.1:1649472-1979367 GCF_000165465.1 Halanaerobium praevalens DSM 2228
CTTTTACCCAAGTTTGAGTATTATAAATTACATACTCATAACTGTTTTCTATTAGAAAAGGATTTTTCACTTTAATTTTTTTAGTATTTTTTTTAGCATTTTTTGTTAAAGAATTTAAAATTAAAGCAGTATGCTTTTTACCATGATTGGCTATTTCCCAACCTTGAGCTTGTAAAAAAAGTAGTTCCTTTTTTTTAAGCCAATGTTTTTGCCCAATATAATCCGAATTTACTGCTACTACTGCTGGAATATTATATTTAGCATGGATTGGAAATGAAAGTTCAAAATCTTCTTGAAAACCATCATCATAAACAAAAATAATTGCTGGTAAATCATCTTTAGCTAAAACACTTGGACTTAATATTATTATTAAAAATAAAATTATAATTATTAACTTTAATTTATTAAACACTACTCAACCAACTCTTTCCTGCCTTATTAATGGCTATTGCTCCTAAAGGTGCTGTGATTATAATGGATAACACTGCTAAAGCTAAAATCAATTCTCCTTCAGCAACTCCAGCTGCTAAAGGTACAGCTCCAATGGCAGCCTGAACAGTTGCTTTAGGGGTATAGGCTAAAATGCAAAATAATTTTTCTTTTAAATTAAGATTACTTCCCCAAAGCGAAATATAAACACCAACTGATCGAGCAATCAGGCCAATACTAATAATTAAAATTCCCATCAAACCAGAATGTAAAGCAAGTTTAATATTTACTGCAGCTCCAATTAAAACAAATAACATTAATTCTGCAAAAACCCAAATTTTATTAAACTTCACAGCTAAGCGTTCTCCTAAAACTGGATATTTTTCTCTAATTACAAATCCTATAACCATGATACCTAGTAAAGTTGCTATTGGTAAAATATCTTCTAATAGGCTTTCTAAAGAATGCATTAAAATTCCAAAACTCAAAATTACTAATACTTTTTTGGTATCTCTTATATTATATTTTCGAAAAAAATAAATTAAAATCAAAGCAATTAGCATTCCCAAAATAACTCCCATTAAAATAGCAAGCGGAATATTTAAAATTTGCTTTAAAATACTAATTTGTTGCCCACCATAAAGACTCAAAAAAGTGGAAAATATAGTTATAGCAACAACATCATCAATAGAGGCACCAGCTAAAATTAAAGTGGGAATCCCTTTTTTTGTGCCTTTATTTTGTTCAATTAAATTTAACATTTGCGGCACAACAACTGCTGGTGATACTGCAGCGATAATAAAAGCTAAAATTCCTGCTTCTATAAATTCAAACTTTAATAAAACAATTGCTGCCAAAATTATAGCTGCACCTTCCATTAAACCTGGAATAAAACTAAGTTTAACTGCAGGAAATCCAACTTTCTTTAGAGTTTCTTTTTCAATTCCTAAACCTGCTCGAATTAAAATAACTATTAAAGCAATCATTCTCAAATCAGAAGAAATATTTAAAATATCTTGGGTAATTAGATCAAATCCGTAAGGACCTATAATCATTCCAATTACAAGCATACCTAATAAAGCAGGTAATTTTAATTTATCAAAAAATCTACCAAATAATAAAGCAAATAAAATAATTAAAGCTAAACTTAATGCCAATTTAACTTCTCCTCTTGTGAAAAAAATATTTTGTACCTGGTACCAATACAATAATAACAAAAAAACTCCTACCTAAATAGTTAAAACTAATCCTAAATAGATAGGAGCCATCAAATGTTATTTAAACAGTAAGCAATGGGGAGCTCCATCCCCTTTAATTTAGTTGATTAACAAATATTTTATGTAATTCAACATTTAATTCAAAACCTAATTCTCTTAAACTATGATCAAAAGCTTTAAGAGTTCTGTATAACTTAGCATCATAACAGTTTTCTCCCATATGACCAATCCTAATTAATCGATCTTCAAATTCTCCTAAAGAAGAAGCAATCATTACATTATAGCTTTCTGTCATTAATTGATTTAACTCTTGGTAACTAATACCTTTAGGAATTTCAATTGAAGTTACTGTATCAGAGTGTCCATTTTTAGCATATAAATTAAGATTTGACCTTTTAATAGTTTTTCGGACCGCTTCTGCTATTTTTTTATGTCTTGCATAAATTGTCTGATCAGCAATCCATTTATCTAAAGCAGCATCTAATGCATAAATATCACTTATTGCTTGAGTATAAGGAAAATATTTTTCTTCATACCAATTTTGCCAGAGCTGTAGATTTGTATAGTATCCTCTGACAGGAGTTTCTCGATCATTAACAGCTTCCCAAGCTTTATCACTGACACTTAAAAAAGTTAAACCTGGAGGTACTGAAAGACATTTTTGAGAACCACCTAAAATAATATCTATTCCCCATTTATCGACTTCAATTGGAACTCCACCAATTGCAGAAACAGAATCTACAACTGATAAAATATTATATTTATTTAATAAATTAGTGATTTCTTTAGCATCATTAATTACACCTGTAGAGGTTTCACAATGCACAAAAGTAGCAAATTTAAAATCATTTTCTGCAGCTAACTTTTTTTCTAATTTATTTATATTTATTTTTTCATCATAAGGAAAATCCCATTTTACAACATTTGCTCCATAAAGGTCAGCAAAATCTGCAAATCCTCTTCCAAAAATACCGTTATCTAAAACTAAAACTTTATCTTCTGGTTCGATTAAAGAAGCACAAGCAGATTCTAAGCCTAAAATTCCCTCCCCACTCATAATAATCACATCATTTTTTGTCTTTAATACCTTTTGCAATTTAGAACTAACTCCTAGGTAAAATTCAAAAAATTCAGGATCGAGATCAGGGTTGGTAATTTTGCGACTCATGGCCCTTCTTACCTCTTCGCTAACTTCAGTTGGACCAGGTGTCATTATTAATAAATCACTCACAAAAATCACTCCCAAAATTTATGGTCTACTATAGATTTTATAACTTTTAATAGGAGATTGTCAAGTTAAATTTTATAATTTTTAAGCTTTATTTTTTATTTAAAGAAAATTAGCCAAAAAAACACCTTCTCCGCACCTCTTAAAAGATAAGAGTAAAATTATATTTTTAATTTTTAACAACAGGTATTTCACGGTAATTTGACATTTCCTTTAATTCTTTTATATCAGGCGAGCCGTTTTTTTGGATTAATTTACCACTTTTGTTAACTTTTAAAAATATATTTGATCTAGGTTGATCAATAAATAATAAATCATTAGGGGCATTAATTTTTATATTACCTTCTGTATGCTTAATATAAATACCTTGACCAATATAAAATTCAGTTATATTTAAAGCACTACCAACTTCTTTTAAATATATCCATTCACGAGCAAAGTATTTACCACCTTTAATAAATCCTTTACCTTTAATATTTATTATATTCTGCCCTGAATGAATTACCGAATTATAAGCCCCTTGTTCCATAATAATTACATTACCAGAAGCAGTTATTTCTGAATTTTGAATATAATTTGCTAAAACATCAGATCGGTTTAGACTTTCTTGGGAATAGATAACATCTTCTAATTCTTCTGTTAATTGTTCAAAAAGTTCTGTATTTTTAATTCTAAGTATTTTTTTATAACCTTTAAATTCTAAATAGAGTTTTTTTAAAGTAGAAGCTGCTTTCCATTCAAAATTAAATTCTTGCATTTCTTCTGCTAATTCTGTAACTAAAGGAGGAATACTTTGAAATTTACCTGTTAAAAGCAACCTTAATATTTGACCAAAATCTAAGTTGCGAGATAAAATCCCCATTCTTTGTTGAGCTATTTCTAAAATTTGTTCGACTGATTTAAGCAAATTTTCTAGCAAATTATATAATTTTTTTATTTTAATTAATAATATTTGAGGAACAAAAAGACCTGCTATAATTTCACTCTGAATCACCTTTTTTTTAACTAATACATCTCCATCTACAGAAGCTTTGCAGCCTGTAATACTTTTTTTTACCTGCAAACTATTACCAACCCGCACATCAAAATAATCGAAAATTCCTCCATTTATAATTAGGTCCCCTTCAAATTTAATATTACCGGTTTTTTTGTTAACATTACCATTAATAACATATTGGGGAATAATTGAAACTTCAAAATCATCTTTTTTCTTTTCCAATTTAGGTCTGCCAGCCTTCAATGCTACAGCTTTTAAACCATTCTCTATCAATTTGATACCTTCTTTTGCTACCAACTTATAATCTTTAACTGGAGGTGCTTTAATCCTTTGTTTAAAAACATTTATTCCATCTTTAGGAAAAATTGCAGGTATTTTTTCTACTACTACTTCTCCTACTAAAAAAGAAGTTATATAATTAAAATCTTGAGCTAAAACACCTTTTTCTTTTTCAATAGATTTAATCACTGCATCTTTTCCCTCTTTTATATCTTGGCCTTCTGCAATTAAATAACTCCCACTTTTATTTTCTGCTATTATTTGATCAATAACTTCAGTTTTAATTCCAAATCTAACCTTGTTTTTTAATAAAAAAGCTGATATTTCTGTCTTTTCTAACTTTGGGCATTCTTTTGTCTTTTTTTCTACTTCAATAATTACTAAATTAGAAGGAGGCTGATCTTTAATTTTAAGTTCATATTCTGCTTCTATTTCCACTTCTAAATAAGCTTGAATGGCATTATTTGTGAATTTCAAATTCAAGTTTTTTTTAGCTAATTGATCATTTTTTTTTATTTCAATTTTACTATCACTAAAAACTATGCTTTCTCCTGTTATTTTTTCTTCGTCTAAATAAACTTCAACTTCATCGCCAGCTTTAATTCTAGCAAAACGACCATCTCCTTCTGGATCAGTTACAATAACTTTACAATTTTTAATTTCTACAGTGCCGTCAATATTTTCCATATTTACACCTCTTTTTAATTTATAATTTAAATTATAAATTAAGAAATTAAGTTAAAATAACTTTAATTAATTTATATAAAGGTAATCAGCTGTATTTAATATTATTCTATAATAGTAATAATTACCCTTTATTTTTAGTAATATTCTGATATTATTTTTTTTGAAAAAAATTAACTTCTTAGCTTCTTCAATAAACAAAAAAGTTTAATTATTTCAATCTATATTTAAGCTTTTATGGAGCCGGTGACAGGAGTTGAACCTGCAGCCTATGGTTTACGATACCAGGGCTCTACCAATTGAGCTACACCGGCTTTAAACTCTAAAAGGCTAATACTATGCCTCCTTCATTAGCATACACTGTACTTATTCCAGCTGTTTCTACAATTATTATATCTCTAAAATTATACTTTTTAGCTGCCTCTTTTTTAATATATTCTGCTTTTTCTAGAGCATTACAATGAGCAATTCCAAGAATTTTATCTTCTAAATTTTCTCCCTTTTCTCCAACTTTTTCAATTAATTTTCTAATTGCTCTTTTACTTCCTCTGGCTTTATCTGCAAGAGTTATTGTTCCTTCTGGAGTTCCAGCTAAAACTGGTTTGATATTAAAAAAAGAAGCAATTTTACCTTTTAGTTTGCCCATTCTACCCGCTTTAATTAAATTATCTAGAGAATCAAGTACAAATAAAGTATTCATTTCTTTAATATATTTGTTAGCTTTTTTTATAATTTCTTTTCTTTCCAAACCAGCTTCAATTAATTCACCTAATTTATAAGCAATCATAGTTTCTCCAACAGATGCACTAAATGAATTAAAAACTTTAACAAATTTATCTTCAGCTTCTTCTACTAGCAGCTCTTTAGCTAAAACTGCATTTTGATAGGAAGCACTTAATTCTTTAGAAAGAGTAATTACAAATGAATTTTCATGCTGACGATATAAATCTAAAAAAGGGCCAGGGCCAGGACTTGCTGTTTTAGGAGCCTGATCACTATTTTTCATAGTTTTTAAAAGTTTTTCTCTATCTAAATTTTGATTATCTACAAAATGTTCATCTTCTATATCAATAGAAAGTGGCGCTGTTGAAATATTAAATCTTTCTTTAATTTCTTTAGTTAAATCACAACAACTATCAACTATTATTTTAAACTCCATTCTGATACCTCCATAATATTATATTTTTACTATTTAATTCTACTCTACTTTACAATTTTATCTTTAATCATAATAAAAAGCAATAAAAATTCTATAATTTGATAAAGAAAAGCCCTGACTATATATATAGTCAGGGCAAATTTACATAATTAAGTTTTAATTATATAACTTCAACATTCTCTGCCTGAGGTCCACGATCTCCCTCAACAATTTCAAATTCAACTTCTTGACCTTCTTCTAAAGTTTTAAATCCTTCCTGCTGCAGAGCAGAGAAATGTACGAATACATCGTCGCCATCTTCTCTTTCAATAAAGCCATAACCTTTTTTCTCATCAAACCATTTAACATTTCCTGTGTAAACCATATTAATATCTTCCTCCTAAAATTTAACCCGAGTATGTGTAGCTAGTTTAGAATACTCAGTAATTTAAATATATCATTATAATTCTTATTTGTCAAATTTTTCTGACTCAATTATAAAACTCTGACTTTTAGCAAATAAATTAATATGCTATAATTAAATAAGGAGGAATTTTAATGCACAAATTTATGCTGAATAACTTTATATTTAATAATATAACAATTTTATTTTTGACTACAGCAGTTTTAATTACTATCTTAACTTTAATATCTGCCTGGAAAAAAATCAAAAATTATAAAAGTTTATTTGTAGTAAATTTTATTTTTTTTCTAATTAGTTTCGGAATTGTTGTTAGTACCAAAAATTGGTTTATTTTTATGATCGGCTGGGAAATTATTAGTTTAACTACTGCTCTAATTTTAATCTGGGATAGTAAAGATCTTGCCTGGGAGTATTTTGTAATTCAGTTTGTTGGAGGCAGTTTTTTAATTCTAACAATTTTAGTTGCCTATACAAATGGTTATCATACTTTAGGTCCAATAAATGAGCTCTGGCTGCAGTTAATGTTTATAGTAGGAGTTGGGGTTAAAAGTGCAATTATTGGTTTTCATATCTGGCTCCCATATATTTATAAAAGAGCATCTGCAAGTTTTTGTTCAATTTCATCTGCTTTAGTGGCTAAATTAGGCTATGTTATACTTTTAAAAATTATAACTAACGGCAATAGAGCTTTACTTTATTTAGGAATAATAATGATTTTTTATGGTGGTATTAAGGCTTTAGCAAATAAAAATTATAAATTAATTTTAAGTTACAGTTCTATAAGTCAATTTGGTTTTATTTGTTTAGCAATTGGAAGTGGTAATCAATATGGTTATTATGGAGCAGTCTTACATATAATTGCTCATGCATTTGCTAAATCAACCTTATTTAACACTGCTCAAAATTGGATTTTAAAGTTCAAATCAAATTCCATTTTTGATTTTTCAGCTTCTCTAAAGGAACTAAATATAAATACTATAAGTACTATTATTGCTTTTTTATCTTTGATGGCCTTTCCTCTTTTTATCGGTTATAATAGTAAATATTTAATTAAATACTCTTTAAATTCAATTCCAATATTTAAATTTTTATTACATTTAGGAAGTATTTTAACTGTTACCTATGTTTTTAAAGTATTATCTATTATATTTCTAGCAGATTATAAGGAAAAATCTATTGAAAAAAAAGTTGAACTGAATTATCAATTAAGTTCTTTAGAAAATATAGCTGTTTTGATACCAAGCATTATTCTATTTGTTTTGGCAATCAAACCAGATTTGTATTTAGATTATTATTTTAAAGTTAATTATTTATCAGCCTTTATAACTACTTCGATTTATATTTTAATTGCCTATTTAATTAAAATTCCTTTAATTTCTAGAATAAAAAATCAATAATATATTTATAAATAAAATACAAATTTAAAAGACTCCAAATAAATATTTATTTGGAGTCTTAATTTAGTAATTTTATTCTATTATAATTCTAGACTCTATTTCAGGAGCTAAGGGAGAATTTTCTTCAATATATTCAATTAAAATTTCTTCTAAACCACCAGCTTCACTTAAAATTGGTGCTTCAGCAAACATCTCATAGCCATCTCCACCAGCTTTCATAAAATCATTAGTGGCAACAGTATAGATCTTATTTGGATCTAATTTTTCTCCACCAACCCAAACTTTTTGAATTCTATTTCCTGATGCAGCATCTCCGTCAAAACTAAATTTAACTCCGGAAACCTGAGGGAAAAGACCTTCAGTTGCAGGGTATTCAGAAATTCCATGCTCTAAAGCAGCTTTCAGATCAGCACCACTAACTTTTGTTAACATAGCAGTATTACCAAAAGGTAAAACAGTGATAACATCACCTTGTGTTACTTCTCCTTTAGGTATAGAAGCACGAATTCCACCACCATTAGTTAAAGCTACATCAGCTTCAAATTTGTGTCTTAAAGCATCAGCTATTAAATTACCTAAATTAGTTTCTCTTGTTCTAACATCCTCTCTTGCTCCATCTAAATTAACATTAGTTTTTCCAACAACTTGAGAGGTAATTATCTTATTAGCATTATTTACTCTATTTACAAATTCTGAAATAATATAATCTTTTTTAACATTCTTAGTATCTGCTTTAGAAATTAAATTGGCCTTAATATCTAAAAGCTTACCATTTTTTATGACTAAATCTACATAACCTAAATTTTTAGTATGTTCTCCAGCCATAACAATCATTGTATTATTAATTTTTAAACCATTTTCTAAAATAGTATGGCTGTGACCATCAACTATTAAGTCAATTCCTTTTACATTTTTAGCTAGATTTGAACTATTATCAATCCCTAAATGAGATAAGCCTACTATTATATCTACTTTATTTTCTAATTCTTTTACTGTTTTTTTAGCTACAGTAATTGGATCTTCAAAGCTCAAACCTTCAACATTTTTAGGATGAGTTTTATAAACAGTTTCGGGTGTTACTAAACCAAAAATACCTACTTTAAAGCCATTATATTCTTTTATGATATAATCTTTAGTATAAGGAATTTCTTTGCCATCTTCTCTAACTAAATTAGCAGCTAAAAAAGGAAAATTATTTATTTTAGCTAATTCTGAAACTCTTTTTTGATCATAATTAAAGTCATGATTTCCTAAAACTAAAGCATCAAGTTTCATTAAATTTAAAATATGACTAATCGATTCACCTTGATTAATATTAGCAATGGTTTGACCATGGAAAGTATCTCCAGCATCTAAAAACATTACATTTTCTTTTTCTTTTCTTGCTTCCTTGATTAAAGTCGCTATTTTAGCATATCCCATACTACCTGAATAACTGTCCTCTTCAACTCTAGCATGAGCATCATTAAGATGATAAATTCTAAGCTCTGTTGTTTCAGCTAAAGTGTTAATCGGAAAACTAATAATTAAAGCTAAGACGAAAAGACCTATTACAATTTTTTTTGAATTCATTAATTTTACCCCCATTGTTAGTAATTAATTAAATATTAAATTTAAAAACTTAAACTTTTCACCTCCTTTTAAAATTTGTCAGAAGTCTGACGACTCTTTATATATATATATTATCTAAAAATTTAAAAAACCCTTTTTTTATTTTAAATATTAACAAAATTAATCACAACAAAAAAAGGAGTAAAATACTACTACTCCTTTTTTATAATTTTTATTTAAAACTAAAGCTCTTATAATTTAAATTTAGAAATAGATTCTGCTAATTGCTCTGCCATTACAGCTAATTCATCCGCAGCAGTGATTATTTCATCTGTAGCTGCATTTTGTTCCTGACTTGAAGCTGCAACTTCTTCTGAGTTAGCAGCTGCTGTTTCACTAGCAGAAGCAATCTCATTAATTGCTCGCTCAACATCATTACTATTAGCTGCCATTTCTTCTGCTTTATTATTAATATTAGTAATTATTCTGCTTAAAACTTCAGCAGTATTTTCAATTTCTTTAAACGCATCTCCACTTTCTTCAATCGAACTTACACTTGAATCTACTACTTCTCCTGTTTGGCCAATATTATCAACAGATGCTTCTACATCTTTTTGAATACCTTCTATTAGTTCAGTTATTTCATCAGTAGCTTGATTTGATTCTTCTGCTAATTCTCTAATTTCATCTGCTACCACTGAAAAACCTCTTCCTGCTTCACCAGCTCTAGCTGCTTCAATTGCTGCATTTAAAGCAAGTAAATTAGTTTGTGAAGAAATATCTTTAATTAAGTTTACAATCTCTCCAATTCGTTGAGAAGATTCTGCTAAGGAATGAACTGCTTTTTCTACTTGTTCAGAATTACTTTTTAATTTATTAATTTCAGTTGAAGATTTATCTATAGCTTGATTCCCTTTTTCAATATTTTCCATTACATTAACAGATTGTCTGTCCATTGCTTCAGAAGAATTATTAACCATATCTATTTGAGAACTTAATTGATCCATAGTAGCTGAAGTTTCTTCAACTTGAGCAGACTGTTCTTCAGTATTAGAGGCTACTTCCTGAATTGCTTTGCTAACATCTTCTGCACTCTGGCCAACTTGATTACCACTAGCTGATAATTCTTCACTTGAGGCTGCAACTTTATCCGAAATATTTTTGACATTTAAAATCATTGATTTCAAATTATTAATCATCTCAGCAAAAGAATTTGTAAGTTCTCCAACTTCATCTCTGCGCTTAAGATATTTTTCTTCAATATTTAAAGTGAAATCACCAGCTGCTATTTTTCTTGCAGTTTGAGTTACATAATTTAAAGGATTTGCTATATAGCTAGCAATTATAGTTGTAACTATAATGCCAAAAATCAAAGCTATTAAAGCAATAATCAAACTCATATTTTTTAGCTTAGATAACTGAGACATAACTTTCGATCTATCTGCAGTCATAGCAACTGACCAGCCATTAATTGGTACAGCAGAATAAGCCATTATTTTATCCTGTTTAGTTAATTGATAATCAATAACTCCACTTTCGCCAGCAGCCATTTTATTACTAATTTCTTTTAGATCAGTATTTATTTGTGACAAATTAGTATTTGATATATATTTATTTTCAGGATGAGCAATAGTATTTCTATTTTGATTAATAATCCAACCATAGCCTGAGCCATTAATATTCATTTCATTAACCAAATCCTGTAAATATTGAGTTGAAACAGTTCCAATTAAAAGCCCAACTTGCTCCCCAAAATCGACAATAGGTACAGCTATAGAAATTACATTATCCTCGGTTATTTTACTTGCTCTAACATTAGAATATGTAATCTTACCACTTTTCATTGCTTCTTTAAAATATTTGCGATCTGCAAGGTCCAGATTTCCTCCCCCAACTACATTTGCTCTTCCATCTGGTCTAGCAACAATAATATTTTCTAGTTCGGAATGTTCAGACTCTTTTAAAAATCTTTCTTGACTGCTCCACATCATTGTTTTAACATTATTTGATCCAGCTAAGTTTGTTAAAAATATTTCCATCCCATTTAACCATTCATTGATAGTAGCTGCATTTTGTCTAGAACTTTCTTGAGCACTTGACATTATTGTGCCTTCTAAAATATTTGAAGACTGATAATATAAAGTAAAAGCAGTAGTTGCTACTATAATTAAAATTAAAACTGATATTGCTATTAACATTCTTCCTTTAATAGAATTTAGCATTTAAAATCCCTACCTTTTTTAAAATTTTTAAAATAGTATAATAAAATTTCTCTTTAATCTTTATAACAATAAATTAATTGTACTAAAGTTGATTAAATAATTCAAGTTAACTTCAAGTATTTAAAACTTTATTTTCCTTGCTTTTTAATTTTTAATATGTTAAAATATAAAATGTTGACGCCGAAGTGGTGGAATTGGCAGACGCGACGGATTCAAAATCCGTTGTCCTCACGGACGTGTGGGTTCGAGTCCCACCTTCGGCACCATTTGAAATATTTAATTTAAATCTCCTTCTGGGAGATTTTTTTAGTTTAAGCAGGATAAATTTATTTATATCTAAAAAAGGTCAGAAGTCTGACAATTGACTCTATTAAATATAATTAAACAAAACTTTTTAATATCCTGCCTCAAAATAAATTTAATTTTAAAAAAGGAAGTGATTTTCATGAAGGCTGAACTAATAATTTGTGGGGCTGGACCTGCAGGCCTTTTCGCTGCAATTCAAGCTGCTAAAAATAATGATTTCAAAATATTAATTTTAGAAAAAAATCATAAAGCAGGCCAAAAGCTCTTAATTAGTGGTTCTGGTCAGTGTAATTTAACTCATGCTGGTGATATTTCTAATTTTTTTGATCATTATGGAGAAAATTATAATTTTTTAATGGGCCCTTTATATACCTTTGATAACAAAAAATTAATGCATTTTTTCCAAAAAAGAGGTATCGAATTTAGAAAAGCTAGAAGTGGAAAAATATTTCCACAATCAAATAAAGCTGCTGATATTTTAAATATTTTATTAGATGAATGTCAAAAACGAAAAATTAAAATTAAATATAATTCTCCTGTTAAAAAAGTAATTAAAAAAAATGGTCTTTTTGAAATTAAAACCAAAAATAAAACTTATAAAAGTAAATATTTTTTAATCGCAACTGGTGGTAAATCATTTCCGAATACAGGTTCTACAG
Organism: Halanaerobium praevalens DSM 2228; assembly: GCF_000165465.1. GTDB lineage: Bacteria > Bacillota > Halanaerobiia > Halanaerobiales > Halanaerobiaceae > Halanaerobium > Halanaerobium praevalens. Next base: position 1,662,004 of record NC_017455.1, read on the forward strand.
GTGATGGCTTTAAAATGGCCCAGGCTTTAGGTCACAAAATAGTTAAACCACAACCTGCTTTAGCTCCTGTAATTATTAAAAATTATAAATTTAAAAAATTAAGTGGTATTTCTCTTAGAGATAAAGAAATTTCTCTTTGGAGAAAAGGTAATTTGCTAAAAACTTGGTCTGCTGATTTGATTTTAACTCATCGTGGACTTTCAGGCCCTGGCATAATAAACTATTCGCGTTATCTTAAAAAAGGTGATCTAATAAAAATTAAGCTGCTTAAATATAACCAAGCAGAATTAGAAAAAAATTTATTAAAAAGAATTAAAAGAGAAGGTCGTCTAAATCTAGTTAATCTCTTAATTCAATATCCTTTAGCCCAAAGATTAATTCAAAAGATACTTGAATTAGCAAAAATTGATGGTAGTCAAAATGCTGCTCATCTTAGCAAAGAGCAAAGAAAAGAAATTATTCAATTATTTTCTAGCCTTGAATTTGAAATTGATAGCTTAGCTAATTATCATCAGTCAATGGTAACTAAAGGTGGGATTGAACTAAGTCAAATTAATCCCCAAATTATGGAATCTAAAATAACTAAGAATCTTTTTGCTGCAGGTGAAGTATTAGATATTGATGGTGACACTGGTGGCTATAATCTGCAAGCAGCCTTTGCAACTGCATATTTAGCTGGTTCTGAATTAGCAAAAAGACTATCAATTTAATTTTATTTTTTCAAAAAGTTTAATAAGGCTTCCGCTACTTTAGGTGAGAATTGAGTACCTTTATTAATCTTAATTTCTTTAATTGCCTTTTGATAACTAAGAGAATCTCTATAAGTTCTTTTAGAACGCATAGCATCCCAGGCATCTGCAACACATAGTATTTGAGAAACTAATGGGATTTCATTTTTAGATAAGCCAGTTGGATAACCATTGCCATCCCAACGCTCATGGTGATATAATACATATTTTGCTATTTTTTTTAAACTATGTGAGCTTTTTAATACATTACTACCTAAAACTGGGTGTTCCTTAATTACATCATATTCATAATCAGTTAATTTTCCTTCTTTATTTAAGATTTCAAGTGGAATTAACATTTTTCCAATATCATGAACCATCCCTGCCCAATATACAGAATCAATCTTAGAATCTTTTAAATTCATTTCTTTAGCAATTTCTACAGCTAAATTAGCTACATTTTCTGAATGTCCTCTAGTATATAAATCATACATTTCTAGCATTTTGATAGCTGAAGAAATTATTTCTTTGGTAAAATCTTTTTGTAATAAATTATATTCTTTTAATTTATAAAAAGATGAAATAATATTATAAAATGCTTTAAATAATCTTTTTGAATTAGAACTAAAATTTTCATTACTTGTCTGAGCAATATCTAAGCTAATACCAGCTTTTTTTAATCCATTTATTTCAAGATCTAAATACATAATTTCTTTGATCTTATTTAAAGAATTAGCCTCTAATTTATAAAAATCATTTTTTTCCATATACTTAATATTTCTACTTTTAAGCTCACTTGAATCTACAATTTCTATAATTGAATTATAATTATAAAAAGCTTCATTTTTAATTTCTCTTTGTTTTAATTTAGTAAGATTATAACCAATACAATCAACAAAGTTAATATATTGATCACCAAAAGTATAAATACTGCCATAATCGGCTTCTGGTATTATTTCTATTGCCTTTTGTAAAATTTCACTTAAAAACTCTTCTTCACTTATTTCATTTAAATTATCAATTTCATCAAGTAAGGAAACCATTTGTTCAAATCTTTTATTTAAATCTTCTAATTCTGTAAATGAACTTTCCAACTCCTCATTCATTGCCATAATTTCTTCATTATAAGCTTGCAACTGTTGATTACTAGCTGATAATTCTTCTTTATTTTCTTGAAGTTGTAATTCATATTTTTTCTTTTCAGTAATATCAAAAACAAAACTTTCAATAATAAAATCATCTGTTTCTTCATTTTCTATAATTTGTGAATTCATCATTAACCATAAATTTTTCTTATTTTTATTTTTACATTTAAATTCAAAATTTCTGATCATAAAATCATTTTTTATCTGAGTTAAAAATTCTTCCCTTCTTTTAAAATCATCATAAAAATCAAAAGCTGAAGCATAATTATTATAAACAGCTTTTATTTGATTAAAACCAGCTATTTCAGCCATTTTTTGATTAAGTTGTATAATTTCTCCCCCAGCTGTTGTTTTTACTATCCCAATTGGAGCATTATGGTATAAGCGGTTATATTTTTTGTTAGTTTCATTAATAGTTTTTTTATACAACATATTCCTTTTTTGATATTTACTAATATTATTCAGCCAGCTCTTAATTTCATATTCTTCAACTTTATTTCTTCGATAACCTTCAGGATCTATATAATAAGGATTATCATTGAGCCTTCCTTCCCAAACAATATAGTCATGTAATTCTAGAGCTGCTTTAATAACTTCCTGGTCAAATTTATTAATATTATATCTACAAAGGGCACTAACTGGATATTTTTTAAAAACTCTATCATGTAATTTCCATTCATAACTAATTATTTCTTCTTTACCACCTGCAAAATCGATTACTCCTTTTAACTCCCCTGTAATACTTAAACCCTGATAACCCTCTTTTTTTGCTTTTTTAACTTCTTGAATAATTAATTTAATCATCTTATCAGAATTAAATTGAGCTGGATTACCATAGCTATCTTCTTTGGTTAAAAATAATAGCTGTTGGGCTTCAACATATTGTTGATAATTATTAAGTTCTTTTTTTAATACTTTTTTTACTTTTTGATGAATTTCTTGACTATCAATATATAAACATTTTTCAGCTTTTATTAAACTACTTTTAATAAAAGCAGCAGTAGAATTAATCATCTCAGCTTCTTTAGTATAAAATAAAACTGTATGATCTCCTAATTTAATTTTATCCAAGTTTATAATATTTACTGGAAAATTATTCATTTTTTCACCTCTTTTATTAGCTATTAATATTTATAATTATTAAAAATAAATTTATAACTAAAAATTAATATTTATAAATATTAATCACTATAACCATATTTCTCTTTTTAACTTTAAAATCCTGCAAATATAAAAGCGGCTATCTAGTTTAACTAGATAGCCTTTATTATTTATTGATATCTATAAATTGCAATTATATCTTCATTTTCAGGCATTTTTTCTTTTTTAAGTGAATAAACTTGACCACCATTTTTAAGAGTTTCTAAAACAGCAAAATTATAAAGATCATAATCTTTTTTATTATTTAAAACTTTAATTTCATTTTTAGCTTGAATAAAAACACCTTTTTTTTCAGCTCTTTTATTTAACATTAGAGTCTCTATTTTACTATAAGGAGCAGATTTAACAATTTTTTCTAAATCATTAGCAGTTTTATTTTTAGGCTTTAATTCTAAATATTTTGTTTTAAGTTCTTGTAGATAATGATTAAATTTACTTTCAACTAAGTGCCAACTCTTTTCTCTTAGTTCTTTTTTAGACATTTGTTTTGCATTACCACTTAAATTTTTTTCTAAAAGTTTAGCATAGTTATTTATTTCTTTATAAAGTGAAAAAACATTATCACTAGCTGCAACTATTAAATACTGATCACTATTTTTTAATTTTAAATTTATAACCTTATCTATTTCTTTGAGATAACGAATCAAATCTTGATTATCATCATCTGAGGCTCCTCCTTGACCATGAAAAACAGTTTTACCACCAGCAGTATTAATAGACTGCTGCTTTTCTGCTGCCCCATTATCAATATTTAAAAAAGCTTCCATACTTGCAGGAGAATTTTGAAGTTCTATTGCTTGAATATCAGTTTTACTCAGCTCATATAATTGATTATAATTTGGACTTAAAGCTAAAAGATAATATCTATTTTGTTTTTGCAAATCTGAAATTAATTGTTTTAAATTAAAATTAGAGTTAACGTCAATTTGATCAAAAGTATCAGAACTAAGTCTTAAATATTTAAACTTGTTTGCTGAAATAAAGACAGCTAATCCTTCTTTTTGTTTTTGCCAAAAATCAATATCTTTTGTTAAAGAAAAAGCTTTTTCTAAAAATTTATTTATCTTCCTTTCTTTAAAGCCCCACTTAGATTCTAATTCAGCTTCAATTTCTTGAAGTAAATTTTTAAATCTAATTTCTAGTTTCTTAAATTCTCCTTGATGAACAGCTTGAGTCGACATATAAATTGAAACACAGGGACTAGATTGACCTTGAATAAGCTCCTTTAAGACATCTGACTTAATTTCTGTCATTTTTTTTCCCCCTATTAAGTTTAATTGTTCAGCTTAAAACAAACTCAAAGCTCTAAAATTTAACTTAAATTCACAAATTCTTGGCAAATTTTTGTTAGAAAAAAAGCGGCTTGTTTAAGAAAAAATTGATTTAAGGAAGCTGTTGAAATGATAAGCTTATTACTTTTCTGATCAGTCATGAAATGTTTATAATCAGGAACTAAAATGGAATTGTCCTTAGCAAACTTTTTGAATTTTTCCTGATTAATTTTAGTCTCTAATTTAATTTGAAAATAAAATGGTAAATTATTGTTTATAAAATCAATTTTTTTAAACTGGTTTTTAAGTTCACTTTGTAAAATTAAATTTCTATTCTTGAGTCTCTGTTTTAAAAATTTAATTCTCCTATTTAAATAATCATGTTCTAAATAATAATCTAATAAATTATTAACTAAATTTTCTCCAGCGGTTAAATTTGTTTTTTTTATTATCTTTGCCAAATTATATTTTTTAAAAATTGAAAATGATTCTTCTGGCTTAGTCTCTAAATAAAAAATACCCATTTTTAAACCTGGAAAAACTCTATTTGTTAAAGCTTGAATTAAAATAATATTTTTTCTATATTTTGTTTTTAATATTTTTTTTATCTTCTTATTTTCTTGATACAATTCAAAATATTGCTGAATTACAATTTTAAAATCTAACTTTTGAGCAAGTTTTAATAAATTCTTTATTTGAACAAAATCCCAATCTAGAACACTTTCTGCCAATGATTCATCACTAATAAATAAATAATCAATAGGATTATTATTTAAAAAATTTATTATTTTTTTATAGTTAGAAGCAACTAAATTAATATTATCTTTTTTAGTTAAAAATAAATCTCCATTTTTAAAACTGTATCCACAAACTTCTTGATAAAGATCAAAAAAGAAAGAGTTGTTATTAGCCTGAAGAAATAATAAATTCTTATTGAAGTCAATTAATTTTTTTGCAATATCTTTTTTTTGGTTTTCTGAGCAATAATATAATTGATTTGTTTCTATTGAATTATTTTTTTCTTTTAAAAACTGTAAATATTTATTTTTTTGATTAAATTTTTTGTTTTTAAAGATTTCTCCACCATATATTTTATAATATTTTTCAAAAATTGAATTCCAGCCATATTTAGCTAAAGTTTCAACTCCATTTTCTAGACCTCTGAAATCAAGGTCTTTTTTAGGAGCCAAAAATTTTTTAGAACTTAATATTTTCAAACGCTGATCTTCTTTATTATTTGTTAAAGCTGGAGCAGGAGCAATATAACTCCCACTACCTTCTTTTTTATAAATTAAATTTTCAGAAGCTAATAGATTATAGGCTTTAACAATAGTTTCATTATTAACTTTAAGGCGAGAAGCAAGTTTTCTAATTGATGGTAATTTAGTATCAGGTGTATAATTATTTGCCAATATTTCTTCTCTAATTGCTTCATAAATTTGAGTATATAGATTTTTTGTTTTATCTTTTTTTATTTCAATTTCAAACATTTGCTTCCCTCCACTAAGTTAATTTTAAAAATTAAATTAGAAATTATTAAACTTATGCGGTTTCATTTTTTCTTTTAAAGAACTTAATAACTTCATGGCCTAATAGGAAAATAAAACCAGCTATAATGATTCTACCCCAGTCTGCTAAAGTAATACCGGCAAAGCCAAGGAATGAATTAATTGGTGAATAAATAACTATTAGAACCATCAAAATTGAAATTAATATTGAATAAATCATTTTGCTGTTACTAAAGAAATTTCTATTAAAAATGCTCTTGTATTCATAGCGTCTAGACATAATATTAACCCACTGTGAAAAAGCAATTGTTAAAAATGAAATTGTAGTTCCTCTAGCATAAAGCTGAGTACCTGTTGTAACAGCTTCAGATTGAGCATTAATAAATAGATAGAAGTTTGTAAAGGCCAGTCCACCCATTAAAAGGGCTAAAAACATAATTTCACTAAAACTGTGCTTATTAACTATATGATCCTCCTGTTTTCGAGGTGGTGACTTCATTAAATGCTCAGAAGCTGGATCAAAAGTCAGTGCTGTCAGTGGTAAAATTTCAGCTATCAAGTCAATTGATAAAATCTGAATAGCCAGAATTGGAATTGGAGTTCCAAGTATCGCTGCAGCTAAAAGTCCTAATAATACGATTGTTAATTCTGCCCCATTTGTAGTTAAAGAAGCAATTACAGTTTTCTTTAAATTATTATAAATATTTCTTCCTTCTTTAATTGCATAAACTAAAGTTGGAAAACTATCATCAAGTAATATTAATTCTGATGCTTCTTTAGAAACATCTGTTCCCATCTGCCCCATAGCTACCCCGATATGAGCACTTTTAAGAGCAGGAGCATCATTAACTCCATCACCTGTTACAGCTACAATTTTTTGCTGCTCTTTTAAATTCTTAACAATTCTCAATTTATTTTCTGGTGAAACACGTGAGAAAATAAGAGACTTATTTTCTTCCATTGTCTTTCGCAATTCAGATTCACTCATTGCTTCTAAATCTTCACTAGTAAAGACAGGTACATCTTGGTCATCAATTGACAGGCTAATTTCTTTTCCAACAGCTTGAGCTGTAATTGCATGATCACCAGTCATCATATAAGTATCAATTTGGGCCGCATGTGCTTCCTTAATAGACTCTTTAACTCCTTCTTTTGGAGGGTCAATCATCGCTACCAGACCAAGGAAAATAACATCTTTTTCTATTTCCTCTAAAACATAATCTGTTTCTTCATCTTCTAATTTACGATAAGCAATTGCTAAAACACGCAAGGCATCTTGAGAATATTTTTCATTTAATTTATTCAGTTTTTCTTTATCTTCTTTAGTGATTTCTACTACTTTACCATTTTTAAGAATATGTTTGGAAATAGAAAGTACACTTCCTAAGGCACCCTTCATCTTTAAATAATTCCCATCCTCAAATTCTCTGACTGAGCTCATTCTTTTACGGTCAGAATCAAAACCAAATTCATGCAATTCTGGGTTTTCCTCATCTTCTTTAGGCGAGCGAGTCCCCAGTTTTGTAGAAAGAGTAATTAAGGCTGCTTCAGTCGGATCTCCAATTGCATACCAGCCTGAATGATCTGCATCTGGTTCATGAATCTCTGCATTTGAAGCCATAGTAGCTGCATCAAATATAATTTCCATTTCTGCAATCTCTGCTTCAGATAAAGGATCTCCATCTTCACCTAAAAGTTCACCATCAGGTTCATAACCAAGACCAGTAACCTGATATTCCTTGCCATCAAAATATACTTTTTTAACTGTCATTTCATTTTTAGTCAAAGTTCCAGTTTTATCTGTGCAAATAACATTTGTTGAACCTAAAGTTTCTGCAGAAGATAATTTTTTAACAACTGCATTTTTACCAGCCAGGCGATCAACTCCCTGTGAAAGTGCAACTGTAACCTGCATCGGTAAAGCCTGAGGTACAACTGCTACTGCTATCCCCAGCGCATAAATTAAAGCAAAATCAAGTCCATATCCCTGATAGATGCTGATTCCAAATAAAGCCAGAGCAATAACTACTGCAAAAACAGCAATTTTATTGGCAACAGACTGCAACTCAGACTGCAGTGGGGATTTAGATTTATCTTCTGCTTGAGTCATAGAAGCAATTTTACCCATTTCTGTATCCATTCCTGTTCTAGCAACAACACCTTTGGCCGAACCTGAAGCTACAGTCGTTCCTAAATAAGCCATATTATCTCTGTCTGCTAAAGGTCTTTCCTCTGCTAGCTGATTTGACTCCTTTTCTTGGGGCATTGATTCACCTGTTAGAGAAACATCATTTGTCCTTAAATTAAATGATTCTATAATTCTCAAATCAGCTGGGATTTTATCTCCTTCTTCAAGACTTACAATATCTCCTACAACTAATTCTTGCTGTGCAATTTCTCCAATCTGATCATCTCTAATTACTTTAGAAGGAGAGTTAACTAATTTATTTAAAGAATCCATAATTTTTTCTGCTTTATATTCCTGTCTAAAACCAATTACAGAATTAAGCACTGCAATAATCATCATTATTGTTCCATCACGATAACTACCAATTATAAAGGACATTAGAGCAGCTATTAAAAGTAAAATCACCAACACATCTTTAAACTGAAGCAGAAAAATTTTAACTAAAGATTTTTGAGCTTTAGCTTGAAGCTTGTTTTCTCCATTCTTTTCAAGCCTCTTTTTTGCTTCAGTAGCAGTTAATCCCTTGCTAGATGTACCTAAAGCTTCTAAAACATCTTTTGCTTTTTGTCTATAAAACTCTTTCGCTGCCATTTAATCACCCCTTATATATTTGATTAAATCTAATTATTTTCTTTAAAAATCAAGCTTTAAACAGCTTATTCAGCTAAAGCAGAAACTAATTCTCTACAATAAGCTGGAATATCTTTCACAACTCTTCCCCAAACAAGATTATTATCTCTAAAGGCAGCTTCATCTACCCAGCTTCCACCTGCATTAATAATATCATCTTTAATTCCTTCAGAACCAGTTGCTGGGCCACTTACAATTCCAGCAGAAATACCAACTAAACCCGCATGACAGATTAAACCAATTATTTTTCCTGCTTCATAATTTTTACGAACCAATTCAACAATATCTTCATCTCTTCTTATCTTATCAGGAGTCCAACCACCTGGAACCAAAACTCCATCATATTCTTCTTCTAAAACCTCTGTTGCTGTAAAATCAGCTTTTTTAGTCAAACAACCGTGTTTACTGCTGTATTCTTTATTTTTTTCCATACCAACCACATCAATTTCAGCACCTTCTTCTTTCATTCTCATATATACAACCCAGAACTCTAAATCTTCATATCCAGGACCAATTAACATTGCAATTTTTTTACCTTTTAATTTCATTATTAATTCACCTCTCTAGATTATTTTAGTCTCTATTTATAATGATAACATTTTTAAAATAAATTTAAAGTTAAGACTTTACTAATTTATTTTAAAATTCTCAACCTGAAAATATTTTTCTTTTTGTTTTTTATGTCCTGTTTCTTTAGCTAGGCGATAAATTTTGTGATTTAAAAACTTTTTATCTTCTTGTTCAAGTACATTTTTATCAAACCCACCTAAAATATAATGACTAAATTTCCAAACTTGTTCTTTAACATCTTGAGGACTACCTTCTGCTATAATAACTAAAGCATCAATTATAGAACCAGCAACAGAAACATCTTGTTTTCCATAATGACTTAACTGATAAAATGTTTTATATAGAAGATCCCAAAAAGAAATATCTTCTAAAATAAAACAAAGCTCATCTTTATCATTATAATAATAAGTATTTTCTAAATTTGCTACTGCAATTCTAGATAAAACCCAACCTAGTTGATTAATACAAAATATTGCTGTATTAGGATCATTAATCCCTGGAGAAATTGCTCTTAAGGCAACTTCAGTTAATTTTAATAAGCCAAACTCTATATCATCATTTTTGCTTCTCTCATTACTGATTACTAAATGATCACGAATATTATTTTTGATTTCTACTAATTTTTCATCCTTAAATTTGTCCATTTGTTCATCTAGCTGCCAGAATTTGAAAACAACTGTATTTTCAGTTATATAATCACCTATCATTTTTTCAGCTCTTATAATTATGTCATATTGGTCTGCTAACTGGGTTAATTTTAAATCGTAAATAATCTGAATATAACCACTTTTTTTGGGATGTAATTCATAAAAATCTCGGTCTAGGCTTGCTTTCAAATCATCTGGAGGCTGATTACGAATTTGATCATTGCTATTATTTCTTTTTTCAAGTTTATCTACTATTTCAATTACATCTTCTTTCAGACTCTCAACTAAGAGGTTTACTTGTACAGAATTAGCTGCATGATGAATAAAATAAACAAAATAACCAAGACATACAATTGCTATAATTACTCCGATCATGGCAGAAAAAATAGTTGATTCACCTGATTTCAAAAGTCTATCATCAATAAATAATAAAGTTAAAATAGAATAAATAAAACCAGCAATAAAAATACCTAAAACTTTTAAAGTTACTTTGTTTTTAAGAAAGTCCTGCATTGTCCTCGGAGAAAATTGAGAAGAATACATTGTCAAAACAACCATAATAGTTGAAAAAGATACTGTAATCATTGCAAATAAAGAACCTGCTATAGTTGATAAAATCGTCTTTGAAAGATCATAGGAAGTAAAGAAAAATGATGGTAGTACATTAATTAATAAACTACTATACTGGTACTCAAGATAAATAACTAAAATTGAGACTAGAGTAGCAATTAAGGCATAAAGTGAGGGAATAAAATATATTTTATTTTCTATATTATGTAAAAATTTTAATTTCAAATTGTCACTCCTCTAACTAAAATTATCTGAAAAATTTAATTATTCATTATTAATTAATTTCAAGATAATTAATTAATCTCCTTTATTTCTTAATTAAAGTTGATAATAATTACTAATTTATTTATAATAAAATTAGATAAAAATTAAAGGAGGCCAATAAAATGCAATATGTTAAATTAAATTCAGGTGATCAGATGCCAATTGTTGGTTTAGGAACCTGGAAGCTTAAAGGAGAAGAATGTGTTAATTCTGTCCAAACAGCAATCAATATTGGTTATAATCATCTTGATACAGCTGATCTTTATGATAATCATCAGGCTGTTGGTAAGGGTATTAAAGCCAGCAAAGCACAGCGAAAGCAATTATTTATAACATCCAAAATAAAACCTGAAAATTTAAATTATCAAACTATCATAGAAGATACCAAAAGATTTTTAAATGAATTAAATATTGAATATCTGGACCTTATTTTAATTCACTGGCCAAATAAAGAAATTCCTTTAAAAACTAGTCTTAAAGCTTTAAAAGAATTACAAACAGAAGGATTAGTTAAAAATATTGGAGTTAGTAATTTTACTATAAACCATCTTAAAGATGCCCTGGAACTTTATCCTGATTTAATAGCTGTTAATCAAGTAGAATTTCATCCTACGTTTTATCAAAAAGATCTATTAGAATTTTGTCGAAAAAATGGAATTATTTTAACTGCTTATAGTCCTCTAGCTAGAGGTGAAATCTTTGAAAATGAAATTTTGCAAAATCTTGCAGATAAATACAATAAGTCGGCTGCTCAACTTGCTCTCAAATGGTTAATTGATAAAAATATTGTTGCAATCCCCAAAGCAAGTTCTAAAGCACATTTAAAAGCTAATTTAAATCTTTTTGACTGGGAATTACCAGCTGAAGCCCGAGAAAAAATTGATAAATTAAATCAGAATAATCGCTTAATAGAACCTAGTTTTGCAGAATTTGATTATTAAATAAAAAAACGGGCTAAATACTTTTACAGAAATTTAGCCCGTTTAATTTATGAGATTATATTTTGAAAGATATAATCTGTAAAATTATTATTTGCAGCTGGATGTTTTAAAATTTTATAATCAAGCTGCTGATAATTTTCCTCTAATTTTTTCATTCTACTTGGTATATCTTCTAAAACATGATAGCCTGCAAAAATAAAAAGTGGTAAAATCTCAAGCTTTTCATAACCTTTTTTTATTAATGCTTCAATAACTGACTCCAATTGTGGTTCAGCAAATTCTAAATGAGCTCCTTCTATTTTAGTATAAAACTCATTCAATTTGAAAGATCCCGATTCTAATTTTTCTTTATGTTTAGTATTTAGTTTATTTAAATCATTAATAAAAGTTTTAAATTCCTCATTACTTGGTTTTCTTTTACTTCCATGACTAACTACAACTAAAACTTTTTTATTTTTCATTATAATTCAGCCTTCAACTTATTTAGAGCCTTATAATTAGCAGTAATAGTTTTATCTAGATCTGAATCAGTTAAAGCAAGTGAAATGAAATTTGCCTCAAACTGAGATGGAGGCAAATAAATGCCCTGATTAATCATTTCTTTAAAGTAAGCTGCAAAAAGATCTAAATCACATTCTTTAACATCCTGATAATTTTGAACTTCTTTATCAGTAAAAAACAAGGTAAACATTGAACCAACTCGATTAAAGTAAGCTGGAAAATTAAGTTCTTCAATATTTTTTTTAATTCCTGCTTCTAATTTTTGTCCTTTCTTTTCTAATTCAAGATAAACATCTTCTTTTTTTAAGGCTTTTAAAGTAGTTAAACCAGCCTGCATAGCCATTGGATTACCAGAAAGAGTACCTGCTTGATAAACAGGACCTAAGGGTGCTACATAATCCATAATTTCTTTTTTACCTGCATATGCACCAACTGGCATTCCACCACCAATTATTTTACCAAAAGTACTTAAATCAGGCTCAATAGCATAAAGTTCTTGAGCACCACCCCGGGACAAGCGGAATCCAGTCATTACTTCATCAAAAATTAAAAGACTGCCATTTTTATAAGTTATTTCCCGTAGAAATTCTAAATAACCTCTTTGAGGAGCAATCACTCCCATATTACCAGTAACAGGCTCTAAAATAATTCCTGCAATTTCACTGCCATATTTATTGAATATTTCTGCTACAGCCTTTTGATCATTATAAGGTGCCACAATAGTTTCACGTGCAGTATTTTCTGTAACACCAGGACTTCCTTTAATACCTAAAGTTGCAAGCCCAGAGCCAGCATCTACTAAAAGACTATCTCCATGTCCATGATAGCAACCTTCTAACTTAACAATTTTATCACGACCAGTATAACCTCGGGCCAGCCTAATTGCACTCATTGTAGCTTCAGTCCCCGAATTAACCATCCTAACTTTATCAACTGCAGGATAAAATTCTGTTATTAATTCTGCTATTTCTGTTTCTACCTCTGTTGGAGCTCCGAAACTTGTTCCTAATTGCAGCTGTTTTTCTAATTCTTCAATCACCTGAGGTGGATTATAGCCTAAGATCATTGGTCCCCAAGAATTAACATATTCTAGATATTGATTACCATCAATATCATAAAGATAAGCTCCTTCTCCTTTTTCAATAAAAATTGGATCCATCTCTACTGCCGAAAAAGCTCGGGCAGGACTATTTACTCCACCTGGAATAAATTTATTAGCTTTTTTAAATGCTGTAGTTGATTTTTTTCGCTTACTCATAATTGACCCTCCTTGATTACTAAATTTAAACTACCAATCAAATCTTTAATCTTATTCTTCATTAACTTCCATTATCTTTTTTATCTCTTCTTTTAAAGTTCTAAATTTTTCTTTACGATCTTTCTTTTCTACTGTAAAAGTTTTATTTGCGCTAATAGTTATTTTATTAAAAGGTAAAGGTATTTTTAGTTGATCCCATCTATTTTTTAAACTAAAGCTATACTTTATTTTAATCGTTAAGGGTAAAATTCTGCGTTTGGAAAAAAGAGGCATGATCATAGCGAAGTCTTTAATCTCATGCAAAGGACCTAAAGGGCCATCAACTGAAAGCACAAGATTAGCCTTATTATTTTGATTTATTTTTTTACGTAATTGAAAAATATAATTACCACCTGCAGCTAAATCTGGCAGCCTCATTACATCATAACCAAAATGCTTACTAATCCTGCTAACTACACCACCTCTTTTATTTTGAGTAGTAACTATATTTAATTTTTTACCTTTTAAATAAGGATAATAAGCATAACTATCACCATGCCAAATAAAAACAACAAATTTTTCGGGGTATTCATTTTCTAAAAATTTAAAATTACCCTTTTGCTCTACCTTACTTGTTTTATAAACAAAATCAATATAATAATATAAACAAGCACTAATTAACTTTTCCTTTAGTTTGGCTAAAATCCCCATAAAAACTCCTTTTAATAAATTATTAAATTTAAATTACAAACTCAAATTAAGCTTATAATTATTCTTTTAACCACTCTGCAGCTTGATCAGCCCAATAAGTAATAATAATATTAGCACCTGCTCTTTTAATTGAAGTTAAAATTTCTAAAGCAACTTTCTTTTCATCAATCCAACCTTTTTCAGCTGCAGCTTTAACCATCGCATATTCACCACTAACATTATAAGCAGCAAGAGGTAGCTCATAATTATCAGCAGCCCGCTGGATAATATCTAAATAAGAAAGAGCAGGCTTGACCATAATTATATCAGCCCCTTCTTCAATATCCAAGTCTATTTCTCTTAAAGCTTCATCAGAATTAGCTGGATCCATCTGATAAGTACTACGATCTCCTTGACCAGGGGCTGAATGAGCTGCATCTCTAAAAGGTCCATAAAAAGCAGACTGGTATTTAGCTGAATAAGCCATAATTGAAATTTCTTTGAAATCATTTTGATCTAAAGTATTTCTAATCTTAGCAATTCTACCATCCATCATATCTGAGGGAGCAATCATATCTGCTCCTGCCTCAGCATGGGAAAGAGCTATTTTAGCTAAATTAGTTAGAGTTTCATCATTTTTTATTTTTCCCTCTTTTAAAACTCCACAGTGGCCGTGATCAGTGTACTGACACAGACATAAGTCAGTAATTAAAAGCAAATCTGGAAATTTTTCTTTTAATAAATGCAAAGCTTGTTGGACAATACCATCTTCTTGCCAAGCACTAGAACCCTCAGCATCTTTAGTCTTTGGCAGTCCAAATAACATAATTGCTTTAATCCCAACAGCCATTAAGCTTTTAACTTCTTTTTCTAACTCGTCTAAGGAGAGATGATAATTACCTGGCATTGAGGGAATTTCTTCTCTAATATTTTCGCCGTTAACTACAAATAAGGGTTTAACAAAGTCTGAAGCTGAAAGCTTTGTTTCTTTCACTAACTCTCTTAGGCTTTGAGAAGTCCTTAAACGGCGTGGTCTTTTTATTAAATTCATATTAATTCCTCCTGATAAATTACATTAATTTAATTCAGCATAATAATTTAAAACAGCATCCATTAGTCCTTTAATCGTATATTCTGCTGCTACAATCTGTACATTTAAATTATATTCTTTAGCTTTAGCTGCAGTAACTGGACCAATACAAGCAGCAGGTATTTCTTTTAATTTAGCTAATAAATCCGCTTCTGTTTTTTGATCTAAATTAAGCTGACTTTTAACTAATTCATTTTTAGTTAAATTTTTAATTCCACTAATCAAATTTTCTACAGTTGAAGAACTGCTAAAAGTTAAAAGATCAAGCTCATTATTTAATAATAGATCTATTATTTCTGCTTGAAGTGCAACAGCTTCAGTTCTATAGGCTATAATATTATCAACTTTAGCTCCTAATTCTCTCAACCCTTTTTGTAAATTTTTAGGAGCAATATTAGAACGGGGAAGCAAAAATGAACTAGTTTTTAAATTCATTTCACCCTTAGCTTCTAAGCTTTCTAAATATTTTAAAATACCAGCTGTAGAATAATCTTCAGGCATTAAATCAGCTCTAATTCCATTTTGATTAAGTTCTGCTGCTGTTTTAGAACCAATTGTAATAATCTTAATGCCAGCTAATTCTCTTAAATCTAATTTTTCAGCTTTTAACATCTTCACAAAATATCTGACTCCATTAACTGAAGTAAAAATAAGGTGAGTATATTGATCTAAATTTCTAACTGCTTTTTGCAGTTGTTCTTTGTTTTCACTCTCTTTAATGGCAATTGTTGGTGATAAAATAGGATTGCCTGCTTCTTTTTCAATCATTTCTAAAATAGAACCTGCCTGTGCTGCTGGTCTGGTCACTAAAATATTTTTAGCTAACAATTTTTTATCCTCAAACCAACTTAGTTTTTCTCTAAGTCCAACAACTTCTCCGATCACTGTTACTGCTGGTGGCTTAAAATTAGCTTCTTTAACTTTGGCAGCTATATTAGTTAAATTACCAGTTATAGTTTCTTGTTTAGAACGACTACCCCACCTAATTAAAGCAACTGGTGTTTCAGGACTTCTACCTGCTGCTAAAACTCTTGCTGTAATTTGAGCTAAATTTCCAACCCCCATTAA
This sequence comes from Halanaerobium praevalens DSM 2228, assembly GCF_000165465.1. Taxonomy (GTDB): domain Bacteria; phylum Bacillota; class Halanaerobiia; order Halanaerobiales; family Halanaerobiaceae; genus Halanaerobium; species Halanaerobium praevalens. The sequence goes on from NC_017455.1 coordinate 1,678,213, forward strand.
AACTACTAGAGTATCTACAGCTGCTGCAATTTTTTCAATTTCAATTGTACTTTCTTCTTTTTCGGCTGCTTCATGGCCAGTAATTACTGCAAAAGATGAAGCCATATGTCTTTGAGTTAAAGGAATACCTGCATAAAGTGGTACTGCCATCGAAGAACTAATACCAGGTATGATTTCAAAATCAATGCCTGCTTCTTTTAACTTTAATGCTTCTTCTCCTCCTCTACCATAAATAAAGGGATCTCCACCTTTAAGCCTACAAACTGTTTTACCTGCCTTAGCCTTTTTAATTATCAAATCCTCAATTTCAGTTTGAGTATAATGATGATCTTTAGCTTTTTTACCAACATAAATTTTTTCTACTTCTTGATCAGCATATTCTAAAAAACGATTATTAGCTAATCTATCATACAATACAACATCTGCTTCTTGAATAGCTCTTTTTGCTTTTAAAGTTAATAAGGATGGATCACCTGGTCCTGCTCCTGTTAAATAAACTTTTGCTGTCATTTTTTTATGCTCCTTTATAATTATATTATTTAATTACTTTTTAAATTTTTTATTATTTCTGCAGCGCCTGCCTGCTTAACTTTTACTGCTAATTTTTGAGCTAAACTGCGAACTGAATCTAAATCAAGTTTTTTAGTTTTAGCTACTTTTTTTATTATTCTACTACCATCAATTTCTCCTACAGCAGCTGTTAAAGTTAAAGTTTTATTTTCAATTATAGCCTCAGCTGCAACTGGTGCGTGACAACCAGCTTCCATTTCTGCTAAAAAGGAATGTTCAGTCCAGACTTCTAAGTTGTTTTTTTCAGTTTCAATTGTTTTTAAGATTTCTTTTAACTTGCTATCTTCTTTTCTAATTTCTACTGCAACTGCTCCCTGTCTAGCTGCAGGTAAACAAATCTCAGGAGCTAGATATTCAGTTATCTGCTCTTTATAACCCAAACGCTCTAAACCAGCAGCAGCTAAAATAACTCCATCTAAATTGTGAGTTTTTATCTTTTTTAATCTAGTTTCTATATTACCTCTAATTGGAACAATTTCTAAATCCGGTCGATAAGCTAATAACTGTGATTTACGCCTTAAACTTCCAGTTCCTAATCTTGCTCCTTTTGCTAGTTCAGCTAATTTGTTTTCAGCTCCAGCTAGCACATCATAGCGGTTAGCTCTATCTACAACTGCAGCTACTTCCAATTCAGCTGGCAATTTAGTTGGTAAATCTTTAAAACTATGAACTGCAAGGTCTATTTCTTCTGCTAATAAAGCATATTCAATTTCTCTAATAAAAATACCTTCAACATTTATTTCACTAAATTTCTTATCTCGCTCACGGTCACCTGTTGTTGAAATCTCTTTTATTTTAAATTCTAATTCAGGAAACTTAGAACTTAATTTTGCTTTTAAAATTTCACACTGCTTTAAAGCTAAACTACTGTTACGAGTTCCTATAATATATTCTTTTTTCACTTTTACCATCCCTGTTTTAATATTTTTAAAAAAACCAATTTAAAACTGCAAACTATTTAAATTTAGCAATTTCTGTAATTGGAAGTTCTATTTCTGATTTTAATTTTGCTAAATATTTCTGATCTAAACTGAGTAATAAAACTGTTGCTGGGCCAGCTGATTTTTCTAAATCTAATTCAAATTTATGTTTGGACTTTTTTAATTTAAAATCTAAATTATTTTCAGCAGCTAAAATATTTAATTCATGTAAAATACCTTTTGAGCCAACTGGTAAAATTTGATCTAAATAGTTCAACTTTTTCAACTGCAAAAACTTTTTAAAATCAACTGCCTTAGATTTAGCAGCTAATAATTTTTCTCCAACTAAGGGCAGACCAGCTGCTACAATTATATTATTTAAATTTGAGCTTTGATACTGTTTTAATTTTGCTAATTTAACTTTAGCAATAACAGTAACTCCCAAAGCAGTTTGCAGAGTTTTTACATTTTCTTCAGTACTGCCATTTAATAATTCAGTTTTTCCTAAAAGCTTTAAGTTCTTTTTAATTCCAGTAATAATTTCTCTGCCTGTAGGCTCATATTCAACCCCCAGATTATCAATCACTGATATTACCTCTGCTCCAACTGACATCACTTCCATTAGAGGTACCTTAACTGTATATTGACCGACAATTTGATTAGAAACTTTAATTTGATCATAAGTTTTTTGACCTATTCCACCAGCTGAATCACAGGCAATAACTAATATTTCTTCTTTATTTAACTGCAGTAGAGAAATATCACGTGGAGTTTTTAAGCTACCCATTTCTAAAATGTCACCTTATCTTTTATTAACTTAGAAATAACTACTGCTAAAATAATATTTGCTAAAGAAGCTACTGTTAAAACAGGAGCTGTGGAATAAAAAAATGGTATCCCAAAAAAAGGAATTAATAAAGCAGCAGAAACAGCACCATTAACAAAGGTTGTGATAGCTACTGCAAGATAAATATTTTTTTGCATTAAATAGGAAAATATAAAACCACAGCTCCCCATAATAAATGCTATTAAAATGTGGATTGGACCTAAAGGAAAACCAGAGTTTAAAGCAGAAAGAAAATGTCCTAAAACTAAAATTAAAGCTCCACCTTTACCTCCAAGCAAAACTGCACCTAAAAAACCTGGTAAAGAATCAAGAGCTATACTACCGACTGGCCCTGGAAATTTAAGATAAGAACCAATTACAGATAAAGCAGTTAAAAGTGCTACTTTAACTAAAAATGAAGTATTTAAAATTGATTGACTTTTAGAATTTGACTTTTGCATAATAACCACCTTTTTAACTAAATTTATAAATAAATTGTTAATGCTAATAAGAATAAAATTTCACCTAACTCAATAATAGTTCCATAAATATCTCCTGTTATTCCACCCAGTTTTTTTTGACTCCAATTAAGCAAAAATAGAATTAAAGCTAAAATTAAAACTAAAGCTAATAAGATTGGATAAACAAAATTTAATCCATAAAAATAAATATAGACTCCTAATATAATAAATGTTATTAAATTACAATAAAATAAATCAGTTTTTTTAGCATTGGCTTTTAAAGCTTCTGCCATTACACTTAATTTAGAAACATTTGCAAACATAATAACTTGAGCCAGAGAAAAACGAGCAATTACAGCCATGATAATTAGAGCTTCAATATGATCTGCAAATAATAGTTCTTTAAAAAGTAAATATTTTAAAATTAAAACTAAAATTAAAGCAACTAAAGCGAAAATTCCAGAATTAGAATCATGCATAATAGCAGCTGTTTTTTCTTGATCACGACCTGCAAAAAAACCATCACAAAAATCACCGAGTCCATCCAGGTGTAGAGCTCCACTTAAATAAATATATAGCATTAATAAAAGTAATGCTCTAATTTCAACTGTAAAAAAATTCATCAACAAATATTCAGCTGCTATTATTATAAAAGCCATTAATAAACCAACTAATGGTAAATAATTAATTTTTAAAATAGAATGATTTTTAATTTTAACTGGAATCCTCGTCAGGAAAACTAAAGCGTTTAAAAAATTATTAATTATGTTTTTCAAAGTACTTTAACCTCCTGGTCTTCAGCTGTATATTTTGCTATGTTTTTAAGCCCCTCTGTTTTAATTGCTAAAGGTAATCCCGCCTGAACTAAATAAACCTCAGCTGCAGCTTGAGCAGTAATTCTAGCGGCTCTACCAGAAATATCCCTAAATTCTCTCCCTAATTTTGAAGCAGGAACTACCCCTTTGCCAGCTTCATTATGCACAATAATTAAGTTTAATTCTTTTTTCTGAGCAATAGCTAAAATCTTTTCGATCTCAGTCAGAATTTCATTTTCTATTTGAGGAAATTCTAATCCTTCTTTTTTAAACATTAAATTACTAATATAAGTTGTTAAACAATCAAATAAAATTGTTTTTTTGGCTTCAACTTGATTCAAATATGTACTAATAGCATAAGCTTCTTCTTTTGTTTTCCAAGCTGCAGGACGCTGTGCTTGATGTTTTTTTATTCTTGCTTTCATTTCAGAGTCAGTAGCAACTCCGCTGGCTAAATAAATTACGTCCATCCCACCGATTTTCTCAGCCATCATTTCACCAAAAGTACTTTTGCCACTCCGAGCTCCACCCTGAATTAAGATAATACTCATTTATTCCACTTCCTTTTTTAGTTAAACAATTTATTTAATTTAGCTAATAAAATATTATTTTCTTTTCTACTTTTAACAGCAACTCGGATATAGTTTTCATTTAAACCATGATAACTATCACAATTACGAATTAATAAGGCTGATTTAGCTAACTTCTGTCGTAATTTAGCTGCTTGATATTTACTAGCTGACAAATCAATAAAAATATAATTAGTTGTTGGTTGATATACTTTTAAATCTTTAATCTGCTGCAGTTTTTGATAGAGATATTTTCTTTCCCTAGCAATTTTTTGCTTGCTCTTTTTAATATATTTTTCAATTTCTTTATTTTCTTTAAAGATAATTTCTCCTGCTAATTGAGCAAAATAATTAACAGACCAAGGATCTCTATTATTTTCTAATTTATGGCCCAATTCTCTATTTGTTAAAGCATAACCAAGCCTTAAAGCAGGTATAGCAAATAATTTTGTCATTGATTTTAAAACTATTAAATTATCATATTTTGCCAAAAAATTAACTACTGAATAAATTTTTGGTTGAGCTAAAAAATCAATAAAGGCTTCATCAATCACAACTGTAATCTCTTTTTGAGCAGCTTTTTTGATTAAATTTTCTAGTTTAGCAGCCTTAATTAATTGAGCTGTTGGATTATTTGGATTACAGAGAAATAATAAATCAAGCTCTTTATTTAAACTAGCTTCTAATTCTTTTAGATCAAGTTTAAAATCAGACTCAGCTTTTAAGTGAAAATATTCTATTTGCGCTCCAACTGATTTAGCAGCTAGTTCATATTCAGAAAAAGTAGGTGCCATAACCATCACTTTGTTGGGATTTAATACTTTTGCTAACTGATAAATCATCTCTGCTGCCCCATTAGCAACTACAACCTCTTCTGGCTCTAACTGATGTTTTTGAGCAATTAATTTTTTTAACCCCTTAGAATTAATCTCTGGATAATTTTTTATTTGCTTTAAATTATTAGCTATTGCTTCAGTAATTGCAGCTGGAGGACCTAAAAAATTTATATTAGCGCTAAAATCAATAATAGCTTCTGTTTTTAAATTATTTTGAGCTGCTATTTCTAGCAATTTTCCTCCATGTTGATGTAGATCTTCCATTAAAAATCTTCCTTTCTAGACCACCAGAAATCATTTGAACCCGATTCAGATATTCTAGTTCAGTATTTTTTTTTATTCTCTCTACTAAATTTTTAGCTTTAAAATTTTTAGCAATTAAAACTCCAATTAAAGTTCCACTATGAGCAATATTAAGCCCATAGACTTCTTTTTTATTTTGAATAAGTTTTAATACTTTATCTAAATTTTTTTTAAATAATATATTTTGATGGGCTAAACTACTGATTGTAGCACCTTTAGCTAACAACTGCTTATCGTTAGTCTTTAAACCCTGAATAACAAACTCTAGTGCTTTTTTTACTTCTAAACTTTTTAAATCATTTAAAGCTTCTAATTTTTGGGTTTGATTAAAATTTATAGAATCAACAATTCCTTTTTCTTTAAAAATCAAAATATCAAGTTCTGGTGCTTCAGCCAGTAGAAAATCTTTTTTTCCCTGTCTGTGATCAAAAAACCTAATTCCCTCTAAAAAAACACTATCAGTTGGTTCTAAACTTAAACAAATATTTTTAAGCAGATCAAAATTAATTTCCCCTTTTACTAAAAGCATTACTGCAGCAGTAGCTGCACTTATATCTGCTGTAGAAGAAGCCATCCCAATCCCAGCTTTTAATTCTGAATCTATTTCTAGTTCAACTTTAGACTTAAAATTATAAAGCTGAAGAAGTTTTTTGACTGCTGCTTTTGTTTTGGGAGCTTTTTGATTAATTAAGACCTTATTTTCTCCTAACTTATAATCTACTAACTTAGCTTTAACTTTAGTATATAAATTTATGGGACAAGAAATTAAAAAATCCTGACCGTTAATTGTACCCTGAACAAGCTCACCACAGCTACCTGGAACTCGCAGTATAACTTCCTGCAAAAGTATTACTCCTTTCCTTTTTAAACTTAAATAAAGACTTTAATTAAACTTTAAACTATAAGTAAGCTAATTATAAATGCTATTGTTAAAAATAAAAATGATGTTAAATAAATTATTTTATTTAATCGTAAAATATCATTTTTCTTAAAATCATTTTTTGCTTCTCCAATATAAGCTCTAAAACTTTTTTGACCATGATAATAATTATAACCACCAAAACGAAGTCCTAAAGCACCAGCTGCAGCTGACTCAGGATAGCCGGCATTTGGACTCGGGTGTTTAGCTGCATCTCTAAAAATAAAAGTAAAGGCTGCTTTAAAATCATACTGCAGTAAAAAAGTGGCAATTACCATTAGCAAAGCTGTAATCCGAGCTGGAATATAATTAAAAATGTCATCAGTTTTAGCAGCAAAATAACCAAAATGTAAATACTTATCATTTTTATAAGCTAACATAGAATCCATAGTGTTTACTGCCTTATAGGTTACAGCTAAAGGAACTCCACCAATTAAATAATAAAAAGCAGGTGCTAAGATACCATCTGATGTATTTTCAGCTAATGTTTCTAAAACCGCTCTAATAACATCTGCTTCATTATTTTGACTGCAGTCTCGACCCACTATCATATTTACTCGACTGCGGGCTAAATCTAAATCTTCTGCTGCTAAGGCTTTATAAACATTCAGCCCAGCTTCAATTAATCCTTTAAGAGCCAAACACAAACTTAAAAGCAGCAGCTTAAATAAATAAGCAAAATAATAATTTAGACCAGCAGCAAAATCAATTAATAATTTAGAACTCAAAAAACTAAGTCCTAAAATAATAAAAACTAAAATTCCACCTTTTATTTTTTGGAGTTGAGGGCTATTTTTAGACTTTCTTAATTTTTTCTCTAAAAAGCTAATAGTATTGCCCATCATTACAACTGGATGTGGAATCCAGCTGGGGTCTGAAATAACTAAATCTAAAATAAAAGCCATAATTAAAATATAAATAAAATCCAAATTAAGCACCTCTATTTTTTTGATAACTTAAAGCTCTTGTTAAAAAGTTCTCGACAATTTTTGGATTAGACCAAAAATGAAGATGGACATAAGAAGCTAATATATTATCACTACTGCTATAACCTTCTAACTTATCTCTGTATTCATATTTTTGCTTAAGCTCAGCTGCAATATTTGTTATTTGAGAATAATGAAAAACATGACCTCTGGCTTGATCACCTTTAGCTAATAAAAGATTATCACTCAGAGCAGTAATTTCACGGTAACCCATTTCTTGTAATTTAGATGTCATTTTTATTTGAGCCGGAATTAAAGCTGCTAAATTATATTTAGCTCCATTTAAATCTTCAATTGAATTACAAAGATACATTAAACCACCACATTCAGCATAAATTGGGAGACCAGCTTTAGCTTTTGCTTTTAAACTTGCTTGAAAGCTTTTGTTAGCCTCCAGTTCTGCTAAAAAACTTTCTGGAAAACCTCCTCCTAGATAAAAGGCATCAACTTCAGGTAATTGAACATCATTGAGTGGACTCACCTCAATAATTTCTACTCCTAATTCTTGCAATAAATCAAGGTTAGCTTGATAATAAAAATTAAAGGCTTGATCAAAGGCAACAGCAACTTTAATTTTATTTTTGCTAATATCTTTTTTGAAATCGCTTTTAAATAAATCTACAAAAGGCTTGAATTGAGTTCCAGTTTTAAATTCTGGATTTTTTTCTACTGCAGCTATTTCTAATAGGGCTTCTAAATCTAAATATTTTTCTATAATTTGAATTAATTTTTCTAAATAATTTTCTAATTCTTTACTTTCAGCTACTGGAACCAGACCTAAGTGGCGTTCAGGTAATTTTAGTTCTTGATTTTTAGGTAAATAGCCTAAAACTTTTAATTCAGGCATTTTAGCTTTAATAGCATCTCTTAAAAGTTGATAATGATGCTGACTGCTTACATTATTAATAATAACAGCTTTTAGCTTTAAGTCTGGATCATAATGTTTGTAACCATAAACTTCTGCTGCTGCACTTTGAGCTATTTTTCGAGCATCAATAATTAAAACAACTGGTGCTTTAACTGTTTTAGCTATTTCAGCTGAACTGCTGACTGAATCCTTACCTTTACCATCAAATAAGCCCATAACCCCTTCAATAATTGAAATATCAGCTTGAGCACTAAGTTTTGAAAATATTTGCTGGACTCCAGCAGTACCCAAAAAATAGCTATCTAAATTATAAGAATTCTGACTACAAATTAAAGTATGAAAACCTGGATCTATATAATCAGGCCCAACTTTAAAAGGCTGGACTTGCAGTCCTCTCTTTTTAAGAGCAGCCATTAGGCCTAAAGCTATTGTAGTTTTGCCAACACCACTTCTAGTACCAGCAATAAGTAATTTTTTATTCACTTTCAATTTCCTCCTCTACAGCTGCCAGAGTAATACCTGAGTATTTTGTTTTATCGATTATTAATTGGCCAGATTTAGAAGCTAAAATAGCCGCTGGCGCTGCAGCAGCTGAGACTCCAATTGTTTTTTTAACAAAATCTGATTTTGCTATTTCTAAATCTGCTTCTATCTTTTTAATTTCAGATCGCTCAATTATTTTTAATGGCCAATTATATTTAGCAGCTAATTTTACAATTCCTCTTTCATCTTTTTTTAAATCAATAGTAGCTAGACCTTTAATACTAGCTTGAGCTAAATTATTTTGGGCTAAAAATTGCTTTAATGCTTGCTCAAGTTTTTTGAAAGGAGTATTTTTTCTACAGCCAAGACCAATAATCAAATTTTTAGGAAAAAGTTGAATCTGGTTTGCTCCTAATTTAAATTTTTGATTAGCAACCACTACCTTAAAAACATTGGCTTCAGCTGAATTATCAAATTCTGACATAGGATATTTTTTTAGATTATCATCTGCTGGTAACTTGAATTTATAATTACTAAAAATATGAAGCTCTTGTTTAAATAATAAAGCAGAATTTGCTTTTTTCAAACGTTTAAAAGGCTTTATTTCACAATTTAAACGCTGAGCTAAAAGATCAATAGCTAGCTTGTTATTACAATCTGTAGCTGTTGTAATCACTGGCCTAGCTCCTAAAATTTTGGCAATTTCTAGTGTAAGCTCGTTTGCTCTACCCAAATGTCCTGATAAAGTACTAATTACATTTTGACCCTGATCATCAATAGTGATAATCGCAGGATCAGTCTTTTTACTTTCTAAAAGCTCAGCTATAATACGAATTACAATACCTAAGGCCATTATAAAAATTAAAGCATCATAGTCTTTAAAAATCTTAGTCACTATTTTTCTTAAAGAGCTAAAAGTTTTAAATTGATTCTTAGTTTTAGCTCCAACTAATCTTTCTGAGCAAAACAAATCTAAATTTGGATTTTCCTGTTTTAACTTTAAAGCATTTTTTTTGGCTGCTGGTGTTAAGACTAAAACTGCTATTTTTGCTTTTTCAAACACTATCTCACCTCAAATCAAATCAATCTATTATATATTCTATCAAATTATCAACAGTATTAAAAACTTTGGGATAATCAATTTTTGGTCTTTCGATTAAAATAACTGTTAAACCAAGTGCAGCTGCAGCTTCAATTTTAGTTTTTAAACCACCTGTTTTTCCACTTGCCTTAGTTATAATAACATCTGCTTGGTACTCTTTAAACATTGCCTGGTTAAATTCTTTGCTAAAAGGACCCTTAGCTGCTACCAAATTAGCAGGAGATATACCAGCAGCTAAAATCTTTTTAATAAAAGCTGGAAAAGCCATTATCCTCAAAAATAGTCGCTGCTTATAATTAGTAATCTCATTTATAAAAATATTTATATTTTTAGAGCCTGTAGTTAAAAATATCTTTTCAAAATCTTTAGCTTTAAAAGCAGCTTCCTGATAACTAGCCACTCTAATTATTTTAGCTTGGGCAGTTAATTTAGTGTCTAATTTGAGCTCTTGACGTTCAAAACGAAGATAAGTAATCTCAGTTTGTTGAGCAGCTTTAATAGCATTTTTGCTTATTTTATCTGCAAAAGGATGAGTAGCATCAATAATTTGAGTTATTTTTTGACTTTTAATTAAATCAATTAAAGCTTTTGTATCCATTCTTTTTTTAATAACTGGTATTTCAAATTTTTCCTTAATCAATTCTTGGCCATAATCAGTTGTTACTGATGCTATTATTCTTTTTTGCTTTTCTTTTAAAGCTGAAATTATTTGATAACTATCAGAACTTCCAGCAATAATTAAAATCATACATTATAACCTCTGGGAGTAATTATTTTATTATTAGCAGCATAACTTTGAGAGTTTCCAATAATTACAGTTGATAGCATATCTACTTTAGTTAAGGGTAAATTTTCTAAATCAGTAATCAGAACTTCTTCTCCCTCTCTTGAAATATTTTTTACTATTCCAACAGGAGTTTTAGGATCACGCTCTTTTAAATAAATTTCTCTTGCTTTTTTTAGCTGCTTTTTTCTTCTACTGCTGCGCGGATTATATAAAACTGTAATTAAATCTGCCGCTGCTGCTGCTTTTAATCTTTTTAAAATAACTTCCCAGGGAGTTAAAATATCACTTAAACTAATTACTGCATAATCATGCATTAAAGGTGCTCCCAAAACAGCTGCTGCTGCATTTGCTGCTGTTATTCCTGGTAAAACTTTTATTTTAATTTCAGCTGCTTCTACTTCAGCCATTTCTAAGGCTAAACCAGCCATTCCATAAACACCAGGGTCACCACTACTAATTAAAGCTACTTTTTTACCAGAATTTGCATATTCAATTGCTTTTTTTACTCTTTCCTTTTCTTTGCTCATTCCACTAACATAAGTTTCTTGCTCTTTACCAATTATTTCTTCTATACATTTAAGATAAGTTGTATAACCAACTATAATGTCTACAGATTTTAAAGTCTGATAAGCCTCACGGCTCATACTAGCTAAATCACCTGGGCCAATTCCAATAACATAAAGATCTTCAGTTAACAATTTAAATCAATCCTTCCTTATTTTAAATACTTAATAAATTAAATTTTAGTATTAATAATATTTATAAACTAATAAATTAGAACTTAATTATTCAATAAAATAACTAATATTAGTCACCTGATCTAACAAAACCTTATTATGTGATACAATAATAAAAGATTGTGGTATTTTATTTAAAATTTTAATCATTCTTTTTACAGATTGCTTATCTAAACTGGCAAATGGTTCATCTAATAATAAAATATCAGGTTCCATTGCTAAGACCGCAGCAAAAGCTATTATTTTTTTCTGACCTTGAGATAAATTATAAGTAACCTTTTTTTCAAAACCTTCCATTTTAACTAAAGCCAATTTTTGAGCAACAATTGCTTTTGCTTCAGCTTTAGATTTCCCCAAATTAATCGGGCCAAAAGCAATATCTTCTTCAACTGTAGGAGAAAAAAGTTGATTATCTGAATCCTGAAATAAATAACCTATTCTTTCTCTAATTTCAATGAAATCTTCTTCTTTTTCTCTTTTTTGACCAAATATTTTTATTTGCCCAGCATCAGGCTTTAAAAGGCCCATAATTAATTTAAAAAAAGTTGTTTTACCACAGCCATTATCACCAATCAAGGCTATTCTATCTCCCTTTTTTAAACTAAAATTAAAGTCCTCTAAAATACAATCATCCTTTTCATAACTAAAAGCTAAATTTTTTACTTTTATCATTTTAAATCAAGCCTTCCTTAATTACAAATATTAAACTCAAACTAACTACTAGAGCAATTGTAAATAAAATATCAATTTTTTTTATTTTAAAATCATCAAAAAATATAAATTTACCTTTAAAGCCTCTACAAATCATGGCCTCATAAACTTTTTGAGAGCGCTCATAACTTTTAATTAAAAGCATTGCAATTAAATAGGCATAAGATTTATAAGTATGCAGATTAGTTTTTGCTTTAAAAGCTCTCATCAACATCGCTTCATTTAAACTATTATATTCTTTTTTTATAATATGCAAATAACGATAAACAAAGAAAAATAAATAAATTAATTTTTCAGCTACTTTTAATCTATATAAAGCATGAATAAGATTAGACATAGTAGTAGTTGTTAAAAGAGAAATAATTAAGAGCATAATGGCATTAGAACGCAGAGTTATTTTTAAAGCATAATAGACACCTTCAATTGTTAAACTAAATTTTCCAAAACTAACTAATATCTCTCCTGGAAAAGTAAATGGGATAAAAATCCAAATAATAATTATAAAAAAATTAATCATTAATAATTTTTTAAAAAGGAATTTAATTTCTATTTTACTATTAAAAATTAAGATAATCGCTAAAAATAAAAAATACGTTAAAGTTACTAAATCTTTTGTTAAAGCAATTATAAAAGCTGTTAAAAAAGCAACTATTATCTTTAAACGGGGATCAAGCTGGTGTACCCAGCTGTCCCCGTAAGTATTTTTTTGCTCAACTAACATTACTTATTCCCTTTTCTAAAATATAAAGCGACTCCCATCAAACCAAATATATAACCAATTCCACCTATTATTTCTGTAAAACTAGGGCCAGTATCTTGATTTGCTTGAATAATACTTTTTTTAATTGGAGCTAATTTTTTATCTAATTCTTCTGCAATGATTTTTCTTAGCTGCTCTTCATTCACAGTCTGAGCTTTTGCTTTCAAATCTGAATTTGTTGCAGATCCCTCTTGACTAAGAGCTGGTAATTCTGATTCAGTTATTGAATATTCAGCCTGATGACCCATGCCTGCATTCATTTTTAATTCTAAATCTGTTTTAGCTGGAATTTGAATTTCACAAACTCCATTTGCATCTGTTGTTCCCTCAGCCAATAATTTGCCTGCTTTATTATGTACTGTAATTTCTGCATTTTTAGCAGGAGATCCATCTCCAAAACCACCTTCTGCTATAATCTTATCACCTTCAACATAAGCATACAAAATAACTTTATGAGCAAAAGCTGGTAAAGAAAAAGATACAATGATTGCTAATAAGCTCACTAATAAAATTAAGTTTTTAAATCTTTTTTCTAAAATCATTTCTTATACAACTCCTCTAAAATAATTGGCTTAATTTTTTTAATTGAAAATATAACAAAAACACTAATAATCCCTTCAATAATCATTACTGGTACATGACTGACAATTGTTAATTTAGCAATTTTTAAAAATGAATCATTTGTGAAAAATAAAGATAGGGCTACCATTAGTGCAGTTATAAATACCGATAAAGCTCCACTAAAAAAGGCAGTAGTCCCTAAGAAAAAACGGGTATTTTTAAAATCATATAACTTAAAAAATTGATGTGCTATAATAGCTGGTAAGGCAACATTTAGGGTGTTAACCCCTAAAACAGTAATCCCACCAAACTGAAATAAAATACTCTGTAAAAATAAAGCGATTAAAACAGCTGGGAAAACCTGCCAGCCAAGTATAATCCCTGAAATACCATTTAAAAGTAGATGGACACTTGTTGGCCCAAGGGGAACATGAATTAAAGAAGCCACAAATAAAGCAGCAGATATAATAGCTGTTTTAGGTATATCTTTATCTTTCATTGTTTTTAAACCGATAGCAACTCCTGCAGCAGATGCTATTCCACCGCCAATTAAAACAGGGGCTGATAAGACTCCTTCCGAAATATGCAATTAAACTCACTCCTTTCAAAGTGCTAACAAATTAATTGTTATTAAATAATAATTATGATAAAATGACTTTAAGCCATGATATGAAGGGAGAAGGCTCAAAATGAGCCCTCTTTAATTTATTGGGAACTAAATTAATTCATATCATGTGCTTTTACCCACATTACTGCACCAATTTCATGATCTTTACCCTCAATTTTTTCTCCTTCCATCAAAGCTGCAAAACCCCACCAACCTGATTTAGGAATAGAATAAGCAAAAACTCCATTTTTATCTGCTTTAACTACCTGAGTATAGAAAGAATCAGCAGGAACTTCAACTCCACTATTATTTAAGCCACTAAAAGCTCCCTCATTTAGATATTCAATTTCTACTTCTGCATAAGGAACAGCTTTACCATCTTTTTTTACAATTGCTCTAAAACTATTTCCTGTCCATAAACCATAAGGTCTAGCTAAAGGAACTATTTCTGCTTTTTGACCAATTTCTCGGTCCCAATCACTAGGCATCCCCATTTTATTAACTACAATTTTAGTATATTGAGTTATGTAAGCATCTTCACTTGCTTCATAATAAGGTGCTGGTTCTAAATAAAATAAATAGTCACCAGGAGCTTTAGTTTTATAATTAGTCTTCCAGGCTTGAGAACCAAAATATTCAAATGATTCTAATTCAGAAGTTAAATCTTTTTCTCGCCCTTTATTAACTACAGCAAATTTTTCTGGTTTATTCATTTCCATTGTGTGAGAGGCTTCCATTGGATGAGTAAAAATTAACTGTAAACCAATTTCTTCTGCTTCCCCATTACTAATTGTCTCATCTGTAGGTAAAATAAGCTGAAAATGAGCAGATACACTCAAAGTTAAAATGAAAATTAAAAGCATTGAAAATAAAACTGTTTTCTTAAACATTTAAATCACCCTTTTTTTAAATTTTTAGTTTTTGCTTGCTTAAATCTAAATCAAAATATAATTTCCCCTTTAATTACTAAACTCACCTCCTTTTTTAATTTTTATAATTAATTATCCAGGCTGAAGCTTAATTAAAATCAGCCCAGATAAAATAATTAACTTTTAATCAATTAACTTTGCAACTTTTTTAACATAAGCTTCTCTAACTCCTTGATATTCACCTAAGCCTTGGAGCTGAATCTCTACTTCATAACCAGCTGCTTCTAACTGATTTTTCCAGCTATCTTCTTCTTGACCAGCCATATCATTTTGGGCATGATCTCCAGCAACTAACATTAATGGTGCCAATTTAACTTTTTGATAAGCTTTATTTTTTAAGTGTTTAATAACCTGTTCTAACTCAGGATAGCCTTCAACAGTTCCTACATAATAGTTATCCATTCCCTTATCTTTTAAAACATAATCAAAAGTTGCATAAACAGAATTAGCAGCATGTTCACTTCCATGTCCCATCAACACAACAGCTTCTTTTTCTGGATCAGTTACTTTTACTTCAGCATCTATGGTCTCTGCTAATTTAAAATAATCTTTAGTTTTAGTTAAAAGAGCTCTTCCATATTCTAAAATTCTAAATTTGTTTTCATATTTCTTAACTACCCTAACTAAATCATGGAATTCACTCCCATTAATAATATGTAAAGGCTGCACAATTACCTGTTGATAACCTGCTTGATATAATTTTTCTAAGGCTGTTTCTGGATTATTAATATGAAGATTATCCCTTCTTTTTAATTTTTCAATAATCATTCCAGAAGTAAAAGCTCTTTTTAAATCATAATCAGGAAAATTATCACTAATTTCCTTTTCACAAGCTGCAATAGTCTTTTTTCTAGTTTCATGATAACTAGTTCCAAAACTAACAACTAAAACTGCTTTTTTCTCTTTTTCTCCTGCTCGATATTCGTGAGCAAAATTTTTATCATATAGTTTTGATTTCTGATAATCACTATCTAAAAAATCACCAACTAAAATTAAAGCAGTTTTTTTAATTCCAGCTGCTTTTACTTCAGCCGCGATTTCACCTAGAGTAGATTTAATAACTTTTTGTTCTGGCCAAGAAGCTTTAGCTACAATAGCAGCCGGAGTAGTTAATGGATATTCTTTACTTAGATTATCTACTACTTCTTCTATCATCTGCACACTTAAAAAGATAGCCATTGAAGCTTGATGTTGAGCTAAGCTAGCTAATTTTTCTTTTTCAGGAACTGGAGTTCTACCAGCCTGCCTTGTTAAAATTACAGTTTGGGAAACATCAGGTAAAGTATATTCTGCTTCTAAAGCTGCTGCTGCAGCTAAAAATGAACTTACACCTGGTATAATCTGATAGTCAATTTCATTTTCTACTAAAATATCTATTTGTTCTTTAATCGCTCCATAAATTGAAGGATCTCCTGTATGAACTCTTGCTACATTCTGATCAGCTGCTTTTGCTTCTTTTATTATTTCAATGACCTGGTCTAAACTTAAATTAGCACTATTATAAACTTTAGCATCTTGATTATATTTTAAAACTTCTGGATTAACTAAAGAACCAGCATAAATAATAATTTCTGAATTTTCTATAGCTTTTTTTCCCTTAATCGTTAATAATTCTGGGTCACCAGCTCCGGCTCCAATAAGATATACTTTCATTTAAATCCCCTCTCTTTTAACAATCATCAAAGTTAAATAAGCAATTTTTTCATCTTTAAAATAATCAATATCTTCTGTATAAAATTCATCTTCAAAACCACATTTACTAGCAATAACTACATTCTTTTTTAAATCTAACTTATCTAAAACTGGATAAACAGTTTTGTAATTACGACTCAGTTTTAAAATAATAACTGTTTCAAATAGAGCAAAAACTTTTTCTAAATACTCTTCACTTTTAACATCAGAAATAATAGCTGTATTTTCTTTTCCTTCTGCTAAAGCTAAATTATATTTAGCTGCACTAGCTGTAATAGAATTAATACCAGGCACAGTTTCTACTTCAATTTCATTATTCCATTTTTTTATTTTTTCTAACATATAAGAATAAGTACTATAAAGTAAAGGATCACCTATGGTCACAAAAGCAACACTTTTACCTGAATTAAGTAAATCATTTATTTTTTCAGCTGCTTGACAGCGTGATTTTTCTAACTCACTTTTTTTCTTGGACATTTTAAATTCTAACCGAATAAATTTTTCTTGATCTGCAATTAAGTTAGATATAATTTCTAAGGCTCGACTAGAGTCACTATTTGTTGAAACAGGAGTACAGATATAATCAACATTTTTTAAAGTTTCTACAGCTTTTAAAGTCAAAAGACCAGAATCACCTACCCCTACCCCGACCCCATAAAATTTCTTAGCCAAATTTATTCCTCCCTCTGAGCACTAATAACATAAATTGGAGTTAGTGCTTTAAACATTTTATAATTTTTTATATTTCTAGTTCTAGTTACAGCTACATTAACAATTTCTAATTTATAATTTAAGGCTTCTAATTTTGAAATGCCAGTTATTAAAGTATTTAAAGTTACTGCTGTTAATACAATTCTTCCTCTTTTTTTGAGTTTCTGGTCAGCTTGTTCAAGAATCTCAGCCAAATGACCGCCACTACCACCAATAAATATTCTATCTGCTTCTGGCAGAGCATCCATTTTAAGAGGAGCTTCACTTTTTATTAGTTGAATATTATTTAACTTAAAATTTTCAATATTTTTTTTGATTAAATTTAAGGCCTCAGCCTTTCTTTCTAAAGCATATACCTGACCAGATTTTAAGGCTAAACCCATTTCTACAGAAATACTACCACTTCCTGCTCCAATATCGTAAGCAATTTGTTTACTTTTTAATCTTAACTTAGAGATGATTACCGCTCTTAGTTCTGACTTAGTCATTGGAACTTCACCTCTAATAAAATAATCATCTGGAATTCCAGGACTATTATATTTCCATTCTGCCACTAAAATCACCTTCTAAATCTAATTTATAGTCTCTTTCATTTTTAGCTAAAATAATCATTACTGTTAGCTTAGAAAATTTCTTTTCTTTTATTTCCACAGCAGTACCAGCTGTTATTTTTTCAGATTGATAAGAAAGATTTTCAAAGACAAAGATTTCTTGATCATTAACTCCATTTTCTAATAAATATTCTGCAATTTTATTCGGGGGAAATTTATTATCTGTAAAAAAACCAACTTTATTATTTTTCTGCAGTAGTTGTAATAATTTAGCTTTATTATCTTTGCCGTGTAGACTTGTTATTTGCAAATCATTCCAATTGATTTTAATCTTAGCTGCTGCCAGCTGTAAAGCACTAATCCCAGGAATCACTTCTAAAATTCTAGCATCTAATTCCCGCCTTAAATAATTCAGTAAGCTATATAGACCAGGGTCTCCAGAAACTAAAACCGCAATTTTTTGTTTCTGATAATTATTCAAGATATAATTTTTAATATCTTTTAAAGGTGTTTTGATCTTTATTTTTTCTACTTCTAAATCAGGAAAAAGATCTAATGCTCGCTGGCCTCCAATTAAAACATCCATCTGGTATATTATTTTTTCACTTTTTTTTAATAAATAATCTCCATTTCCCGGACCAATCCCTAAAACATAAACTTTATTCAAAATCAAAATCCTCCTTAGCTCCTTGAGTCAAAGCAATAATCCCTTGCTTTAAACTAAAAATTACAGCTTCTGTTTTAATTTTATTTTCCAATTTTTCTTCTGTTTTTTGAACTACAGCAGCTGCTAACTGATCTAAAACTGACTGCATATTATTTTCTAATAAATAAGCAGCTATTTCTTCTGCTGTATTTGCAGCAAATATGTCTTTTATATTTTGCTGTTTAGCCCCAAGTAAAGCTGCGTGAGCAGCAATTATTTCTTTTCTAGCATCTGCTTTTTTACTATGAGTATTAAAAATACCTCCAGCTACTTTAACAATTTTACCAATATGACCCAAAATAATAATTTCATCTAAATTAAGATCTTTAGCTTCAACTAACATAAAACCAACAAAATTACTCATTCTAATAATTCTTTCTTCTTTAAAACCAGCTTTGAGAGCTATTTTTTTGCCATGATTTCCAAAAACAAAAATTAATTTTTTTTGCTTTAAAGCAACTGCTTGCTTTAACTCAATCGCTAAAGAATCTTTATAAGCTGATTCGGACATTGGTTCTACTATTCCAGTTGTACCTAAAATTGAAATTCCACCTTTAATTCCTAATTTAGGATTAAAAGTTTTTTTGGCAATTTCTACTGCAGCTGGGGCTGAAATAGTTAATTCAAATCTATGATTAAGTGGAAAAACAGATTGAACAGCTTTTTTTATCATTTTTCTGGGCTCAGGATTAACAGCTGCCTGGCCAACATCCATTTTTAAACCAGGTTTTGTTATTTTGCCAATTCCACAACCTGCTTTAATAATTACTTCTGTCTCTTTTTTACTTATATCTTTTTTTAGTAATTTCAGATCAACAGTAATTTTTAGACCATCTGTCTGATCAGGATCATCACCAGCATCTTTAATAATAGCAGCCCGAGCTTTATCTGCTGTATAAAAACAATCTAAAACATCCATTTCGACTGCAATTCCAGCTGGAGTATTAATCACTACCTGTTGAATTTTTTTTTGAGCTAATAACATTTCAGCAGCAGCCTTAGCTGCTCCAGCAGTAGTGGTCCCAGTTGTATAGCCCAAGCGATATTTTTTACCACCCTTTTCAATATATTGCTCAAAGCTCATAATTAATCCTCAAGCATATAAAGTACAGAATTAACAACGGAAGCAGCTATTGCACTCCCACCTTTACGTCCTGCCAAAGAAATATGAGGTATCTTACTTGCTATCAATTCAGCTTTAGATTCTGCAGCTCCTACATAACCTACAGGAGTACCTACAATAAAATCTATTTCTTTTCCAGCTTCAGCTAAATTTAATAATTCAAAAAGTGCAGTTGGAGCATTACCAACAGCAAATATTTTTTTGCCTGGTAAGTCTACTGCTTTACGCATAGCCATAATAGATCTAGTTAAAGAAGTTTTTTTAGCTTTTTCTCTTACATCTTCATCTGAAATAAAGCATTTAACTTCTCCTCCATATTCAGCCAATTTTCTTTTGTTGATACCTGCTTTAAGCATTGAAACATCTGTTATAATATCTGCTCCCTCTCTAATTAATTGGCTCATTTTTTCGATAGCAGCTGGTGAAAATTTGACTTTTGTTGCTAATTTAGGTTCTGCTGAAGCATGAATCACCCTTTTTATTGTTTTTAATTCTGATTCACTACAGTCTAATTTCCCTATTTCTTGATCAATCATTCTCATACTCTTAGCTTCAATTTCGTATGGATTAGTATCTTCCATTTGTTTTCAGCTCCTTATTTTAATAGTTTATTTAAATTAAGATTCAAACCAAGTTTAATTAAATAGTAATTTTTAACTATTTTTCGATTCCTACTCTAGCTTGAACTCCTTTTTGATAATAATGTTTAATTTCTTTCATTTCAGTTACCAAATCAGCTCTTTCTATGATTTCTGCTGCTGCATTGCGGCCAGTTATTACAACTTCTACCCCTGAATCACGAGCATCTATAACTTCTATTAACTCTGCTGCTGAAAAGAGATCATAATAAACTGCAATATTTGCTTCATCTAAAATAACTACTTCATATTCTCCTGATTTTAAAATTTCAGCAACTTCTAATAGCCCAGCTTTAGCTGCATTAATATCATCTTTGTTTGGCTGACCATTAATAAAACATTTTAAACCATATTGTTTAATCTCTACATTTTTCAGCTGAGAAAAACTATTTAATTCACTATATTTCATTCCTTTAACAAACTGGGCGATATAAACTTTTTTGCCAGCTCCTACAGCCCTTAAAGCCAAGCCAAAAGAAGCAGTTGTTTTTCCTTTTCCATTACCAGTATAAACTTGAACCATACCTTGCATTTTAAGCCACCTCTTATTAAATTAGTCTGCAAAAATAATTTTATATAATGCTTTTAGATCAATATATTTTTTAAATTCTTCTGCCAAATAATTATAATTATCTTCTCTAATTTGAGCTGCAGTTTTTAGATTAACTATGCTAGCTTGATAACCCTTTTTTTCTAATAAGTAATTAAGTAGGGCATTTCTGAAATTATCATTTATAAATATATTATGAATATAAGTTCCCCAAACATTAGCAGCTTTGTTCACAGCTCCATCATTAATAATTTTGTCTGTTTTATTTAATTTTTTTCTTTTTAACTTAAAGACTGCTTCTTCAGATTCATTCAAGGTCCTACCCTGATGAATCTCATAACCACTTAAATTTTTAAATTTCTTGTCTTGTAAAAATTTCAATTCATTTAAAGTTTCAGCTTTAACCTGACGTCTTATTTTCTTTTTTTCTAAAATAGTTGTAGTTTTCAAAAGGGAGAGCCCCTCAATTTCATTCTCTTTTCCTTCATAATGATTTGGATCCTTTATTTTTTGACCAAGCATTTGATAACCACCACAAATACCAATAATCATTTTACCTTGAGCTGCAGCTTCGATTATTTTAGCTGCTAATTTTGATTCATATAAAAATTTTAAATCATTAATTGTAGTTTTAGAGCCAGGAAGTATAATTAAATCTGGATTACCAAAATCAGCTGCTTTTTTCAAATAACGTAATCTAACTTCTTCTTTATTTTTAAAATAATCAAAATCAGTAAAATTTGACATTTTAGGATAAGCAATAACTGCAATATCTAGTTTAAAGTTTTTTTGATTATAGCTTTGTTGTTTTATGCTATCTTCTGAAGGTAGATCTAAATCTTTTAAAAAAGGAATAACTCCGAGCACTTTTTTTTGAGTATGTTTTTCAATTAATTCTACTCCCGATTCAAAATTAGCAGGATCTCCTCTAAATTTATTTACTATAATCCCTTTAACTCGTCTCCGTTCAGCTTCTGTTAAAAGATCTAAAGTTCCAACAATAGAAGCAAAAACACCACCTTTATCAATATCAGCCACCAAAATAACAGGTGCCTTAGCAATTTCTGCTGCCTTCATATTAACAAAATCCTTGTCTCTTAAATTAACTTCTGCTGGATTACCTCCACCTTCTAAAACTAAAATATCATATCTAGATTTTAAATCAGCTATAGCTTTTTTAATGACATTAATAAATTTTTCTTTTTCAGCAAAATAATCTGCAGCCTGCATATTTTTATATATTTTGCCCTGCAAAATTATCTGAGACATATTATCAGCATTAGGCTTCATTAAAATCGGACTCATATTAACTTCTGGATCTACAAGAGCAGCTTCGGCTTGAACAGCTTGAGCAATAGCAATTTCTTTTCCTGCTTTAGTTATATAAGAATTTAAAGACATATTTTGTGATTTAAAAGGAGCTACTTTATAGTCAGCCTGAGCCAAAACCCGACATAAAGCTGCAGTTAAAATACTTTTGCCAGCATCTGAAGCTGTACCCTGAATCATAATTGATTTTGCCATCTTAATTGCACCTACTTAATTCTAAAAGTTTATCTAAGTCTAAATTAGCTTCTACTGTATCTGCTAAGCGGTCAAGATTTTTTTCTATTTCTGCCTGGTAATTATAAGTTTCAATTTGGGATAAATTTTTATTTTTTCTGAGCAAATTTAAAATTTTACTGCGAAAATTATTATTATCAAAAAGACCATGTAAATAACTACCAAAACAGTTCCCAGCTTTATTTACTGCTCCATCTTTAAGTTTTACTGTTTGGCCTGACCTCTCTTTTAATTCAAATAGTGCTTCTGTTTCATTTAAATAATTAGTTTGGCCCATGTGAATTTCATAACCGCTAAAATTAGCCTGAGCAAAATGAGTCTTGATTTTTTGATTATTTAAATTGGGATTAATTCTAACTTCAGCTTGATGAGTTGTTTTGTGAGCTAAAAATTCTGTTTCAATTGCTAAAAGTCCAAGCCCTTTAAGCTCTTTTTGGCCCCCTTCTGTCTGTTTAGGATCAATTAGTTTTTGACCTAAAATTTGAAAGCCACCACAAATCCCAATAATCATTTTTCCTTTTTGATTAGCTTTTTTAATTTCTGCAGCTAAACCACTTTCTTTTAAAAAAACTAAATCTTTGGTAGTGGTTTTAGTTCCAGGAATAATTATCAAATCAAATTTACTAAGTTTAGTCTTTTTAGCTATATATTCTAAGTGCAAATCTTTTTCCATTTTCAGTGCATTAAAATCACTAAAATTAGATAAGTGAGGAAGCTTAATAATAGCTACTTTTAAGTTATTATCTTGATTATTATCTCTCTGCCATTTTTCTCTTAAAGAAGCGGAATCTTCTTCTGGTAAATTAAGTTCTTTGAGATAAGGCAGTACTCCCATTACTTCTTTGCCTGTATAATCTTCTAAAAATTCAAAAGCTGGTTTTAATAAATCAAGGTCACCTCTAAATTTATTAATTATTAATCCTTTTATTAATTTTTTGTGTTTTTTTGCTAACAGTTTTAAAGTACCAACTAGAGCAGCAAGTGAACCGCCTTTTTCAATACTGCTAATTAAAAAGACTGGGCTTTGATAAATTTCAGCTGTGAACATATTAGCAAAATCAGGGGTCTTTCGATTAATTTCAGCTGGGCTACCCGCTCCCTCCATAATGATTAAATCATTAGTTGCTCTTAATTTTTTTAAAGAAGATTTAATTGTTTTTTCATAAATTTCTAAATAGTCATGTTGACGTTCTTGATAACTAATATTACCTACAGCTTGACCTCTAATCACCAATTGAGTTTCTCCTGCTCCCATTGCTTTGACCAAAATTGGCTGCATATCTACATTAACTTCTCTAAAAGCTGCTCTAGCCTGTAGAGCTTGAGCAATACCAACTTCTGCTCCGTTTTTGGTAATATAAGAATTTAAAGACATATTCCAAGCTTTAAAAGGGGCTGTTTTTATTCCTCTGCGAGCAAAAGCTCGACAGAGAGCTGTAGTTAAAATACTTTTACCTGAATCAGAAGCTGTACCTTGAATCATTATTGTTCCTGCTTTATTTTGCATAATTTTAAACTCCTCTTAAAAAAGCTATCTAAATTAAAAAATCCCAACCCTTGGGTTGAGAATTAAAGTTGATAATCACTATTAAAACACCTATTTTAAAATAACAATAATTGCTATTTTAAACTAATGATTATTTAACTACTACCTGTTCCCGAGGTTAATTGTAGATTATATATAAATGGCAGGTCTCCTGACTCCTGAGTTAAAACTTAAAGATCTATAACCTTCCCTATTCTGAGTAAGGTGGTATCATACTAGACTTTAATATCAGTCACAGTGGCGGGCCCGTTCAGGATTTTAACCTGATTCCCTATTCTCTTTAACAAATTGTTAAAGCACCATTCTATATAAAATATTTTTTTTTAATCAAGACTGTATTAACTATATCTTATTTTAAGTCATTTGTAAAATTTAATTTACTTAAAATAATACTATCATCATAAATTTTAAGTTCAGTTACTGAGCAGTTATCAATTTGAAACTGCCAAAAATCTGCTAATTCACTTCCTAAAACAACTGATAGATATAATTTGATTACTCCACCATGAGTAACAACTAAAATTTTATCACCTTTGTTTTTTTCGATTATTTGGTTAAAGAAGTTAACAATTCTCTTTTTAAAATCAAGCATTTGTTCACCATTTGAAGGAGGATTCTGCAGTGGATCATCTTGCCAAGCTTTTAATTCTTCTTTATATTGTTCTTTAATCTGATCAAATTTTAAACCTTCCCAATCACCAAAATTCATTTCTCTAATATTAATATCTTCTTGAACATCTAAATTCTTTTGAGCAGCCACAAAAGAAGCGGTCTTCTGAGCTCTTTTTAAGTCACTACTATAAATATGATCAAGCTTAATTTCAGTAAAAATAGTAGCAGCTTTTTTAGCTTCAGCAATACCTGTTTCATTTAATTCAATATCTGTTTGGCCTTGAAAAATAGATTGTTTATTCCAATCCGTTTGACCATGTCTTAATAAGTATAATTCAGTTTCCATAAAATCTCCACCTTAATAATTATTATCAAACTCTATTTTAATTTCTTTTATCTTTTCTGAGATTAGATTATTAATGTTAGTAATTATTTGCTGATAATCTTCCTTTTTTAACTCTAATAAATTTGCTTGCTCTTTATCAATTATCTGCCGAATTTCAGTTAGAAAACTAGTAGAAGCTAATTCTCTAAATATTTTTTTTCTTAATTTAGAATTTTCTATTTCAGAAATAATCATTGATCTTTTTTCTGCCATAATCTCTAACAAAATACTATATTCAATGCCAAATTGATTTTCTAATTTTTTTCTAATATTTTTAGCTAAAGCAGGTAAATTACCGCCACTAGAAATAGTTAAGTTCAAATCTCCTCTTTTAAACAGAGCTGGTACATTAAAATCTGATTTAGCAGAATTATCAGCTACATTTATTAAAGCCTTTTGTTTTTTAGCTAAAAAGGCTATCTCTTTATTTAACTCAGTTTTATTTGTTGCTATAAAAATTAGATCCTGCTTAATTAAATCTTCTTTTTTAAATTTTCTTTTTAAAAATATATATCTATCTCTATTTTGAGCTAAATATGGATCAAATCCGGGATTGAAATCTGGACTAACTACTTTAATTTGAGCAGTAGTAGTACTTAAACGTTTAAATTTACGTAGTGCTACTTTACCAGCACCTACAATTAAAACTTTTTTATCCTCTAGTTTTAAATTAATAGGATAAAAGTTCAATTTTTTCCTCCTTTTAAGTCTTTTTTTATTCACCAACAGCAAAAATTGTTTTTACCGCTTCTAATTTTGATTCTTTAGTTGACTCAGTTTCTACTGCCAACTCTTTTAAGCCTACAGTTGGCTGATGTAATAATTTATTTAAAAGCCTATGGCCAAGTTGTTTAATAATCTCATCTGTTTTTAACTCTGAATTTTCAAGTAAGTGAAGTGCTCTTTTTACTTCTTCTTCTTTAATAGTCTGAGCATCTTTGCGCATTTCTTTAATTAAAGGTACACAGCGTCTTTCTCGCAGCCAACGCTGAAAATTATATTTTTCATCTTCAATTATAGCTTCAGCTTTTTCTACTTCATTTTCCCTTAAATCCATATTTTTATCTATTACTCTTTTTAAATCATCTATGTTATATAAGTGAAGTCCAGCTAATTCTTCTACTGACTGGTCAATATCTCTGGGCATTGCTATATCAATTAAAAACATTGGCCCATGTTTTTTGGCAACAGCATCTAAAAGATCTTCTTTATGCAAAACAGTATGTGGTGCTCCTGTAGAAGCAATTATAATATCAACTTCAGCTACTTTTTCTTTAAATTCTTCCCAATGGATAACTTCTCCTCCATATTTAGAAGCTAATTTAAGACCATTACTATAAGTTCGATTTGCAACTAAAATTCCTTCAACACCATAACTAACTAAATTTTTCAGTGTTAATTCAGCGGTTTTACCTGCTCCTAAAATCATTACTTTTTCGCCATCTAAACTACCAAATATATCTCGAGCTAGTTCAACTGCTGCATAACTAACTGAAACTGCTCTTTCATTAATTTTTGTTTTAGTCCGCACAAGTTTTCCAACTTTAATTGCTTCTAAACAAAGTTGGTTTAAATAAGATGCAGTTAGATTTTCTTCTTTGTAGCTTCTATATTGTTTCTTTATTTGAGCTAAAATCTGATCTTCTCCCCTAACTAAGGAGTCAAGTCCAGAGGCTACCCGATAAAAATGGTCAACCGCTTTTAAATCATTATATTGATAAAGATAATCACTTAAATTATCAATTTCATATTTAAAATGACCTTGTAAAACTTTATTTAATAAATCAAAAATATGCTTTTTTACTTTTGCTCTAGCCCCAGCTTCTTTTTCTGAATACAAATAAATTTCAAAACGATTACAAGTACTTAAAATGAAAAACTCCTTAAATAAATCTGTTTTTGTTAATTCAATTAAATTTTCTTTAATTTCAGGTGTCTTTTTAGAGAGTTTATCTCTGATAAAAATAGGGGCTGTACGATGATTAATTCCTGATACTAAAAGTTGCATCAGAGACCTCCTTTATTATTTTTGAAAATTGACTAGTAAAATAAAACCTAAATTATTTAATTACTAATTACTTTTTTTGCGTGCTCTTGAACTACCAATACCTAATGATTTTCTATACTTGGCGACTGTTCTACGATTAATACTAATTTCATGTTTTGCCTGTAAAACTTCAGCTAATTTACTATCAGTTAAAGGTTTAGCTTTATCTTCTTTAGCAATTTCTTTACTTAAAATAGCTTTAATACTAACTGAAGAAACATTGTCTATTCCACTATTAAAAAATAATTTTAAATTAAAAACTCCATGTGGTGTCTGCATATACTTTCCAGTAGTAGCTCTACTAACAGTCGATTCATTCATTTCAATTTCTTTAGCAACATCTTCCATGGTTAGAACTTCTAAGTATTCTAAACCTTTTTCAAAAAATCTTTTTTGTTTTTTTAAAATGGCTTCTGCTATTTTTTTTATTGTTTCTCTTCTTTTAATAATACTTTTAATTAACCAAATTGCGGAGCGGTGTTTATTTTTTAAATACTCTATGCATTCTGGGTCATCAGACTGTTTTAGTAAGTTGTAATAATAATTATTAATTTTTAAAGTTGGGGAAAATTTTTCTTTATAAATAATTTTATAATCATCTAGTTCTTTTTTTACTATTATATCAGGTTCAACATAATCAACTTTATTTTCTAAAGGATTTAAATCAGAAAAATCAATATTTAACTTCTTAATTTTTTCTAATATAGTTTCAACTTGAGCTAATTCTATTTCAAAAAGATCCGCAATTACTTCTAAAGCCAAAGTAAGTTCTCCTTGATCATTAAAACTACCAACTATAAATTTACCAACTCGTATTTCATTATCATTTAAAACTTCAAATAATTGATTTTCTAATGATTCACAAAAACTTGGCTTATAAGATATAAATTTTTCATATTCTATTTTATCTTTAGTAATTGAGTTATTATAACTATATTTATTATCTTGGAATTTTTCCATCTTTTCTAATAAAGGATTTTCTTGTATCTCTTTATCTATAAATTCACTTAACTCCAAGCTGCTGTATTGTAATATTTCTATGGCCATTTTTAATTCTGGAGTCAGGATAAGATCTTGTTTCTGCTCTAAGTTAATATTAAAATCTAATTCCATATAAATCTCCTTTTAATTACTAAAAATTTTAAAGAATTAAACAAAATCAAAATAATTATTAATCTAAATAACTTTGCAAATTAATTATAATTAAAACAACTTAATTTTATTGCCTAACTATTATTATACTTTCAAAAAAATTAAATTGCAAATTTCATAGTTAAATGATTAAAAATTAAATTTCAATTGTTTAATTCTTTATTTTTAGTAACTTATGATAACTATAGCTTTTTAAATTCTATAATTATTTTTTCATCTTAACAATTATTAGTTCTAAGTTAAATTTCAAATTTAGCTATTAATTCTTCTAAATGTGAAGCTTTTTCAGTTAAATTAGCAGAAATAGAAGATAATTCTTCTACGGAAGCAGTTTGTTCTTCACTAGCAGCAGCAACTTCTTGAGCTGAAGCAGAAGTATTTTCAGCTATATCAGATATATTCTCTGCATTTTTAGCTATTTCACTACTATACTCAAAATTAGCTTCTATAACACTAGCTGTTTTTTTCATGCCTGCATTAACTTTAGAGATTTTATCAGTTACTGAATCAAAAGTTAAATTAACAGAATTAACTAAATCTTCTCCATTAGAAATTTCTTTTTCACTAACTTCCATTTCATCTCCTACTACCTCGGTTTTTTTAGTTACTTTATCAATTAATTTCTTAATTTTATCAGCTGAAGTAGATGATTCTTCTGCTAAATCTCTTATTTCATCTGCAACTACTGAGAATCCACGCCCAGCACTTCCAGCTCTTGCAGCTTCTATAGCAGCATTTAAAGCAAGTAAATTAGTTTGTTCTGCTATACTATCTATAATCTCTATAATACTTCCAATTTCATTTGAGATTCCTTCTAATTCTTCAATGTCTTCACCAACATTTCTGATAGAAAGAATAATATTATCCATTTGGGTATTTAATTTTTCCATTTTCTGCTGACCTTCAATAATTACATCATTCATTTCATCTGATAAACCTTCAACCTTATTACTTGTATTTGAAAGATTATCTAAACCACTACTAAACTTTTTGATTTTATCTGATACTTGATCAACATTTCGAGACTGATCTTCAGCACCATTAGCAACTTCTTGAATCGAAATAGCTACTTGTTCTGAAGTTTCTCCTACTTCTTTAGAACTTACTTCTAGATGAGAAGCAGTTTCTAATACTTCCTCTGAAGTACTCATAATATTTGTAACTAAATTTCTTAATTGTTTGATCATTTTATTGAAAATAATAGCCATTGTACCAAGCTCATCATTTCTATCAGTTTCGAGAGAAACATTTAAATTCCCATTAGCAACTAGCTCCATTTTTTCACCATAATATTTAATTGGATTAACTACGTTTTTCTTAATAAAAATAGCTAAAACTATAACTAATAAAATAACAATTATAAGTGAATATGAAATAATAGTTTTTAAAATAGATTTATTTGCTTGATAGGCTTCTGACATTGGAACTTGAGCAAAAACATAACTATCTAATTGAGGCAGATAAGCATAAGATGCAAGATACTCTTCACCTTGATGTTCATATTCTAAAAATGAATTCTTATTATTTGAAATTTGATTAAAATTAAGAACCTGTCCCATATCATATTTTTCATCAATTAATTGATGCTGAGGATGAGCTATTACCTGAGCTTGATTATTAATTAAAAAAGAATATCCATTTTGACCTACCTTTTTACCAGCTATAAAATCACTAACTGTTTTCAGAGAAATATCTGCAGCAATTACCCCTACTTGCTGACCTTGATCATTTTTAACTCTTTTGGCAGCTGTGATAATTAACTCTCCGGTACCTAAATCTACATATGTATCAGTCCAAATAACATCGTTTGCTGTTTCTGCTTCTTGATACCAGGGTCTTTCACGTGGATCATAATCATCACCTAAATCATCTTTTGGTACATCTAACATTGCTCCAGCTTCTGTGCCTAAATAAACACTTCTGATTTCTGGATGTACCTTCAGTACTTCAGCAAAATATGTTTTTAATTCTTTTTCCCTGATATTTTTAACTGAATCCACATTTGCTGTTACTTTTAATAAATTGGCACTTTCATTTAAAAAACTATTAATTCCTGTTTTTAAAGTTAAAACAGTTTCATTATTTCGATCGCGAGATAATTTATTAACTTCTTGATGAACATCATTATTAATAAAATAAGCTAAAATACCCATTCCTAGCACTAGAAAAACTATTAAAATAACTGTAATTTTAGTATTTAAACTACCTTTAAATATTTCTTTCAATATTTTCTCCTCCTTTTAGCTCTTCTCTTAATTGAATTTGATTTCAAAGTTCTCAAGTTTATGTTTTGGGACTTTAACTCTTGCAGTTAATTGTGGATCTACTATTTGACAAATTTCTATATCACAAATTAAACCCATTAACATTGTTAATTCTGTTGGGTCAATTGCAACTCTTTTTTCTAAAAAAGAAAACATATTATTAGAAGCAATTTTACAGGCTTGATAAATCTTTTTAGCAGAAGCAATTGTATAAAAATAATCTTTGTCTTCTAAAATCGGATTTTCGATTTTTTTATTTTTAATAACTTCAACTGTTAGTTCTACTTCTCCAGCTACTTCAATTCCGGTAACCATTTCCCCATCTGCCATGGCAGCATGTAAGTCACCTAAAGCTAACATTGCTCCTTCTACTAAAACTGGCAGATATAAAGTACTTCCTTCTTTTATAATTTTAGCATCCATATTCCCACCATGAGAATCAGGAGTATCACAAGCAATAGAACCCTTTTTTTTAGCAGGTGCAACTCCAATTACACCAATCATCGGATTCAATTCTAGTTCTATATTTTGATTAAAAATTGCCTTATTTTCTTTAATTTTAATTATTTTAGCTTTAGCTTCTTTTACTACATCATCAACAAAAACCATCTCAGGCTCAGCTAACATAACTCCATAATCATTGAAATTAATTTTTTCAATATTAATTTTTAGAGTATCACCAATTTCAGCTTCTTTGATTTTAAGGGGACCTGTAGCAGGATTAATTTGATTCCAGTCGACTTGATCTAAATCCAAATTATCTGGGTTAAGTTGATTTTTAAAACAATCACTTGTCTCAAATAAAACTTTAGCTCCAGAACTTACTTCAGCTGCTGCTTTATTTTCAGCTGACATATTATAAATATAATTATCTGCAGAAATTTTAATCAATTATAATCATCCTTTTTCTTTTTATTATTTTACTATATAAAATTAATTTTCATTTGCAGTCAAATAATTTTTAGCTACATAGGGAGAAGTCATTGCTCTTAATAAAGCACTATAACCTACTTTAAATTTTAAAACATCTCCATATTTTAAATTTTCTTTACAGTTGCTTAAGTCTAACAATAAATGGTCACTACTACTACCTAAAATTTCTATTCCTTTTAATTCAGGATATAATGAGCTATGATCTATATCTTGGCTGCCAATAGCTAAAATAGCTCTTTTAACAATCCCTTTATCTTTAAACTTTATTTGGTCACCACTAAAATTACAACCCTGTGAACCTTTGGGTAAACTTGGTTTTTCTTTCAGTTCAACTATTTCTGCTTTAATTGTAAATACATCTTGCTCTAAATAATCTATTTGCCGTTGATTTGTAACATCATTTGCGAGTAAAATTGCTTCCCCTATTCTTAAGTTATTAATCTCTGCTTCTAATAAACCTGTTCCAAATAAATTAGTTGTGGCTGTATTACCACCAGAAAGCCGATTAATTTTTATAGCTAATTCTTTTTCTACTTTATTTTTTAAAGCAATTATTCTTTTAGTATTTGCTTGATCAGGTATAACACATCCATAACAACCTAGATTAGTTCCTATACCTTCTAAATAAAGTCCTGGTAGTTTTATTATTTTTTGTATAAAATCAGTTAAATCTTGAGGCATCACGCCTTCTCTCCGATCCCCAATATCTACCATTACTATAACCCCAATTTTTTTATTCTTTTTATTAGCTGCTTTTGCTAACAATTTACAACTTTCAAGTTCAGTTACTAAACTATAATCAATATAATCTACTGCCTCATTTATTTCTGTTTTTTTAGGGATTCTAAGTAAAATTATTTCTCCCTGATAATTTAATTTCCTAATCTTTTTTATATTATCTAAACGTGAATCAGCAATGCTTTTAACTCCTGAATTTATAAAGGTTTCTATAATTTTTTGATCTCCAGCAATACCTTTAGTTACTACAGTTAAATTTATTTTTTTTTCTAAACATTTGGTATTTAATTTAGTAAAATTAGATTTAAGTTTTGACAAATCGATATCTATTCTTGGATATTTCATTGCTTACACCTCTATTCTTATTATAGCTGAAAATAGTTAAGGCTAAAATCTATATCTAAAGCTAATTTATCTAATTTAAAATAATACTCTAGATATATAAATAGAATAAGAACCAGTAAAGTTTAATATTTTACTGGCCCTTATTCTTAAAAGTTAAATTTATAATTAATATTTACTTAAGTTCTGCAAAAGCTTTACTAAGTAATGGTACAATTTTTTTCAAGTCTCCAACAAGACCATAGTCACAGATCTCAAAAATTGGAGCATCTTGATCAGTATTAATTGCAATAATTAAATTAGAGTTTTCCATTCCTGCTTTATGCTGGATAGCTCCTGAAATACCACAAGCAAAATATACTTTTGGCTTAACTGTCTTACCTGTTTGTCCAACCTGGTGTGGTTTTTCAATCCAACCTTCATCTACTACTGCGCGAGAAGCTCCTACTTCTCCTCCTAAAACGGTAGCTAATTCTTCTATTAATTCGAAGTTTTCTGGACTACCTACACCTCTACCTCCAGAAACAATAATATCAGCATCTTCTAAATTAACACTTGCTTTAGCTTCTTTTACAATTTCTTTAATTGTTGTGAAAATATCAATATCTGATAAATCTGATTTAAGGTTAATTATCTTACCACTATCAGTAATCTGAGAATTAACATTTTCAGCATTAATCTCTACTTCTATCTCTTCAATTTCACCAGTTTTACTGTGATCTGGCTCAGCTTTTTCCATAACTCCTGGTCTAACTGTAGACATTTGTGGTCTGTGATCAGGACAAATAATAGTTGCCATTAAGTTACCACCAAATGCTGGTCTAGTTTGAAGTAAAATATTTCTTTCTTTATCAATTTCAAGTTTTGTACAATCAGCTGTTAAACCTGTATCTAAACGAGCAGAAATACGAGGTCCTAAATCTCTACCGTTATGAGTTGCTCCTAAAAGAACTATTTCTGGTTTAAATTCATTAATTAAGTCACAAATAACAGCTGTATAAGTTTCTGTTCTGTAATCTTTTAGTTCTTCATCTTCCACAATATATACATTATCTGCTTTGTAAGCAAATAATTCTTTTGCTTCTTCTTTTACATCTGATCCTAATACAATTACAGATAAGCTTGTACCTAATTCATCAGCTAATTTTCTTCCTTCACTACATAGTTCAAAAGAAACATCTAGTAATTTATTACCTCTCTGCTCAGCTAATACCCAAACACCTTTGTAACCAGAGATGTCTTGTTTTTCACCTGTTTCTTCTTTATCAATTTCCATTGCATCAAAATTACATTTTTTAACACAAATACCACACATAGTACATTTTTCTGTATCAACAACTGCTATATCATTTTCCATTTTTAAAGCATCAAATGGACAGCTAGTTACACAAACTCCACACCCGACACACTTATCTTCAAATATATTTAACATTCAACTATTCCTCCTATGATTATAATACCTGTTCTAGTTTTAATTTTTCTAGTAATTTTTCTACTTTTTCTTTTTCATTTCCTTCTAAAAATTCTCCTTTTTTCTCATTTGTTGGCACAAAAGTATCATATACCTGAGTTGGAGAAGCATCAAGTCCTAGTTTAGACATGTCAACTTCAAAATCATCTGTTGACCATACTTTAATACAATCTTCCTTTTTAAAAGCAGCAACTACTCTTTTAATAGAAGGATAACGTGGTTTATTTAAACCATCAATAACTGTTAATAAAACAGGCATTTTTGTTTCTACAACACTATATCCATCCTCTAAAGCTCTTTTAGCTTTAACTTTTTCACCTTCTACTTCTAAACCACGAACATAAGTGATTTGAGGCATACCAAGATTTTCAGCTATCTGTGGTCCAACTTGCGCTGTATCTCCATCAATTGCCTGACGACCACAGAAAATAATATCAAATTCACCTGCATTTTTAATTCCTTGAGCTAAAGTATAAGAAGTAGCCCAGGTATCAGAACCAGCAAAAGCTCTATCTGATACTAAAATACATTCATCTGCTCCCATTGCATATGCTTCTAAAAGAGCTGTTTTTGCCTGAGGTGGTCCCATACTTATTACTGTAACCTTTCCTCCATGCTCTTCTTTTAATCTTACTGCTTCTTCTAATGCTATTTTATCTTCTGGATTAATAATACTTGGTACACCATCTCTAATTAATGTTCCATTTTCTTCATCAATTCTAACTTCATCTGTATCTGGTACTTGTTTTACACATACTAATATATTCATTATTTTACCTCCTGTTAATAAATCCTAATTAATTTAATAAAGAACCTGCGATTACCATTTTCTGTACTTCAGTTGTACCCTCATAAATTTCTGTGATTTTAGCATCACGTAATAAGCGTTCAACTGGATATTCTTTAATATAACCATAACCACCATGTAATTGGATAGCTTTGTTTGCAACAGCAAATGCTGCTTCTGAAGCATAATATTTAGCCATTGCTGCTTCTTTTGAGTATCTCTGACCTGAATCTTTAGTTTTAGCAGCTTTATAAACTAATAATCTGGCTGCTTCTACTTTTGTTGCCATTTCTGCAATTTCCCACTGTAAACCCTGGAATTTAGAAATAGCACGACCAAACTGCTGTCTTTCTTTTACATATTGTACTGTCTCATCTAAAGCTCTTTGAGCAATACCTAAAGCCTGAGCTGCAACTCCAATTCTTCCTCCATCTAAAGTTGCCATTGCAATCTTAAAGCCCATACCTTCTTTTCCTAATAAATTTTCTTTTGGTACTCTACAATCTTTAAAAATTAATTCTCTAGTATCAGAAGCATTAATTCCTAATTTATTTTCTTTTTTACCAACAGAAAATCCTGGATATTCTCTCTCTACAATAAAGGCACTAATTCCTCTAGTTCCTTTGCTTTTATCTGTCATAGCAAAAACTATAAATGTATCTGCTTCACCAGCATTAGTAATAAATATCTTAGAACCGTTTAAAATATATTCATCACCATCAAGTTCTGCTGTTGTTTTTTGAGCTGATGCATCAGTTCCTGCATCTGGTTCTGTTAAACCAAAAGCACCTAATTTGTCTCCTCGTGCTAAAGGCTTTAAATACTTTTCTTTCTGCTCTTCATTACCAAATTGATAAATAGGGTGAGCACCTAAAGAAGTGTGTGCAGACAAAATAATTCCATGTGTAGCACATGCTTTTGATAATTCTTCGATTGCTAATACATAACTTAAAGTGTCACCACCTGATCCATCATACTTTTCTGGAAAAGGAATTCCTAACATATCAGCAGCAGCCATCTTTTCTACATTTTCTCTTGGAAATTCGCATGTTTCATCAATCTCTGCAGCTATATCCTTTACTTCATTTTCAGCAAAATCTCTTACAACTTTTTGTATCATTTCTTGAGTACTTGTTAAATTAAAATCCATTTTTTTACCTCCAAATTTATACTTTGTTATTTACTATTATCAGGTTCATTTCTTATTTATAAGTTTCCAATTAAATTACCATCAATAACAGTAGCATCTACCTTGATCTCTCTTAATTCATCTGGTTTTACATAAAAAGGATTTTTAGATAAAATACTAAAATCAGCTTTATAACCAGTTTTTATCTTTCCTAATTTGTTTTCAGCTCTAGCATTATAAGCTCCATTTTTTGTATAGATTTCTAATGCAGTTTGAACTGTTACTTTTTGATTAGGAAGCCAGCCAAAATCGGGTTTCAAATCACTATCTTTTCTTGTTACAAGACAACTAATACCCCAAATTGGATCTGGTCTTTCAATGGGTGAGTCAGAACTACCAGCAGCATTAATATTTAAATCAACCATATCTTTCCATAAATAACTCTGGTATTCTCTTTGCTTGCCAATTCTCTCTTTTACTATTTTCCAGTCACTTGCTGTAAATGCAGGTTGAATATCTGTATTAATCCCAGCGGCTTTTATTCTTTTTAATAATTTATAATCTGCAAGTTGAGAGTGAATTATCCGGTGCCTTAAGTTATAATCAAATTTTTGATTTAACTCTTCTATGATCTCCACAAATTGCTCAATCGTTCTATCACCAATTGCATGGCAGGCAACTGGCATTTTATTTTTATAGGCTATCTCAACTAATTTTTTCATTTTTTTTCTGCTACATAAAAGTTGCCCTTCATTATCAGCTTGATCACTATAAGCTTTTCTTAAAGCAGCAGTCCTTGCACCTAAAGAGCCATCAGCCCAAATCTTTAAAGGACCTAAGCTTAAATAATCATTATAATCAGAAATATTATATTTGGCTATAAATTCTTTTAATTCTTTTTCATTTGTTAATCTTAATTGCAAATTATATCTTAAAGGTAATTTACCACTATCAGCTAATTCAAAATAAGCTTTTAAAGTTTTAGTAAAAGAAATATTAGAATCAGCCAAGTCATCAGATTGAACAAAAGTTAGTCCATATTCTAAATACTTTGCAGAAGCCTTTAAAATATATTTTTTGATATCAGTAATAGTTGTTTGAGGTGCAGCAGCTAAAATTAAATTTTGTGCATCTTCACACAATATTCCATTCGGTTTATTATTTTGATCAGTATAAACTCTCTCATTTTTAATTTCTTTCTGATAAAGTTTAGCTTTTTTTAAAGCAGCACTATTTGCTGTTAAAACATGCCGACACTCTCTTTTAAACACAATTGGAATTTCAGTTGATATTTTATCTAAATCTTGAGCAGTTGGTAATTTATTTTCTTTAAAATTTTCTTGATTCCAACCCCAGCCAAACATCCATTCATTTGGCTTAAAATCTTTTTGTTTTAGATATTTTTGTCCCATTTTTATTAACTGATCAATAGAATTAGCTTTACTTAAATCTAATTTATCCAATTCAGAACCATACATTACAGTATGTAAATGACTATCACATAAGCCGGGAATTAATGTTTTTCCTTTAAGATCAACTTTCTGATATTTTTCACTTACTTCAACATTATAACCTATAATTAACCCATCTTCAACCAATACATTCTCAATAACTGGATTAGATTTATCCATAGTATAAATATCAGCATTATAAAAGAGTTTTGGCATAATATTCTCATCCCTTTACAGCTTATTTATTCATTCTTAAAATCAGCTTTCCTATTATTTAAAAATGCCTGCATACCTTCTTTTTGATCTTTAGTACTAAAACAAGTACTAAATAAATTAGCTTCAAATTTACTTCCTTCTGCAGAAGGATGTTCTAAGGCGAAATTTACAGCTTCTTTAGCAGTAGAAATAATAGGAGCAGATTTCTTAGCTATTTTTTCAGCAATCAATTTTGCCTTTTCCATAATATCTTCTACTTCTACAATCTGATTAACTAATTTTAAAATTTTAGCTTCTTCAGCATCAATATTATCACCAGTTAAAATCAATTCTAAGGCTTGGGATTTACCAATAACTTTAGTTAAACGTTGAGTTCCTCCAAAACCAGGAATAATACCTAAATTAATTTCTGGTTGGCCAAACTTTGCTCCTTTAGCTGCAATTCTAATATCACAAGCTAAAGCAAGTTCACAACCTCCACCTAAAGCATAACCATTAACTGCTGCAATAAATATTTTAGTTGAATTTTCTATTTTGTTAAAAACTTGATTACCTAATAAAGAAAAATCTTTAGCTTCTTTTACATTCATGCTTTTCATTTCAGATATATCAGCACCTGCAACAAAAGCCTTTTTACCTTCTCCACTAATAATAACTGTTTTAATTTTATCGTTTTTATCTAAATCAGTGATAGCTAGGTCTAACTCTTCTAAAGTTTCTTTATTTAAAGCATTTAAAGCTTTAGGTCTATTAATTTTTATAATAGCAATTTCATTTTCAAAGTTAAGAATTAAATTATTATAATTCATCTTTGCCTCCCTTAATTGACTGTCTAGTTAAATCTTTTATGAAACAGCTGTCCCAAATATAAATTCGGGGCAGCTGATATTTAACTTTTAGTAATTATAAAAACCTTTTTTAGATTTTCTACCTAACTGTTCAGCCCTAACTTTCTTTTTCAGTAAAGGACAGGGACGATATTTATCTTCCCCAAGTTCTGAATGTAGAGTTTCCATAATTGCTAAACAGACATCAAGTCCAATTAAATCAGCTAAAGCTAAAGGTCCTATTGGATGATTTGCACCCAATTTCATAGCTAAATCAATATCTTCAGCAGAAGAAACTCCTTCTTGTAAAATATAAGCAGCCTCATTAATCATTGGAATTAAAATCCTATTAACAACAAAGCCAGGAGCTTCATTGACTTTAACTGCTTCTTTATTAATTGATTTTACAAGCTCTTCTACTTTATCATAGCAAGCATCAGAAGTTTCAGCAGCTCTAATAACTTCTACAAGTTTCATCATTGGTACTGGATTAAAAAAGTGAATACCAATAACATTTTCTCTTCTAGCTGTGGCAGCTGCAATTTCAGTAATACTTAAAGCAGATGTATTAGTAGCTAGTATAGCCTCATCCTTAACTATCTGATCAAGTTTTTTGAAAATATCTTTCTTGATTTCTAAGTTTTCAATTACTGCTTCTATTACTAAATCTACCTCTGCTAAGGCCTCTAATTTGGAAGCAGTTTCTATTCGGTCTAAAATTGCTTTCTTTTCGGCTTCAGTTATTCTTTCTTTTTTAACAGAACGACTGAGGCTTTTTTCAATATTTTTATAGCCTTTTTCTAAATTTTCTTGATCAATATCTACCATTATCACCTGATATTCATTTTTAGCTATAACATTAGCAATTCCATTTCCCATTGTTCCTGCACCTAAAATACCAATTTTATTCATAACGCAAACTTCCCCTTTCTGATATTAGTCAACTAATATTTTTAATAGGTAGTTATATATTACTTCAGCAGTTTGAACTACTGAATTCAAATCAACATATTCATCGGCACTATGATAATTTTTACCAGCTGGACCGAAGACAAAGGTAGGAACTTTTACTCTTGAACCCAGATAATTAAAATCACCCACACTAGAAAAATATGCAATTTTTGCTTTTGAATCTGTAACATTAAGTACACTTTCTTTAAAAGTCTGAGTATAAGGATTACTTTCAGAAACAACATAAGGTAAAAAACCATCACATTTTTTATGAGGAGCTTCTCTAAATTCCAAATTAGCACTACCTTTTATATCTGCTTTAGCTAAAGCTTTTGCAAATTCTTTTCTAATATAATTTTTATCTTCTCCTATTGTAACATGTCTAAAGATAGAAAAAGAAGCTTTATCAGGTACAGATAAGGGTGCTCCACCACCTTCAACATCTAAAATACAAATTGAACCAGGGCCTAATTTTTCATGATCTTTTAACTCTGATTTTTCGATTTCTAGTAGTATTTTAGCAGCTTCACTAATAGCATTTATGCCCTTTTCAGGATTAGCTCCATGAGCTGATTTCCCTTTAACATTCACCTTATACTTCCAGCCACCTCGGGCACCTAAGCAAAGACAGGGAAATTTTTCTCCAGCAAAACCAGAACTTGGTTCAGGTACAATAGCAACATCAACATCTTCAGTATAACCATCAAGAATCAAATTATCTGTTCCTAGTCCAAAAGGACCTTCTTCATCACTAACTAGAGTATATAAAATTTCTCCATTAAAACTACTTACAGTTTTAGAAAAAGCATTTACAGCTAGCATAATGGCAGCACAACCACTTTTCATATCAAGTGCTCCTACTCCATACATTTTATCACCAACTATTTCTGCTCCAAGTGGCTTTTTAGTCCAACCTTCACAAATTTCAACTGTATCTAAATGGCCATTTAAGAGAATTTTAGGTCCTTCATCGTCCCCTTTTAGACTACCAACTACATTACGTCCTTCAAAACCAGTCACTTTCTTTTCTTCAAACTGATGCATACTAACTGGTAGATTATTATTTTCAAACCAGTTAAAAACATAGTCTATTATTTCATCTTCTCTAAAAAAAGGACTAGGAATCTTTATCAGATCTGCAAGCAAAACTTCAACTTGCTTTCGATTAATATACTTACTAATAGCTTGAACCACTATTCTAGCCTCCTCGAATTCTAATATTCTTTTTTTACCTCTGTTTAATCAGACAACAGACTTATACTCATCTACTTTTTATTTAGACCTTATTTGTTAAGTGAATTAAGTAACTAATTGTACTTAACACATAACCTGTACTCTTTTATTCTAGAGCACAGGCCTGTGTTTAAGTTTATAAATAATGAAATATATTTTAAACTTAAATTAAATAACTATATTTCTTTATTTACGTTTTACTACAGTTGCAGCTCCTTGACCGCCACCAATACATAAAGTAGCTAAGCCTGTTTTAGAATCTCTCTTTTTCATCTCATGTAATAATGTAATTAAGATGCGAGCTCCACTAGCTCCAATTGGATGACCTAAAGCAATAGAACCACCATTAACATTAACAATATCTGTATTTAAATTAAGTTCTTCAATTACTGCTAATGATTGAGAAGCAAAAGCTTCATTTGCTTCAATTAAATCAAGATCATCAATTCCAAGCTTGATTTTTGATAAAGCTTTTCTAGTTGCAGGGATAGGTCCTGTTCCCATTATTTTAGGATCTACTCCAGCAGAAGCATAAGATATAATTTCAGCTAATATTTCTAAGCCTAATTCTTCTGCCTTTTCCTTTGACATTACTATTAATACAGCTGCTCCATCATTAATTCCAGAAGCATTTCCTGCAGTTACAGTACCATCTTTTTTGAAAACAGGTCTTAAGTTAGCTAAACTTTCTTTAGTTACTCCCTGACGAGGTCCCTCATCTTTAGAGAAAATTTCATTTTCACCTCTACGCTGAGGAATTTCTACTGGAACTATCTCGTCTTGGAATCTATCTTCTTTCATTGCTTTTTCTGCTCTTTGCTGACTGATAGCAGAAAATTCATCTTGTGCCTCTCGGCTCAGATTCCATTTTTCAGCAACATTTTCAGCAGTAATTCCCATATGATATTCATTAAATGCACAGAATAGACCATCATTGATCATTGTATCAACCATTTTAAAGTCACCCATTTTAGCTCCCCATCTGTTCTTTTGGTTAACATAAGGTGCCTGGCTCATACTTTCCATTCCACCAACAACATAAATATCTCCATCACCAGCTTTAATTGCTTGAGCAGCAAGATTTACAGTTTTTAAACCTGAACCACAAACCTTGTTAATAGTTACTGCAGGTATCTCTTCTGGGATACCTGCTTTAATAGCTGCCTGTCTAGCTGGATTCTGACCGAGTCCTGCTTGTAAAACATTACCGAAAATAACTTCATTAATTTCTGCTTTAGGAATCTGTGTCTTTTCTAAAGCGGCTTTAATTACTTGTGCACCAAGATCAACAGCAGAAATATTTTTCAATTTACCGCCAAATTTACCAATTGGTGTTCTTAAAGCTTCAACAATAACAACTTCTTTCATTATATTGCCTCCTCTTACTTACCCTGAACTATAAAACTATTTATTTATCTTTCTTTTCTTTTCATATCTGTTGGTTCTAGAGACTTAACTTCTTTACCTCTTAATAAATCTGCAACTCCACCATGTTCACGAGCTTTTTCAGATTTATATTTTGGTCCATCTTCTTCAGTTTCAATATACTGTGGTTCAGTATAAGTTGTAATTACTCCTTCATAATTTCTTAATACAACTTTAGTTGGTGACATACTAATTAAGTATTGTGGCATTACTGGAGTCTTACCACCACCACCTGGAGCATCAATAACATAAGTAGGTACACAATATCCTGAAGTATGGCCTCTTAATGATTCCATAATTTCAAGACCTTTAGAAACTTTTGTTCTAAAGTGCTCAATACCCATTGATAAGTCACACTGATAAATATAGTAAGGACGAACTCTAATCTGTACAAGTTTTTGTACTAGATCCATCATAACTTCTGAACTATCATTAATTCCACGCATTAATACACTTTGGTTACCTAAAGGAATACCAGCATTAGCAAGTTTTGCACAAGCTTCTGCAGCTTCTTTAGTAATTTCTTTTGGATGGTTAAAGTGTGTATTTAACCAGATTGGATGATACTTCTTTAACATATTAACTAAATCATCTGTAATTCTCTGAGGCATAACAACAGGAGTTCTAGAACCTAATCTAATAACTTCTACGTGATCAATCTCAGATAATTCTTTAATAATATATTCTAATTTGTCATCAGAAATTAAGAGACAGTCTCCTCCAGAAAGTAATACGTCTCTAACTTGAGGTGTATTTCTAACATATTCTAAACACTTGTCAATTCTTTCCATAGGTACTCCAGAATCATTTTGACCAGCAAATCTTCTGCGAGTACAGTGACGACAGTACATAGAGCACTGATCTGTAATTAAGAATAATACTCTATCTGGGTAACGATGAGTTATACCATCAACTGGAGAATCACCATCTTCGTGTAATGGATCTTCCATATCACTACCGCTTAAGTGAGTTTCCATAATATCTGGTACAGCCTGCATTCTAACAGGACAATTATGGTCATCAGCATCCATTAAAGTTGCATAATAAGGAGTAATTCCCATTCTGAACTTTTCTAATACTTCTTCAATTTCTTCTTTTTCTCCATCATCTAAATTAATAAGTTTAGCTAATTCTTCAGAATCAGTAACTCTATTTTTTACCTGCCATTTCCAGTCATTCCATTCTTCTTCAGTACAATCCCACATTTTGTAAACTTCTTCATTTCCAACAGCTTTTGCATCTAACATTATATAATCTCTCCTTTATCAAATAATTTATAAGTTATGCTAATTTTTGATTTTCATCTTCTGCTACATAATCATCTTCATGCTCAATTGTTATTCCTAGTAAAGCAAATACAATTGAAACAATTGGAGTAATCCAGTTAAAGAAGCAGAAAGGTAAATAAGCAAGTGTTGCAATGCCTAAAGTTCCAGCTACATAAGCACCATTAGTATTCCAAGGCACTAAAGCACAAGTTTGAGTAGCACCATCTTCTAAAGCTCTAGATAAGTTTTTAGCTTTTAAACCACGATCTCTATAAGCTTGAGCATAAGTACGACCTGTAATTACAATTGACATATACTCATCAGCAAGAGTAATATTCATTAAAATACCTGTTAAAACTGTAGCAGCTACTAAAGAATTATCGCTTTTTAGCTTAGTTAAAACACTAGTAACAATTACTTTTAACTGATTGGTCTCTTCCATAACTCCACCAAACATCATAGCTAAGAAAATAATTGAAATAGAGTACATCATAGCAGTAACTCCACCATTACTTAGTAGACTATCTACAGAATCCATACCTGTATTACTTACATAACCACCATATCCTGCATTTAAAATATCTCCAAAACCAATACCCTGGAAAATAACTCCAAATAATGCTCCTGCTATAGCACCAATTGCCAAAGCTGGAATTGCAGGTACTTTTTTAACTGCTAATCCAATTACTATTACTGGTGGCAATAATAACATTAAGTTAATATTAAAAGCTCCTGATAATCCTTTTAATAGAAGATCAACTTGACCCATCTCAGCTGCTCCTCCACCATATTTAAAACCTAAAAAAGTAAAGATTACTAAAGTGATTCCATAACCAACACTTGTTGTATATAACATATGTTTAATATGATCATAAAGTTTTGCTCCTGCCATTGCTGGGGCTAAGTTAGTTGTATCAGAAAGTGGAGAAATCTTATCTCCAAACCAAGCACCAGAAATAATAGAACCTGCAACAACAGGTAA
The DNA here is from genome assembly GCF_000165465.1 of Halanaerobium praevalens DSM 2228. Classification (GTDB taxonomy): domain Bacteria; phylum Bacillota; class Halanaerobiia; order Halanaerobiales; family Halanaerobiaceae; genus Halanaerobium; species Halanaerobium praevalens. The sequence continues at coordinate 1,722,256 of NC_017455.1, forward strand.
AGGAATTCCTAGGCCTTCACCAATAGCCATCATTGCGATACCAACAGTACCAACAGTTGTCCAAGAACTACCAGTTCCTAGAGAAGTTATAGAACAAATAAGAGCAGTAGCAACTAAGAAATAAGTTGGATTTAAAACTTTAAGTCCATAATAGATCATAGTTGGAACTACACCAGCTGAAATCCAAATACCAATAATAATACCAATAATCATCAAAATGATAATTGCTTGAAGAGAATTATTAATACCATTTTTCATGCCCTCTTCGATTTCTTTCCACTTGTATCCAGCCTTTAAAGCGACTAATGAAGCAACAATTGTACCAATAAACAGAGCTATATGTGGTTCTGAACCGAATTTAACAATTGCTAAACTGATAGAAATGATAATTGCTAAGAAAGAAAGTCCCGCTTCCCATAAATATGGATCTCTTTTAGTTTTATTAGACATTATTTTACCTCTCCTTAATTTAATTTAGATACTTTTTAGATACTCATTTTTTTTAGATTTTCAGATATTATTAATTCAGCATCAGTAGCATTTTTTACCTCTTCTACTGTATAATCAGGATTAATTTCAGTCAAAATTAATTTACCAGCTTCTAATTTATAAAAGCCCATTTCTGTTACAATATAATCAACCTGTTTTTTAGCAGTTAAAGGTAAAGTACACTCAGCTAAAATCTTGGAATTACCTTTTTTAGTTGTTTGTAGAGTAGCAATAATAACATCTTTAGCTCCTACTACAAGGTCCATTGCTCCACCCATTCCAGGTACAATTTTATTTGGGATCATCCAGTTAGCTAAATTACCTTGAGCGTCAACTTGTAAGGCACCTAGAACTGTTTTATCAACATGACCACCTCTGATGATAGCAAAGGATTCTGCACTATCGAAAAATACACCCCCTTCTTTAATGGTCACTGGTTGTCCACCAGCATTTGTCAGATCTTTATCTTCTTTACCTTCTTCAGGCTTAGGTCCTAAGCCCAGAAAACCATTTTCAGACTGTAAAGTAATATCTATATCTTCTGGAACATAGTTTGCTACTAAAGTAGGCATCCCTATTCCCAGGTTGACAACATCACCATCTTCTAAACTTTGAGCAATTCTTTTAACTATAATTTGTTTTTTCTCTTTAATATCCATGATTAATTTTCACCCCTAACTATATAATCCACAAAAATTGAAGGAGTCACAACATGATCTGGATCAAGTTCTCCTACTTCTACAATTTCTTCAGCTTCTACAATAACTGTTTCACATGCTTTAGCTATTAGAGGATTAAAGTTTCTAGCACTTTTTCTATAAACTAAATTACCTTTTTTATCTGCTTTCCAAGCTTTAACTAAAGCTACATCAGCTTTTAAAGGTAATTCAAGTAAGTATTCTTGACCTTCAGATTCTATAACTTTTTTACCTTCTTCAACTATTGTTCCAACTCCAGTAGGAGTTAAAAATCCACCCAGTCCGGCCCCTCCAATTCTAATTCTCTCAGCCAGGGTACCTTGTGGTACTAATTCAACTTCCATAGATCCATCATGCATCTTTTTACCAGTTTCTGGATTAGTTCCAATATGACTAGCAATAACTTTTTTAACATTTCCAGAAGCTACTAGTTGACCAATACCTTTATCTGGAAAGGAGGTATCATTAGCAATAATAGTTAAATTATCAACATCGTTTTCTAAAACTTTAGCCAAAATTTCTTCCGGAGAACCACAGGCCAAAAAGCCTCCAACCATTACCCGATCTCCAGCCTCAACTTTTGCTGCTGCATCTTCTAAAGAAATAATTTTACTCATTCGAAAAACGCCTCCAATATTAATTATTTAATACTTAAAATTTTTCTTGCTTCATCAGGTGTTGCAACTTCTCTACCGGCTTCAGCAGCCATTCTTGCAATCCTTTCAACTAATTGAGCATTACTTTTTGCTAACTCACCTTTTTTATAATAAATATTATCTTCAAAACCTACTCGAACATGACCACCCATTGCAATAGCCATCATTGCTAAAGGAGTTTCATGTCTACCAATACCAGCTACTGTCCAAGTTGAACCAGCAGGAATGGTTTCAGCCATATAAACTAAATTTCTAGCTGAAGCAGGCATTGCACCTGGAACACCAAGTACAAAATCAAAATGAAGTGGTGTATCAATTAAGCCTTTTTTGACTAAATATTGAGCATTAGCAATCATACCAGCTTCAAAAACTTCAATTTCTGGCTTAACACCTTTTTCTTTCATTTTTTTAGCGAATTTAATCATATATTCTTGAGTATTCATAAAAACATCTTCACCAAAATTACAAGTTCCAGTACTTAATGTTGCCATTTCAGGAGATAATTCAACTGGCTGTAAACGTTCTTCAGCTGTATGCCAAGTAGCTCCTCCAGTAGATGGCTGAAAAATAACAGGACATCTTGCTTCAATTTTTTCTTTAATTTCTTGATAAGCTTCTTTAGCTTGAGTTGGAGAACCATCTTCTTCTCTAGCGTGAACATGTACGATTGCAGCTCCAGCTTCATATGCCTTTTCTGCTTCAATTGCAATTTCTTCAGCTGTAATTGGTAAATTAGGCTGAATATCTTGAGTAACTTCTGCTCCAGTTAAAGCAGCAGTAATAATTAATTTTTCCATTATTAAAACCTCCTAATTTCTTTGCTTATCTTTAGGAACTACACAAATGCCTTTTGCTTTTGCTACTACAATTGGCTCTTCTAAAACGTCTCTTGCTGAATCTGGTAATCCTTCTGCTTTGGGAGAACTAATAACTTTTCTTGCTTCAAATTCCATTTTTCTAGAACTATTCCCAAGTTCAACAATTTTACCAACTGCTTCTATATAATCTCCCTCAAATACTGGTGCTGTAAATTCTACACTATCATATGTAAGAAATAAACCTTCATCACCATCTTGACGAATTAATAATTCTGTTGCAACATCACCAAAAAGTTCTAACATTTTGGCTCCATCAACTAAACCTCCACCATAATGTGCATCGGCTGAACTCATTCTCATTCTAATTAGTGCTTCACTCATTTGACATTCTCCTTTAAATAATAATTTTTATTAATTTATAAATAATTACCTTAGTAAATATTACTAAGAATTTTAATAAAAGTCAGCAAAATTCATTTTCAAAAAATAATTTAATTTTACTGACTTTTTAATTATCAATCAACTTTCATAGCTAACTATTTAGCCTTTGTTTCTGAATTATTGTCTATTTTATCTTGATTTTCATCTTCATATTCCATTGTAAATCCTGTCATCCCATAAATTGCTGAAATTACAGGAACAAAGAAACACAAAAATGCATAAGGGACATATTCAATAGTAGAAATTCCTAAAACACCAGCGGAAAAAGCTCCTGACAAACTCCAAGGAACTAGAGGAGCAAAAACAGTACCACCATCTTCTAGAGCCCGAGATAAGTTTTTGGTTTTAAGATTCAACCTTTTGTAAGCTGGAGCAAGCATTCTACCTGGAATAATAATTGCCATATACTGACTAGCCATTGAAAAGTTAGTAGCTAAACTACCAAGTAGTGTAGTTAAGACTAAACTGCCAGTAGTTTTAATTAATGGCTCTATTTTATTTAATATTACTTCTAACATATAAGTTTTTTCTAAAATACCGCCAAATGAAAGGGCGATAAATCCTAAGGAAACAGTCCACATCATACTCTGCATTCCACCACGACTTAATAATGCATCAACTGATTCAATTCCGGTTTCAGAAACAAAACCCCAATTCATTGCTTGAGTAATCTCATGGATTGAAGCTCCTTGAAAAATCAAAGCAAAGACTCCCCCCATTAAAGCTGAGATAATCAGTGAGGCAAGAGCAGGAACTTTTTTAACTGCCATAATAATTACTGCAACAGGTGGAATTAATAACCATAAACTCAAATTAAAATTTTGGTTCAGACCTGTTAAAGTTTCATTGATCACTGCCATTTGTTGAGGATCTAAAGTTTCTCCCCCAAAACGAGCCCCTAAAACAGCATAAGCAAGTAAAGATAAGGCTAAACCTGGACCAACTGTATAAATCATATGTTTAATATGTTCAAACAAATCAGCCTCAGCTACTGCTGCTGCTAAATTTGTTGAATCAGATAAAGGAGACATTTTATCTCCAAAATACGATCCAGAAACTACAGCGCCTGCAGTCATTCCAGCTGGAACTCCCAGACCAGCTCCAATCCCCATTAAAGCAACTCCAATTGTTCCAGAAGTTGTCCAAGCACTTCCAGTAGCAAGTGAAGTTATAGAACACATTAAAGCCGCTGCTACTAAAAACCACCTGGGACTAATTAACTGTAAACCATAATAAATAATAGTCTGAATTGTACCAGCAGAAATCCAGGCCCCAATAATAGCTCCAATGATCATCAAAATCAACATTGGCAGCATTGCAATACTACATCCGTGTAAAATAGCAGCCTGTATTTCTTCCCAAGAATAACCCTGCATCATTGCCACTATAGTAGTTACAATAGCAGCAGAAACTAAAGTAATATGAATTGGTATTTCAAGCCATAAGACAGAAATTCCCATTGTAACAATTAAATACAAAAATACAAATATAACACTTGAAAAACTCGGTACTTTCTTCTCCTCTACATTATCAAGCTTAGTTTTCGACATTTGCATCCCCCTAGGATTTTAATATTTAATTTTAACTTATAATCACTAACTTTTTTTAATACTCATTTGCTCGCTAATAATTTAAGCTTTTACTTTCTACTATTTCGCCCCCTTTCTTATTTATTTCTTTTGGCTATTCTTTTAGCTAAAAATGTTGCTACATCTGGTGGTAAAGATCCTTGACCAAATCCAGCATCAAATCCTAACTCAGTTGCAAGTTCATGATCAATTCTTGGTCCTCCAGCTGCAATTAACATTTTTTCTCTAATATTTTCAGCTTCAGCTAATTCAATTAATTCAGTCATATTTTTAATATGAATATTCTTTTGGGTTACAACTTGAGAAACTAAAATCGCATCAGCATTTAATTCTATAGCTTTAGCAATTAACTCTTCATTTGGAACTTGACTTCCTAAATTATAAGCATCAATTTTAGGATATCTTTCTAAACCATATTCTCCTGCATAACCTTTCATATTCATTATAGCATCAAGGCCAACAGTATGAGCATCAGTACCTGTACAAGCACCAACAACTACAATATTTCTACCTATATTTTCTTCAATATAGTCATTAATTTCATAATAAGTCATCACTTCTTCATTAACTTTTGGAATATCAATTTCTTCAAAATTTACAGTATGTTCTAAACTACCATAAATTACAAAGAAAGAAAAATCATGAAGATCTTTCATATGAGGGACCTCTATATCAGTTAACCCCATTTTTTCTCCTAATCTCTTAGCTGCCTCTTTTGCCTCAGCACTTGCAGGAAGTGGCAGAGTAAAACTCATTTGAATTTTCCCATCATTTAGCGTATCACCATAAGGTTTAATCTTTTTCATATCCAGTTCCACTTATAACACCTCTTTTAATCTAATAATTTATTTTATTTACTTAGTTCAGCTTTCATCATTTCAAGGAAAGGGTTGTAATAATCATTGCTTTTCTTAATTACTCCATCTGCTCCTTTACCACCATCAATAGGTCTCTTAACATCAGCAAAATCGCCTTCTTCAATAGCTGTTTTTAAGCCTTTATTATTTACATCTTCAAGCATTTCTACAACTTCATCTAAAACATTTTTAGCTCTTGTTTGAATAATTCCATCTTCTTTAAATTCTATTTCGTCTCCCAAATCACGGGCATTATTCATTACATATTCCGCATTTTCAAGTGCTAAAGCTCTTTCACTTAAAAATGGAGTATGAATTGCTTCAGTTAACATTCCTAAAAGTTGAATACCTTGATCAGTCATCACAGAAGCTAAGTTAAATAAGCCATCTTGTAAGTGACCTTTAAAAATATCTCCAGTCATATACTTAGTTGGTGGCATGTACTTTAAAGGAGAGTTAGGGAAAATCTGTCTAATCATTTGTGCTTGAGCTAACTCATATAAAAATCCATTTGTTATATCAGGATTCATCTCAAAAGCATGACCTAAACCTAATTGTTCTTCTGTTAAACCAGCCTGTAAGCCCATCTGCTCATTAATAAAGTCAGAAGCTAATACTGTATGACCCTGTTCAAATGCATCAGCTGTTGTTAAATAATTATCTTCTCCTGTATTAATAATTACTCCAGCAAAAGCATTAATCATTCTAGAGAAATATTGATCAACAAAAGTACGATTCATATTAATATCCCTAAATAAAATTCCATACATAGCATCATTTAACATCATATCTAGGCGTTCAATTGCTCCCATAGCTGCTATTTCTGGCATACATAGCCCAGAACAATAGTTAACTAACTTAATATATCTTCCTACTTCTTCTCCAACTTCATCTAAAGCTTTTCTCATGATTTTGAAGTTTTCTTGAGTAGCATATGTACCACCAAAACCTTCAGTAGTAGGACCATAAGGAACATAATCTAATAGACTCTGTCCTGTTGTTCTTATAACTGCTACAATATCAGCACCCTGTCTAGCAGCTGATTTAGCTTGTTCAATATCTTCATAAATATTACCAGTTGCTACAATTACATATTTTTGAGGAGTAGAACCTTCTCCTAATCTTTCAAGATAATCATCTCTATCTTGACGATTCTTTTTGATTAAATCAATCATTTCTTGAGCTTTCTCATCAATTAACTCTTTAACTTCTGCTTCAGCTTGAAGTGGAATTTCTGTTAATTTAAAGCTTCCTTTAGCAACTTCTTCCGCTACTTCTTGAGCACTTAATTCATGATAAGCCATTGCATTACCTAGCCAAAAAGCTAGACCTCGATTAAGTTCATCTGCTTCATTTAATTGATCAACTAAAACATTAGCTAATGGAATATCTTCAGAATTCACCCCATCGATACCAAAAAGTCTGGCCACAGTTCTTTCAACACTAGTAGTAGTATTTAAATCAATTTCTTTCTGAATATTCATAGTAATTTCGTGAGCTGCATCTCTTGCTTTTTTTATCTTATTTTTATCAAGATTTAACATTTCTTTAGCCATTATTTTTAATCCCTCCAATGAATCTTTATTTCTTCATAATTTCTTTTGCTGTTTTTAAAATTTCAGCATCAAAGCCCAATATATCTGCAATTTGAATTGCATCTTGGGGAAAGTCACTCCCTGTCTCAACCTTTTCCAAATGATAGTCCATACATTTATTCAAAACATCTATACCATTTTCTTTAATATAGTTGTGATAATGGGACAATAAATCTTTATCAAGACCTTTAACCTGAAAATGAGTTATTTCAAGTTGGTCTGCTAACCTCTGATAGTGAGTAGTTATTACAGAAATTGATTTCATTTTATCTAATTTATTAATAATTCCATAAGCAATTGCATAACCCTCAGCTGGGTTAGTTCCATGTGCAATTTCATCAATTAAAATCAAACCATTATTATCAGCAGATTCAATTACAGTTTTCAAATTGCTAATTTCAGTTCCAAATTTACTTAAACCAGTCTTTATATTATCTGAAGTCAGACTAAAGTATATATAATTGCGAAGATCAAATTTAAAACTAGTTGCTGGAACAAACAAAGCATGTTGGGCCATTGCTGTAAGCAAAGCAATTAATTTTAGACTAACTGTTTTACCACCCATATTAGGACCAGTTATCAGAGTTGCCCCTTCCTTAATTTCTAAATCAATCGGAGTAAAATCCATTCCTTTTTTTGCTAGCTCTTTTTCCATCAAAATATGTCTTCCATCTTTAATAGAAATTGACTTATCAGAATTAATTTCTGGTTTAGAAGCTGAAATTTTTAAAGCAAATTCAGCTTTAGCAAGCATAAAATCTAAATAAGCAATTTTATCTAAATTTGCCATTATTCCTAAAGATTTTTTGCTTATTTTATTAGTTATTTTTTTTCTTATAATATTTTTTTGGATTTCTTCTTTTCTTTTTATTTCACTAATTTCACTTTTAAGTTGAGAAATTTTTTCATTTTCTATTAATTTAAAAGTTAGAGCAGCAAAATTTTCACTTACCAAAGAAACTTCTTCAGTTTCTTTTAAATACTTTATTATTTCTGTATCATTTTTACTAACACTTATTTCGTTGTCAGTAGAAAATGGTCTTTTAGCTTTTTTTTCTATTTCAGCTGCTAAATCATTTTTTTCTTGTAAAAGTTTTTTTTCTAATTCTTTTCTTTTTCCTCTAATCAATTCTAATTTATCATCATAATCATCTGCTAGATAAAAACTTTCACTATTACTTTGGCCTAAACTTAGATATTTAAGCAATTCCGGAAAATATTTTAATTGCTCTTCAAATAAGTCATTTAATTTTAATGCCTTTATAATAGACTTGATTTTTCGGCTTTGAATTATACTTTTTTTGATTTCAAAAATATCTATATCATCAAGCACTGTTTTTTTACTTCGGCTTTGATTAACAATACCATAAATATTTTTTACACCTTTTAGTAAACTCTTTAATTTAAAAAACTCAGATTCTTCTTGCTTCATTATATTAATTAAAAATTCAAGCTTATCTAATTCTAATTTCAATTCTGTTTTTTCTTTAACTAAATAAGGTTTAAACTTTTTTTTAGCTCTCATTCCTAACTCTGAAACAGGCTCTATTTCTTGCCAAAGCTGTTTGAATCCAATATTTTTGCTAATTTCTTCATTCAAAAAATCCAATATTTTCAACTCCTTTACCAGAACTCATTTTATTTAAAACTACCTCATAACAAGGTATAGGAGCTACAGCTTTAGAAGTTTTTTCTAACAATTCTAAAGGATCTAAATAAGTTCCATTTGGTGAAAAGGGATTAATTGTTATACCTAAAAGATTGATTTCATCTTTTACTTTAATTTTCCCATTTTTTGCATTTAACCTATTAAAAAGCATCGGACTAATAAATATATGGGTAGCATCGTTAACAATAATCTCTATTTGATTAACAAAAGCACATTTTTCTATAAAAGTACTTATTGTTTTATTAACTAAAGCTCCATTGAAATAAATAGCCTTTGTTTCAGAATCAATAGAATTAATAACTTCTTCCATATTACTTAAAGCAGTTTTTAGTTTTAAACTTTTAGTCTGATAATCATTACTTATTATTAAAACTTTAGTTTCTAAACTAAGATTGGAAATTATTTGATTAATTCTTTGATCTTGACTTTGCTTTAATTTAAATAATTCTGATTGGTAATTCACTTTATTAACAATTGAATTTACACTTTCAGCAGTAACAGCACCTGTAGCTAAAATAGTAGCATCAGTTAAAGCAGGCGAAGAAAAAGATCTCCTGTCTAAGGCACCGTCTATTAAAATTAAATCAGGTTTGTATTGAGCTAACTTATTCTTAATAATTTGCATTTCATATTTAGAACTAGGACCACTTAATTTAATAAAACCACTTTCTTTACTTTCAGCAATCACAATCTCTCCTAAAGGAGAATCAATACCAGTTGCAGCAAGTATTTTAAAGTCAAGTTTACTTTCAATTAATAATTGCTTAGCATTAGCAATTATCATATTTTCTAAAAGAAGTATATTTGGTTTTGGATTATCCAAAACTTTATCTTTATCTTCTCCATCAAGGCCAATAGTTGTCAAAGCTATTTTTTGCTTTGACAACTCAGCCAATTTCAAAATATGATTAAGAGTAACAGTTTTACCAGTGTTTTTAGCCATCCCAATTATTGAAACTGATTTAGCTTTTTTATTTTTTATACGCTCTAATAAATTCATATTTTATCCTCTCAAACTTATCAGCACTTAATCAATTTTTGATTCTATATTTTAGAGATAAATCTTTTCAAAAAGTTCTTTGATATCTTTATTTTCTCTAACTACCTGTAATGCAATTTCAGCATGGTTTTTAGTATAACCATTACCAATTACCATTTCTGTATCTTTACCAACACCCTCAGCTCCTAAAGCAGCTGCTGTAAAGCTAGTAGCCATACTAAAGAAATAAACTTTTCCACTATCTTTTGTAGCTAATACACATGATAATTCGGTATTAGGAATGTTAACACAGTTAATAGTAAGATCTACTAACTCACCATCTGTAGCTTCTTCAATTTTAGTTAAAACTTCAGTTGGCTTAGTTGCATCACCCTGAATTATTTTATCAGCTAAACCTAATTTTCTTACTCTTTCACAGCCTTCTTCACTATATTCTAAGGCAATAACTTCTCCAGAAATACCTGCTCTTTTTTGAGCCTCATGTAAACATAATGTTCCTGATTTTCCACCAGCACCAATAATTAGTACACTGTCACCAGGATTAACTAGCTTAGCAGTTTGGGCAGGAGCACCTGCAACATCAAGAATAGCTAAAGCTAAGTTTCTTGACATATCATCTGGAAGCTTAGCGTAAATTCCACTTTCAAATAAAATTGCTTTACCTTTAATATCAACTTGATCAGTATCTTCTCTAATTTCTAAAATCTCATCAATTACTAGAGGAGTTAATGATAGAGAAACTAAAGTTGCAATCTCATCTCCAACTTCTAAATCAATATCATCAGCAATATCTTCACCAATTTCTTCAACTACACCAACGAGCATTCCACCAGAACCAGTTACTGGATTATGATGTTTACCTCTATTTTTTACTATTCTTTGCATTATTTCTGCAATTTTTTCTTTATCTCCTTCAGCTTCTTTTTTGATCTGAGTAAAGCTAGCTGAGTCAATATTAAGAGTTTTAACATCTATTAAGATTTCATTATCATAGATTTCCATGCTATTATCAATTTTTTCTGCTGGTTGTGGTAAATCTCCTTCATTTTTAATTACTCTGTGAGTTCCATATTTATTGCCTTTCATATTTTACACCTTCCCTATTTTAAATTTGTTTTTTGTCTCACTCTTATTATAATGCATATTGCGTGCCAAAACTCTAAAATAGTTAATTTTTTCTCATATTTGTGAATAGATTTACATAATTAAAGAAAAAAATAACATTTATATATATTTTTTTGAAATTATCATTCCACTTTTTCCCATTTCTATTTTTAAGATGCTAAAATTAGCTTAATTTTGATTCATTAATGAATTATTTTTTAATCATCTTATCATTTTAGAGTTAAAGCCTGTCAAAACAAGCTTTAACTCTTGATTCATTTTTAAATCAATCGATTCATTTATGAATCGCTAACTTGAATATCATATTTTTTCTTCTTTCTAACAACTGTAGGCTGACTAATATCTAAAACTTCTGCTACTTGATAAGTAGTTTTTAATTCTTTAAAAGCTTTTTCTAACATTGATTTTTCAACTAGAGATACAGCTTTTTTTAAAGGCATTAATTCATTTGTAAAGTAGTTATTTTTATTTCCTCTTCTATTATATAAACTTTTAGGTAAAAAATTTAAATCAATAATATCTTTTTCTGAAATAACTACAAATCTTTCAATTAGATTTTTTAATTCTCTAACATTACCTGGCCAATCATAACTTTCTAAAAAGTTAATAGTATCTAAATCTATTTTTTTGTTTTTATTATATTTTTTATTAAAATCATCTAGAAATTTAAAAATTAATTGGCTAATATCTTCTTTTCTTTCTCTTAATGGTGGAATCTCAATTGGAACTACATTTAATCGATAAAATAAATCTTCTCTAAATTCACCTTCTTTTAACATTTTAGCTAAGTCTCTATTAGTAGCTGCTATTATTCTAACATCAATTTTAATTGGCTTTGTGCCTCCAACTCTTATTATTTCTTCTTCTTGTAAAACACGCAATAATTTAACCTGCAGGTTTAATGGTAATTCAGCAATTTCATCTAAAAATAAACTACCTCCATCTGCCAATTCAAACATGCCGGGCTTACCACCTTTTTTAGCCCCAGTAAAAGATCCTTCAGCATAACCAAATAATTCTGCTTCTAACAAGTTATCAGGAATAGCTCCACAATTAACTTTAATTAAAGAACCAGAAGTTCTTTCACTTGACTGATGGATAGCTTTAGCTACTACTTCTTTTCCAACTCCAGATTCACCAGTTATAAGTACTGTAGAATCAACTCTGCCCATCTGAATAGCAAGATCCATTACATTTTTCATTTCACCACTTTTTACTACAATATCTTCCATTTTAGCCTGTTGTTTTCTTAATTTTTCTAATTCTGAATAATACTTTTCACTTAACTTTTTGGCTTTATTTAATTCTTCTTTTACATGATTTAATTCTTTTACATCACGAGCAGTAGTTACTACTCTTACAATTTCTCCTTCTTCATTAAAAACAGGATGGCCTGTACTTAAAACTGTTTGACCAGTTTTGATTTCATGCATAACACTCACTGGAGCTCTTTCTTCAAAAACTTTAAAAGTTACAGACTCAGAAAAAACACCTTTTTCAACAAGTTCTTCCATATTTTTACCAAGTACTTCTTCACTTTTAATACCAGTTATTTTTTCATAACTACTATTAATTCTAATTGTATCAGCATTTCCATCTGTAATATAAATTCCATCAGAAACAGATTCAATAATTGCATCTAATTCTTTATTTAAATTTTTAACATAAGTTAGTTCTTTTGAAACTTCTTCTAATTCAGAAATATCTTGAAAAACAGAAATTGCTCCATCTAATTCTCCTTCTTTATATAAAGGACTACGGTTAGCTAAAAATGTCTTATCTTTATATCTTACTTTTTGACTTAAACTTTTAGTTTCTGAATCTAAAACTTTCTGAATATCATTATTTGGAATTACTTTTTTTAATTTTTTACCAACTATATCTTCTGATTTTTCTCCTAACATTTCTTCTGCTGCTTGATTACAGCTTACTACTTTAGCATCTAAATCAACACTTATAATTCCATTATGTGTAAAATTTAAAATTGTATTATACTGTTCAGCTACTTTTTTATATTTTTGAAAAAAATTAGTTAAAAGATCAGTTCTGGTTAAAATTCCAATTAATTTATTTTTTTGATTTACAACTGGAAGCCTACCAACTGGAATTTGCCAAACCTCTTCCAATTTTTGCTGAGGTCTAATTGTTATAATATCTTTAGTCATTATACTACTAACTTTTTCAGTATTTTTTAAACCTTCAATTGTGGCTTTCATAATATGACTTTTAGTGAAAATTCCAATTACTTCTCCTGCTGCAGAAATTACTGGTGCACCATCTATTTTATTATTATAAAAAATTTCTGCCGCTTTTTTTATGCTTGTTTTCTGGCCAAGGGTTATAGGATCTTTAGTCATTGCTTGTTTTACTTTCAAAATTTAACCTCCTATAAACTCATTTTCTTTTTTAATTTTAAAACCACCGTTCATAATTATATTATAAACAAAGTTTGACTGCAAAATATATTTGATCATTTGTATCAACTACTAATCTATAATATAATAAAATGTATAAAAGTTTTAATAATCATTGTAAATGAATATTAAAATAAAATAATTAAAATGCTGATAATTAATTATAATAAAAATTGAGAAAAAAGAACTAAAAAGGAGTAAACAAAATGAAAAAACTTGATGGTAAAAAAGTAGCACAAAAAATAAAAAATAATTTGAAGTTAGAATTAAATGAAATAAAAAATCAAACTAATAAAACTCCTCATTTAATTGTTTTTCAATATGGAAAAGATAAAGCAAGTAAAAAGTATGCTCAAAGGATTAAAAAAAATTGTAAAGAATTTGGAATAGGTTTTGATTATAAACAAATTATAGCTGAACCAAATAAGTTTAAATTAAGTCTAGAAAAGGCAAATGAAAATGATAATATTTCTTCAATTATGGTCCAGCAGCCTCTCCCTAAAAATTTAGAACATTATCTAGAATTAATTAATCCTCAAAAAGATATTGAAGGCATAACTTCTAATTCTTTAGGTAAACTACTTTTAGGTTTAGATACTTTAATTCCAGCTACAGCAGAAGCATGTCTAGAAATTCTTAATTATTATCAAATAAAACTTAGTGGAAAAAGGGCAGTTGTTCTTGGTAGAAGTAATATTGTAGGTAAACCTGTATCTATTCTATTACAACAGGAAAATGCTACTGTAACTATGTGTCATTCTAAAACTAATAATTTAGAGTGGGAATTAAAAAATGCAGATATTGTTATAGTAGCTATAGGTCAAGCTGAAATAATTAAAGCTGAAATGTTAAGTGAAAATTCAATAATTATAGATGTCGGAACAAATTTTATTAACGGAAAATTATTAGGAGATGTTGATTTCAAGTCTGCAGCAAATAAAGTTAAAATGATTACTCCTGTTCCAGGCGGGGTAGGAACTGTTACTAATCAAGTTTTAATGCGGAATATAGTAAAATCATTTAAAAAATTAAATAATATTAAATAAAATTTTAATCCTCTCTTTTAATTAGGGAGGATTTTAAAGTCTATAATTTAATTAAAAATTACAAATTCCAAAGTTAATTATAATCTTTTTATAAATTTTTTTCAAGTAAAAAACTAAAATGGCTTAATCAGCAACCTAATTTATTTCTTTCTAATAATAAAAAAATTGCCTTCGAACAATCTGTAATATAGTAAGGTTAAATTTTGTTGATGTCGGAAATTATGGATCTATAAATATTATTCATAACAAACCATTAGGTATAATTTCCTAGAGATTAAAAAACTCCCCGGGGGAGGGGAGTAAATTTGATTTCATTTATAAATTATACATAATAAAAATAATTCGACCTTAAGTCATATGACTCATAGTCGAATTATATAATAAAAAAATTATTTTGTCAATATAATTTAAAGCTTAATTATTATTTGCTATTTTCTGACTTTAAATACTTAGCCCTTGCTCCACCTACTAATTTTAATCTTGTAGTAGCTGCAGTTAAATGAGCCGCCCCAATTTCTTTTATTGATAATCGAACAGGAACAGCTATATTTTTAAGATGCATTCCAATTAAAGCATCACCAATATCTATTCCCAAATCTGCTTCCATATTTTCCACAGTTACAGGATCTTTAAATTCTTTAAACGCAGCTGTAGCAAAAGCCCCACCAGCTGCTCGGTGTGGAACTACATTTACCTGCTTAAAATTATATTCTTTTTGTAATTCTTTTTCTATCACCAAGGAGCGATTAATATGTTCACAACCTTGAACAGCAAGATACAAATCAGATTCAGCTAAAATTATTTTTATTCTCTTAATAATTTGATCACCTAAATCAACATCTGTAGCTGAACCAATTTTTTCTCCTTGAATCTCACTTGTACTTCCACCTAAAATAAAAATTGATTTTTCTTCAGGTTTAGCAATTTTTATTAGCTCTCTGATAGCTTTTTCAATATCAGATAATATTTTTTTAGTCTGCATAAAAATCCCCTTTCTAAATCTATATATTTCTATTTTAACTTAAAATTATGCAGATCGCAAATCTCTATTTTTTAATTAATTAACTTCGATTTTTCTTTTATTTTTGCTTCTAAATCGAAATATTTTGCTTTTGCAGATTCGGATAATTTTTCTAATATTTCTTTTCTAAATTTAAAAGCAAGTTCTTTTCTATTGTATCTTTGATTATCATTTAAAATTTGAGACCAACTAATTTTATTGTTTTGTTGAAAAAGATCATAATCAACAAGTCTTTGTCCTTCATTATTGTATTCAAAAGCAAATAATATTTTTTTGATTTCTAGTGCGGATAAAAAAGTGAAAATTCGAATTTGATAAGCAGTAATTGAAAAAAGAGCAAAGGCATGATCTTTAGTCCAAGATTCACCTAAAATAATTCCTGCTTCTAAATCTGATAAAATAGTTATTAATCTTTTATATTCTAATTCATATAATTCATCTGAATCATAAATATTAATTTTTAATTCTGACCATTGGTGAGCTTGTAGACCATGAGTTATATATCTAATCACATCTCTTCTTAATTCTTCAAAAATCAAGGTAGTATTTTTATTTACTAAAATATTATTTACAACCTTATTAAGTGATTGCAATTTCGATTTTATTGGATCTTCACTAAAAGAAATTATTGTACTCTCAGGATTACCTTTATTTATTCCAGCTAAAATAGAAAGCTTTTCTGCTTGATAATTGGCTTTAATTTCTTCAATGATTTTTTCACCATTTTTAGGGACTCGGACAACTAGCTGACCTGGGCCAGCTGTGATTTTTATTAACTCATTAGTTAAATATTTATTATTTAAAATTTCAACCATAAAAGCAGTTGCAGATAAATTTAAATATAAAATAAAATTTGAATGCTCTACTTTCAATTTTTTATTTTTAAAATCACCTAAAAAAACAATTACTGATTCTTCAGTGGCCAATTGAATAGCACTTTGGAAATCTAAATTTTCTATTTTAAATTTTTGTTTAAGTTTTTGATAAAAAAATTGGGGATTTTCTGTTTTCAAAAATAAATAGCGAGGACCACCACGAACAAAATTCATCTACTCCCTCCTAATTGTCAATTGTTGAAAATTTCTAAAAATTTACTCTAAAATAAATTAGCCAGATTTTTAAAATCTGACCAAAACTTCTAATTTAAATCATATTAAACCTTTTATACCTTCTGCCTTGATCAACAACCCAAGGATATTCAACCTTATAACTGATTTGAGCTGGTAAAACTAAATAATTAATATTTGAGATTCCATTAAAATTCTTATTTTTAGATTCAAATTTCTCTAATTTATTATGACCATAAAAATTAAAATCAGTATTTTCAGGTAAATTTTTGGGATAATGAGCTAATCCTATTTTAGAACCTTGCAGTTCTATAATACTACCCTCATTTAATATCTCACTTCTATTTTTATTAGCCTGCAAAATATTGAAATTATCATGATTACCAGGAATATAAATTATTCTAGCATTTGTCAACTTCTCTAAATTAGCCATAAATTCAGCCGATTTTTTTCTATAATTAGCTAAAAATTCAGTCCCAGTATTCTCTAATTTCAAATTATCTACTACATCACCAGTATGAATAATGATATCAGGTCGACTATAGCTAATCATCTTATAAATATGAGAATAAATAACTTCTGGAGTATCACTAATATGCATTATTTTTAATTGCTTTGAATTATGATATTTCTCAGGTAGTTTATATCTATTTTTAAAATCAATAATCCCATTACTAACATTTTTAAATACTTTCTTAATAACTGAAGTCATTTAATCACTCCTCTACTCTAATTCTTTTTGACTTCATACTTCATAATTGCTAAATTTGATTATTATTAATTATAATACTTTTAAATTTATAATTCAAGTAACTAACAAATAAATAATCTAATTAAGTTATAACCTCAATAACTTAATCAAATTTATTTAAAGCTTTACCATCTAAATAATTAAATAGTCTACCTTGATAAGTTTCTCTTTTATTCATCTCTTTAATAATTTTGTCATGTATTTCCCACCAAGGTTTATCCCAATTTTCAAAAATACTTTCTTCACCTGGGGCTCTACCAATTAAACGTTGGACAGCTATTTTAGGATCTAAGTATTCTAAAAACAAAATAACTCTTTCAATATATTCTGCTAAAGAACAAATCTTTAATTCACCTTTTTTGTATTTTTCAGCAAAAACAGAATTTTCCCTAATATAAAGAGCATGTAATTTGACATGATCTACTTTTAAAGCAGATAAAATCCTGGCTCCTTCAATAACATCTTCTTTAGTATCATTTGGTAAGTTTAAAATTAAATGAGTTCCAACTTCTATTTCTAATTTTTTAGCAGTTAAAACTGCATCAATAAATTCTGCTAATCCATGTTGGCGATTAACTTGTTTTAAAGTTTTATAATTTACAGTTTGAAGCCCAAATTCAAAAGCAAGCTGAAGCTCTTGATAATTATTTTTTAACATATTTTGTAACTCAACCATATATTTTTCACTAATTGAATCAGGCCTGGTCGAAAAATAGATAGCCTTAACCCCTTCTATTTGAGCAGCACTTGCAGTATAAGCTTTTATAGCTGCTAAAGGAAGATAGGTATTAGTATAATTTTGAAAATAAGCAATAAATTGATCTACCCCATAGCGTTCTCCAATATACTCTTTATTTTCTAAAAGCTGCTCTTCAACCGAAATATTATCAGATAACATTTCAAAATCTGCTCCTTCTTCTCCACAGAAAAAACAGCCAGATTGTGCTAAATTACCATCTCGATTGGGACAAGTTGTTTTTAAATTAACTGGTAACTTATATGTCTTTTTTCCATATTTGTCTTTTAAAAACTGAGAATATTTATAATAAGGTTCTTGCATTTAACCACCTCTTATACACTTTTTTTTAATTTATTGATTCTTTTATTTCTTTTTTCTAAATAATCTATAACATGACTAGGACTTCGATTAATTATTAATTCTTTTTCAAAAAATTCGCTTTCAAAAATAAAATTAAGACTAGAATATTCACCAATTTCATTATGAAAATGAGCATCACTATTAATTGCTAAATTTACTCGATATTTTTTTGCTAACTGAAGCAGTTTTAAAGATTCACTTTTAATTCCACGCGTATAATTCTTTTTGGGACTATAAGAACTAGCATTTAATTCTAAAATAACATTATTTTGAGCTGCTGCTTTTACTACCTCTTCCAAAAACAGTGGATATTCTTGCTGTACAGGGTGAGTAATTAAATCAAGATAAGGATTTTCCATTGCTTGAATTACGGCTTCAGTATATTCTTTTTTATTTTTTAAACTGTGACCAGTTAAACGATGAATTCCAGCAGCCACAAAATCTAAAAGTGCTAAAATTTCTTGGTCTAAATCTAAATCGCCTGCATCTAAAATATTAGCCTCTACACCTTTAATAATCTTAACTCCATATAATTTATCGGGAACTACTACAAGATTACCAAAGTGATAAAGATGAGGACCACCTGGCATTTGGGGTCCATGATCGGTAATTGCTATTAATTTAATCCCTTTTCTAAAAGCACCTTTTGCCATTTCATCTACTGTAGAATAAGCATGGCCACTTGCAACTGTATGTGTATGTAAATCAGTATTTATTCTCAAAATAAACACACTCCTATTTCTTATTAACTTATAAAAGTTAGTTTTGATTCTAACTAATTATCTGTAAACATTTTAACAGTCCTTAAGCATAAAAGCAAATAAAACAACAGCTCCTTAATAGGAGCTGTTGTTTTGACTTAGTATTTTTGTTAAAAAACTGCGAATTCGCTTTGATTCAGGTTTAACAAATATTTTTTCGGGAATACTATTACTTATAATTGCACCTTGATCCATAAAAAATACCCGATCTGAAACATCTCTAGCAAATCCCATTTCGTGAGTTACAATTAACATTGTAATATTTTCTGCAGCTAAGTCTCTAATTACTGTTAAAACTTCTCCAACTAATTCTGGATCCAAAGAAGATGTTGGTTCATCAAATAACATAATATCTGGCTCCATTGCTAAGGCTCTAGCAATTGCAACTCTCTGTTTTTGACCTCCAGATAAAAATGCTGGATAAATATCTTTTTTATCATAAAGGCCTACTTTTTTTAATAGTTTTTTAGCTTTTATTTTTGCAATTTCTTTTTTCTCTCTTTTAACTATAATTGGAGCTTCAATCAAATTATCAATTACTGTTTTATGAGGGAATAAGTTAAAACCTTGAAAAACCATACCCATTTTCTGATAAACTTCTGTTTTTGATTCTTTGACAGATATTCCCTCTATATATAATTCACCAGCATTAATCGCCTCTAAACCAATTAAAGAACGTAAAAGTGTACTTTTACCAGAACCAGAAGGACCAATAATCGAAATCACTTCACCTTGTTTTACTGTAAATGAAACATCAGCTAAAACTTTTAAATCACCAAATTTTTTACAAATATTTTTTGTTTTAATCATTTCCAAAAATATCACCTATTAATAAACAGAATATTTTGCTTCTAATTTACGAAAAACAGTTACAATAACTGAACTAATTAATAAATAAAATACAGCAGCTATTATAAACGGAATTATTGAGAAATCTCTAGTAACAGAAACCTTAGCTGCTCTTAACAAATCTCCTAATCCGATTACAGCTACTAAAGCACTATCTTTAACCAAATTAATTGCTTCATTACTAGTTGCAGGAAGTACTCTTTTAATTGTTTGAGGAATTATAATTCGACTCATTGTTTGTCTATAATTCATTCCCAAAACTTTTGCTGCTTCATATTGACCTTGACCAATAGACTCTATACCACCTCTAAATATTTCTGTAAAATAGGCTCCATAGTTGAATATAAAAGTTAAGGCTGCAGCTGGAAATGGATCTAAAGTAATTCCTAAAACTGGTAAACCATAATAAGCAAAGAAAAGTTGTAACAAAAGTGGAGTACCTCTAAAAACCCAAGTATAAAAAGATAAAACTGATTCTAAAAAAGGAATTTTGGAAAGTTTACCTAGGGCTCCTGCAATACCCAAAATAACAGAAAATAAAGCTGTAATTAAGTAAAGCTGAAAAGTAATTAAACTACCTTCTAGTATATAACCTGATACATTAATTATATAATCCAACAACTAAATGCCTCCTATTTAAGCAGTATATCTTCTCCAAACCATTTTTCTGAAATTTGGGCTGCTGTTCCATCTTCAATCATTTCAGTTAAAACTTTGTTCAGTGCTTTTCTAAAAGAATCTGCTCCAGCTCGAACTCCAACTCCATATTTTTCAGCCCCAAAATTATCTTTTAAAACTCTAAATTGTCCTGGACGCTTGCTCATATAATAACGACCTACAATTTTATCTAAGACTACTGCTTCTACTCTACCAGTTCTTAAATCCATTAAAGCCTCTGTATTATTAGAAAATTTACGTAGTTCTTTAAAAGAAGCCATTACTTCTGGCTCAGATTCAACTGCGCTAACAGCACTACTTCCAAGCTGAATTCCTATAACTTTAGCTGCTAAATGACTTTTATTTTTAATTTCACTATTTTTTTGCACAACTATACTCTGAGAATTCTCTAAATAAGGCTGACTAAAATCAATACTTTTTTCTCTTGCAGGAGTAATTGTTAAACCATTCCAAATAACATCAATCATCCCATTTTTTAAACTTAGAATAACTCCATCCCAGTCAACAGCCTTAAATTCAGCCTCAACCCCTAATCTTTTAGCAGCTTCTTTTGCCAAGTCTATATCAAAACCAACAATTTCACCATCATCATTTCTAAATCCCATCGGTGGAAAACTATCATCAAGTCCAACTACCATTTTACCTTTTTCTTTAATTTCCACTAAAGAATCTGCCGCCATCACAGTACTACTACATAGAAATAAAACTAAAACCAAAACTAAAAAACTTTTAAATAAATTATTTTTCATTATTTTTCCCTCCTAAGCTATTTCAAACTATTATACTTTATTACTTTAACATTGTAAAGTAATAAATCAAAAAAATTTAAAGGGAGCTGAAAATTAGCCCCCTCTAATTATATCCATTTTTATTATTTTAAGTTTGCATGACCTCTATAAACTAAACCTCTAACTCCATCAACAGTAATAATCTCTCCATTTTCAAAATTATCACTGATATCACCGGTATTAACTACCACTGGAATTCCAATGTTAAGTCCAACTATTGCAGGATGGGAAGTTAAGCCCCCACCAAAAGTAACAACTGCAGCTGCCTTTTTCATTGCAGGAATAAAGTCTCGATCAGTCATAGAAGTAATTATAATATCTCCTTTTTCAATAATTTCTTCAGCTTCTGCTGCATCTTTGACAAATTTAGCTTTTCCAATTACAATACCTTTACCAATTCCCTGACCTTCAGCAATTGGTTTTCCAACCACATCTACTTTAATTAAATTAGTAGTACCAGAAATACCAACTGGGGTTCCAGCTGTAATTGTAACTAAATCTCCTTCTTCAACAAGATTATAGTCTAAAGCTGTTGAAATAGCATTTTCCATCATTTCATCAGTTGTATTACTTCTAGCTGCAAGTAAAGTAGATACTCCCCAGGTCATTGTTAATTGATGTAAAACTCTTTGATTAGGTGTTACAGCAATTATTGGAGTTTGGGGTCTAAATTTAGACACTGTGCGGGCAGTCAAACCAGAGCCAGTAGAAGTTATTATTGCTTCTGCTCCAAGTTCTTCTGCAGTTTGACAAGTTGCAAGTGAAATTGCAGCTGTAACTGATTCTGCTTTAAATTCATAATTACCTGCAAATTTTTCTTTATAACCTTCAGAATTTTCTACTTCATTTGCAATTTGAGCCATAGTTTCTACAGATTCTACTGGATATTTTCCAGCTGCTGATTCTCCAGATAACATAGTAGCATCAGTTCCATCAAAAATTGCATTAGCTACATCAGAAGCTTCAGCTCTTGTTGGACGAGGATTTCTAATCATTGAATCTAACATTTGAGTAGCAGTAATAACTGGTTTAGATGCTTCGTTACACATTCTAATCATTTTTTTCTGAACAATAGGTACTTTTTCAGCTGGAATTTCTACTCCCAAGTCTCCGCGAGCAACCATAATTCCATCTGCTACTTCTAAAATACTAGCAAGATTTTCTACTCCTTCTTGATTTTCTATTTTAGCAATAATAAAGATATCTTCATTACCACTTTCTTCTAATATTTTACGAATTTCAATAACATCATCAGCTTTACGAACAAAAGAAGCAGCAATAAAATGAATCCCCTGTTCAACACCAAATCTAATATCTGAAATATCTTTTTCAGTTAAAGCAGGTAAGTTAACTTTAACTCCTGGTAAATTTACTCCCTTACGAGATCCTAGTTCACCACCATTAATTACTTTTGTAATTAAATTATCTGCCTTAATTTCTACAACTTCTAGTTCAATTAAACCATCATCTATTAAAATTTTATTTCCAATTTCCATATCTTGAGCTAAGCCTTTATAAGAAACAGATATTTTTTCTTTTGTACCTTCAACATCTGTTTGAGAAATAATAAGTTTTGAATCTGTCTCTAATTCAATCTTATCACCTTTCATTTCTCCAGTTCTAATCTCCGGCCCTTTAGTATCAAGCATAATACCAAGTGCCTGACCTGTTTCTTTTTCAACTTCTTTAACTAAATCAATTCTCTGCTTGTGTTCTTGATGATTACCATGAGAGAAATTCATTCGAGCAACATTCATTCCCGCTTCTACTACTTTCTTAATTATTTCTTTATCATTTGTTGCAGGTCCTAAAGTACATACAATTTTAGTTTTTCTCATATTAACCTCCCAATGTTTTTTTTACATAGATAAAATATTCGCTAAATTATAAATATCCATATTAATTGTTTCGGTTTTTTTAATTGCATTTTCTATTTCACAAACTCCAATAGAATTATTTAAATAATTAATCATTTTATCCCTTTGACCATCTAACAAAATCTCAACTGCTTTAGCAGCCATTCTGCTAGCAACAATTCTATCTGTAGCTGTAGGGCTACCACCTCGCTGCAAGTGGCCTAAAATAGTTACTCGAGTTTCCATACCAGTTTTTTCTCTAATTAAATCTCCCATTGCCATACCAGGACTACCATGGTATTCTGTGAGATCAGCAAATGGAGCTTTAACACCTTCTGCAATTAAAATTAAACTGTGTAATTTACCTCTTTTAAACCCTTGTGTAATTTTATCACAAACTTGCTGTGGTGTAAAATCTATTTCTGGTACTAAAATATATTCAGCTCCACCAGCTAAGCCAGTCATTAGTGCTAAATAACCAGAATCTCTTCCCATACACTCAATAACAAAAGTTCTTTCATGTGAAGTGGCTGTATCTCTAATTTTATTAATTGCTTCTACAATTGTATTCATTGCTGTATCAACACCAATTGTATAATCAGTACAAGCTAAGTCATTATCAATAGTTCCTGGGATACCAACTGCTTTAATGTCACTTTCTGCATTTATCTTTTGCACCCCTCTTAAAGAACCATCTCCACCGATTACAACTAAACCATCTATACCTTCTTCTTGCATATTTGCATAAGCTTTTTTTCTCCCTGCCTCTGTTTTAAATTCTTCACAACGGGCTGAAAGTAAAATTGTTCCTCCCCGCTGAACAATATCTGCTACTGAACCTCTTTTCATTGGAAAAAAATCTTTTTCAATTAATCCCTTATAACCATGTCGAATACCAACTACTTCTAGACCATGATAAATAGCTGTCCTAACGACAGATCTAATAGCAGGGTTCATACCTGGAGCATCTCCACCACTTGTAAGCACTGCAATTTTTTTCATTTTAATTCCTCCAATTAAAAAATTTTATTTAAACAGGAATAAGCGGCTTCAGCTTCAAGGGCTGGTACTTTAATTTGATATTCTCCAGCTTCTGCCTTAATCTGAAGCATAAATCCTTGACTTTCCATTATTTTCAAAATGCTATCAGCTTCTTTTTTATTAGAAGCAATATAGACAACTTGCCACATTTTGAGCCCCTTTCAAATTAGAATAGACTGAATTTTAGCCTGAAAAAATTTTATTTGGCTTCAGATTCAACTTTACCGTGTTTAGTTCTTAATTCTGCCTGACCTCTAATTTTCATTGCCGAAACATTTTCTGTAAATTGGGCAACTAAAACCTCACCCTTATCTAGCTTTTCTGTATGATTAAATTTGGTATCTTTTCCTCTTGTTAAACCAATAATCGTTACCCCATCTTCTAAAGCTTTAATCAAAATATAATCAGCATTAACATCCATGCTTTTTCCTCCTTTATCCTCTTAATGATATAATAAGCTAAAAACTGTTGTCAAGAAAAAGTGAGCTTTGAATTTTTACTTTTAAAGTAATTATAATTGCAAAAATAGTAATTAAATAAAATTGTATTCTTCTTTTTTTAAGGCTCTAGCTAATTCTGTTTTTGTTTTTTGAGAAAAATTAATATTATATTTAGCGGGAGTTATTATTAACTTATTATTTCTTTTCAACAGAACAGGAATTTCACCTTCTTTTTTTAATAAATATTTTTTTAATTTAATAATTCTTTTTTGCTTAAAATTAGAAATATTAATAATTAAAATATTTTGATTTAAAGAGATTATTTTTTTAGCAATTAATTTTTTTTGATCTTTTTCTCCATAAATTAAAAGCCCTTTTGTTTCAGCTAAATCAAAATTTAATTTTTTAAATAAATCTGAAAAAACTATTACTTCCATTTTATCCTGATGATCACTAACAGTTAAAAAAGCCATTTTGTTTTTACGTTTAGTTATATGTTCTTTGTAATTACTTAAATAAGCAGCAGTTAAAACTTTTTTGCCAGAATCAACTGTTAGAGCTTTATTGATTGAATAAAAATTAATTTTATCCAATTTGGCTTGATATTGATCAAGTGGATGAGCAGAAATATAAATGCCTAAAAACTCTTTTTCTTGTTCTAAAATAGTTTCTGTTTTTAACTCATCTACTTTTTGATATTTTAGATCAGTTTGCATAAACTTATTTTGATCTTCAAATAATTCAGCAAAAGATTGCTGACCTTGAGCTCTATTTTTAGCTAAATTATTATACTTATTATAAAGTTCTTCGTAATTTAAAAGCAGTGAAGCCCTATTAACTGCAATTTCATCAAAAGCACCAGCTTTAACAAATGCCTCTAAACTCTGAATATTAATTTGGGAAATATCAACTCTTTTTAAAAAATCAACAAGTGATTTAAACTTTTCTGATTTTCTTGCTTTTATCACAGCTTCAATTGCAGCAGAACCAACATTTTTAATTGCTTTAAGCCCATATAAAATTTCATTATCATTTGCTGCAGTAAAATTATGATCACTTCTATTAATATCTGGTGGAATAATTTTAAGTCCAATTTCTGCTAATGAATTAATATAATCAGCAATTTTATCTTGATTACCCATTACTGACGAAAATAAAGCAGCCATAAACTCAGCTGGATAATGATATTTTAAATAAGCAGTTTGATAAGCTAAAAAAGCATATGCTGTAGAATGAGATTTATTAAAACCATAACCTGCAAAATATTCCATTTGATCAAATATTTTTTGAGCAATATTTTCTTGAATCCCTCTGGCTACTGCTCCTTTAACAAATTTTTCTCTTTCTGCAGCAACTAATTTCAATTTCTTTTTGCCCATCCCTCGACGTAAAAGATCAGCTTCGCCCATACTATAGCCAGCCAGACTACTTGCTATTTCCATTACCTGTTCTTGATATAAAATCATACCAAATGTTTCTTCTAAAATAGGTTTTAACTTTGGATGTAAATATTCTGCTTCTTTTTTTCCATGTCTGATAGCAATAAAATCATCAACAATATTACTCCCTAAAGGTCCTGGTCTCCCTAAGGCTAACATAGCAATTAAGTCATTAAATTTTTCTGGTTTCATTTTTTTATTTAAAGATTGAAATAAATAAGATTCCATTTGAAAAACTCCAGCAGTTTTACCTGTACTTAAAAAGTCATATACATCTTTATCAGTTAGTGGAATATTATCAATATCAATTTTTTTTCCTTTATGTTTTTCTATCAATTGCAGGCAATTTTTAATTACAGTTAAATTTCTTAAACCTAAAAAATCCATTTTCAAAAGACCGAGAGCTTCTAAATCTCCCATTGGCAGTTGAGTAATTACACTTTGATCCTGCTTTTGTAAAGGTACAATTTGAGCTAAGGGCTCTGCTCCAATTATAACTCCAGCTGCATGTGTTGAGATATGTCGTGGCAGGCCTTCTACTCCTCTAGCATAATCAATTAATTCTTTAATTTGAGAATCTCTTTGATAAAGCTGTTGTAATTTTTCTTGACTTTTTAATGAGGCTTTTATTCCTTTGCGAGAAGAAATAAGTTTTGCAACTTGATCCACCTTTTTGTATGGCAGAGCAAGAACTCTTCCTACATCTCTAATGGCTGCTCGAGCTGCCATTGTTCCAAAAGTTCCTATTTGAGCTACTCTTTCTTTACCATATCTTTTTTTTACATATTCAATAATCTGATCCCGATTTTCATCAAAGTCTATATCAATATCAGGCATTGTTACCCTTTCAGGATTTAAAAAACGTTCAAAAATCAAACCATATTTTAAAGGGTTAACTTTGGTTATTTTCAAAAGATAAGCTACAAGGCTACCAGCAGCTGAACCCCGACCTGGGCCAACCATAATTCCATTATCTTCAGCATATTTTACAAAATCATAAACAATTAAAAAATATGCAGCATATCCCATCTCAAAAATAATATTCAATTCATATTTCAATCTCTTTCTAGCTTTAGCGTCTGAATCCATTTCTTTTGCTTTAAGTCCTTCAAAACACAATTTTTGCAAAAGTTCTTCTGCAGATTTCTCTTTACCTAAATCTGGATATTTAGGTAAATAAAAATGATTGAAATCTAAATTAAGTTCAACTCTATCTGCAATTTTAACAGTATTTTGATAAGCAGAATTAAGTTCAGGAAATAGTTTTTTCATCTCTTTTGGACTTTTATAATAAAATTCTTGGCCAGTAAAAGTCATTCTATTTTCATCAGCTAAAGTTGTCCCTGTTTGTAAAGCTAATAAAATATCTTGTAATTCAGCATCTTCTTGATTTAAATAATGACTATCATTTGTAATAACAGTGGGAATATTTTCAGCCTGGCTTAATTTTAATAAACCTTGAGCAACTTCTTTTTCTTTTTGCAAATTATGATCTTGTAACTCTAAAAAAAAGTTATTCTTACCAAAAATAGCCCTATAGTCAGCTGCTGCTTTTTGGGCTAAATCATATTGACCTTTAATTAATAATTGTGGTATCTCTCCCTGGAGACAGGCGGATAAACAAATAAGGCCATCACTATATTTAGCCAAAAGTTCTTTATCTACACGTGGTTTATAATAAAATCCTTCTAGCCAAGCCTTAGAAACCAACTGAATCAAATTATAGTAGCCTTGTTTATTTTGAGCAAGTAAAAGTAAATGATATCTTTTTCTATTTTTTTCAAATCTACTCCCAGAAGCCAAATAAAGTTCAGCTCCAATAATTGGCTTAATCCCTTCTTTTTTAGCCTTCCTATAAAAATCTATCATGCCATAGAGTACACCGTGATCAGTAATTGCAGCTGCTGGCATTTCATATTTTTTTGTTTTTTCTATTAAAGAATCAATTCTAGTTGCTCCATCTAATAAGCTAAAAGCTGTATGATTATGAAGGTGCACAAAATTAGACATTTAAATCATTCCTTTAAATTTATGCTTGTAAAATCTTGAGTTTTTTTGTATAATATAGTCAAATGTTAATTTAGGAGGTGCAATAATGAAAGAAGAAGTACAAAAATATATTGATAAAATAAGACCAAGTCTACAAGCTGATGGTGGTGATGTTGAATTAATTGAAGTAACAGAAGCTGGAATAGTAAAAGTGAAACTTTTAGGAGCTTGTAGTGGTTGTCCAATGTCAACCTTAACTATAAAAAACGGAATTGAAAAAACCTTAAAACAAAATGTTGAAGGTGTCAAAGAAGTACAATCTGTTTAATTTAAATTTTAAATAAAATAGATTTTAAAAGCATCCCATTTGGGATGCTTTTTTAATTAAAAAGTGATTATGATTCACTTTTAACTTCAGACTCCGAATCATTTTCTTGCTTCTGTTTATGCTTTAATTCTGATTCTGAAATCCCAACTTTAATATCTGAAAAGATAATTTTTTGGATCTTATTAATCATTTGACTTAAAGCATATTCTGCTTCTAAATATTTTTTAACATTATTATTGATTTCAATAAAATTCTGTAAATTTTGTAATTTATCTTTATCTGCTTCTGTTAATTCTTCTCCAGACATTCTTTTAGTCTGCATTTTCATCATTAAATTTTGATAGTCCAAAAGCATTTTTTTGGAACCTTCTTTTTCCATTATTTTTTCTCTTAATTCTAGATAATTTTGATATTCTTGAGAATTTTTAAGCTTCTTTTTCAACCTTCTTGCAATTGCTTCTACTGACATCAAGACTCCTCCTTTAGAATTTTAATTTCAGCTTTTATAGTTTCTCCAATTTCTATTATACCAAATGAATAATTTTTTTCCAGCCTTTTATCTGTTGGTGAGCCTGGATTAAAAAATAATTTATCACTAAACCGTTTATTAAAAGGACAATGTGTATGACCAAAAATTATAATATCACTATCATTAAAAGTATAATTTAAGCCTTGTAAAATATTGCTACCTCTAAATTGATGGCCATGAATAATTGATATCTTTTGGCCTGCAGCTTTAAAAGTTAATTTTTCTTTTAATTTTTGCCGCAAATAATAACTATCACTATTTCCAGCAACTGTTTTAACTTCATTAATTAATTTTAATTTATTTAAATATTTTTCTTCACAGTGATCTCCAGCATGAATTATTAAATCAACTTTTTTTAATTGTTCAATTAATGCTGTCGGAAAATCATTAGCTGCTACTGCTAAATGAGTATCAGAAATAACACCTATTTTCATTTTATTTAGGCCTCCAATAATTTAAGATAAATAAAACCGGCCCTAGGGCCGGTTTTATTTATAATTTTCAAATTTCTAGCTATAACTTTTTGCTTAAGAAATTTTTTCGTTTTTTGATTTAGATTTAGCTGCAGACTTTTGTTCTTGATTTACATAAAAATTAGATCCTTTAAATATAATACCTGGAGATCCAATTATTCTTTTAACCTCTGATTTACACTCAGGACATTCATTTAAAGGTTCTTCACTCATATTTTGAAATTCTTCAAATCTCCCACATTTTTCACATTCATATAAATATGTCGGCATTTTTTTATTCCTCCTTCATATCTAGTTTTAAATTTAAAATTTATTCATTAACAATATTTAAATAACCCCAATAATTATAGAGTTGAATAAACACAAATAAAGCAGCAATTAACCATTTAGCATTATAAATAAAATAACTTAAACCTATTATTGAAGAAATAATTATAGCTGTCAAAACAAATTTTCTCTTAATTTTAATTTTTAAAATTTGCCATGGAATTAATCCTAGACCAATAAAAACCCCAGAATCAACATTATAAATTAAGCCAGAAATTCCAACTATTAAAAATATAATTAGTAAAAATAAATTCATACTTTAACCCCCAATTATGGAGCACTTAAATTTTAAATTAAAAATCAAACTTTATATTAATATACCATAAAACAAACTGTTTTAGCAAGTTATTAAATTACATAATAAGGCTTAAACTCCAAACAAAATTGCCATTATAATTTTTAAAGCTTTTTAAATAAGATCAAAAAGATCAAGCTTAAACTTTTAATTTCAATAAAGCTACAGATTCTATATGATAAGTCTGAGGAAAAAGATCAACTGGTTGAATCTCTACTAATTGATATTTCTTTTTTAATTTTTTAAGATCTCTAGCTTGAGTAGCTGGATTACATGAAATATAAATTATTTTTTTCAATTCATTTTCTAATAACAATTCAATAGTTTTTTGATTTAAACCTTTACGAGGTGGATCAAAAATAATAGTCTCAATTTTGTTTTCTTTTAATAAAACTGGTAATTTAGCTGCAACCATGCCCAATTTAAATTCTATATTATTAATTTGATTTAATTCAGCATTTTTCTGAGCATCCTCAACAGCAGCTTTTAAAGATTCAATCCCATATATTTTTTTTGCTTTATCAGATAAATAAATACCGATACTACCTGTACCAGAAAAAGCATCTATAACTTCAGCCTCTTGTTTTGAATCTAAATATTTTGCAGCAGTATCATATAATTTTTTAGCTTGCAGAGTATTGACCTGAAAAAATGACCTGGCAGAAATAAAATAGGCTTTGGCTCCAATATATTCAGTAATTTTAGCTTGACCTGCTAAAAGTATATCTCTTTTTCCGAAAATAACATTTGTATTTTCATTATTTATATTTTGAACTACACCTTTAAGTTCTGGAATTTTACGCATCAAAGTTCTAGCTATTAAATTTTTATCAATAAAATCATCTCCATTAGTAACTAAAACTAATAAAGCTTGATTTGTACAAGTTCCAACTCTAATCACTAAATGTCTTAAAAGTCCCTGGAGAGTGTCTTCATTATAAACACTCAACTGAAATTTATTTAATTCCTCTAAAGTTAATTTTAAAATCCTATTAATTAGTGGATGTTGAATTAAACAATTATGATTTGGAACAATATCATGACTTTTTCTTTGATAAAAACCAGCAGTTATTTGTTCTTCTTCATTTAATTTTAAAGGAAATTGGGCTTTATTTCGGTAGCGAAAATCATCATCTGCTGCTAAAACATCTTTTAACTCAAAATTTTCAATTCCTGCAATTCGCTTAAATAACTGTTTAATATTATTTTGCTTAAATTCTAGCTCTTTTTGATAATCTATATGTTGAAGCTGGCAACCTCCACATTTATTATAGACAGGACAAGGGGCCTTAATTCTTCCTGGGCCAGCTTCTATAATTTCTATTAACTCAGCAAAAGCATAATCTTTTTTAATCTTAGTTAGCTTAGCTTTAACTAAATCACCTGGCAGAGTCCGAGCAATAAAAATCGCCATACCTGATTTGGTTTTAGCTACTCCATCTCCTCCATGAGCTAAATCTTTGATTTCTAAAGTTTTAATTTCACCTTTTTTCAAAATTGGCACTCCTCATTAATTATAATTCACTTTTTTCTTCTTTATAGAGTTTATCATAAAAAGCTACTTTTTATCAAGCAAAGTTTATTGCTTATAAACTTTACAGCTTAAATTTTCTATGTTAGAATGATTAAATGAGTTATTTATAATTTATAAATAAATTTTAATAGTTAACTTAAGTAATACTTTAAATTAAATTTTTTTAAGTAACTAAAAATAACTTAATTATATTTTTCAAACTAAACGGAGGTACTAAAAAATGAATAGTAATTCGAAAAAACTAGGTACAGAACCGATAATCCCACTTTTAATGAGGCTTTCCATTCCCTCGATTATCGCTATGGCAATTCAGGCTTTATACAATGTAGTAGATAGCATTTATGTTGGTAGGATTAGCACAGATGCTTTATCAGCTCTTTCTTTAGCTTTTCCAATCCAAATTATTTTAATTGGAATTGGAGTTGGTACAGGTGTAGGAGCTAGTTCTTTAATTTCAAGACGATTAGGTGAAAACAAAAAAGAAGATGCTGTTAATGCAGCTGAACATAGTATTATGCTCTCTATTTTTTATGGAATAATAGTAGCTATTTTAGGTTTTTTATTTTCTAACCAAATTCTAGAATTATTTACTAGTAATCAAACCCTAATTGATATGGGAAGTGAATATATCAAAATTATTTTAATTGGCTCAACTGCCATGTTTTTCCCAATGATAAGTAATAATATTTTGAGAGGTGAAGGTAATACTTTTACACCAATGATTGCAATGTTAATTGGATCTATTTTGAATATTGTTTTAGATCCTTTTTTAATTTATGGTCTTTGGATTTTCCCAGAAATGGGGGTAGCTGGAGCAGCTATTGCAACTGTTGCAGCACGAATAATAAGTGGAAGTTTTTTAATTTATATTTTACTTTTTAGTAAAAAAAATGAATTACAAATTTCTTTAAAAGATTTTGCTTTTGATTTCCAAATCATTAAAGATATTTATTTAGTTGGATTTCCAGCAATGGTCATGCAGTTTCTATCAAGCTTTATGCTTGGAGGTATGAATATTATTTTAGCTGGTTTTGGTAGTACAGCAATAGCTGCTGCAGGTATTTATTTCAGATTACAATCTTTTGTTTTTATGCCTGTTTTTGGTTTAAATCAGGGGTATATGCCAATAATGGGTTATAATTATGGACATAATAATTTAAAACGAATGAAAACTACTTTTAAATCAGCACTTTTGGTTGGAATAATTTTTACAACTACTGGCTTTGTTATTTTTCAGACAGTACCTGAATTATTAATTAAAATGTTTAATAATGACCCAGAACTAATTAGAATTGGAACTAATGCCTTAAAAAAAATAAGTATTTCTTTTCCTATTGTAGGTCCAGCAATTATTATTTCAACAACTTTTCAGGCTTTAGGAAATGGATTTCCAAGTCTAGTCTTTTCCTTTTTGAGACAAATAATTGTACTACTGCCTGTTATGTTCTTACTTGGAAATTATTTTGGTTTAGAATATTTATGGTTAGCTTTTCCAATCTCAGAAGTAGCAAATATAATTCCTGCCAGTATTTGGCTTAAACTTAAATTTAAAGATATTTATAAAGAAATGGAAAAATCTATTATTTAAAAATAAGGAGCCCTGAGGCTCCTTAAAATTTATATTTATTTAGTTAAAGTTAATTGACTTAAAGTCTTAATTATTTTTTTAGTTTCTTGATTAATAACATAATAATTTCTTTCTAAACCATTTTGCTTACTATTTAAAATACCACTTTCTCTCAATTTAGCTAAATGTTGCGATAAAGTTGATTGAGGAATATTTAAACAACTCTGCATTTCCGTAACATTACAACCTTCTTCTCTCATTAAACCTTTTACTATTGCCAGGCGAATTGGATGAGCTATAGCCTTTAATAAATTTGCTTCTTCTTTTAATTTATTAAAATTTTCTTCTAAAATCTTGCTTGAGTTTTGATTTGTAAAAAATGACATCTAATTAACCTCCACTTCTAAAAGTTTATCTAAATAATACGATATAGAGCTTAAAAAGTCAAGAATTTTAGGAATTTCAATTCTGCAAAATATCAATAAAGGCTTTAGTTAACTCAGCTGTAATTCCCCAAATAACTTTTCCTTGATAACGATAAATATAAATATCATAACTACCTTGCCGTGGATTATAATTTTCTCCTGCAGGTAAGATATTATAAGGAAAATTATGATCAAATTCACTTTTTAAAATTGTCTGATATCTTTCCACTTGATAATTAACTAAAAAATCAAGTGGGACAGTAAAAATATCTTCAACCTCAGAATTATTAACTTTAAGCTCTACTAAAGAGTTAAGTTTAACTTTAGCAACAAAAGCATAGATAACAAAATTAAAAGGTGTTATTAAATAATCACTTTCTCCTAAAAGTTCTATCTTAGATTCTGGAATTAAAAGTTCTTCACTGCATTCTCTAATTGCAGCCTGTGAAAAGTCTTCTCCTCTTTCAACTCTTCCACCTGGAAAAGATATTTCTCCTGGTTGAGTATTTAGATTTTTAGATCTAATTTCATAAATCAAATTCAATTTTCCCTTGATTTCAATAATAGGAATTAAAACAGAAAAATAATGTTGAATTCTTGTTGGCCCAGGGATCCTATTTTTAATTTTATTTTTTATATTTTTAATTTTCAAATAAATCACCCTTAAAAATACTATAGTCAATTTTTTAAATTTAAAGAAACTGACTTTTAGAAGTCAATTCCTAAAAGCCAGTTTAATTAATTCTTAGTTCATTAATTTATCTCTTAGCATTTGATTAACTAAACCAGGATTAGCTTTTCCTCTAGTTTCTTTCATTACCTGACCAACTAAAAATCCAATTGCCCTATCTTTACCATTTTTAACATCTTCAACTGCCTCTGGATTTTCAGCAATAATTCCACTAACTATATTTTCTAATTCATCTTCATCACTAATTTGCTTTAAACCTTCAGCTTCTACAATTTTTTCTGGATCCGAACCATTATTATACATTTTCTCAAAAACTTCTTTTGCAATTTTACCACTTATAACTTCTTGATCAATTAGCTTTAGCATTTTAGCTAAATTAATTGGACTAACTCCTGACTCAAAAGGACTATGATTATTTTCATTTAATAATTTTAAAAATTCTCCCATCATCCAATTACTTAAATTTTTGGGATCATCATAATCCTTAAGTACTTCTTCAAAGAAAACTGCCATCTCTTTCTCACCTGTTAAAACTCCTGCATCATATTTAGGTAAACCCAATTCTGAAATAAAACGCTTATATTTTTCTCTTGGCAACTCAGGAATCTTTTTGCGCATTTCTTCTTTCCAGGCTTCATTAATTTCTAAAGGCACTAAATCGGGTTCAGGGAAATAACGATAATCATGAGCTTCTTCTTTACCCCGCATTGAAATTGTTTTGTTTAAAGATTCATCCCAAGTTCTTGTTTCTTGAACTACTTTTTCACCTGCTTCTAAAATCTCATGCTGTCTTTTAATTTCATATTCTAAACCTTTTTCAACAGCACTAAAGGAGTTCATATTTTTTAGCTCAGCTTTAGTCCCAAATTCTTTTTGACCAACGGGCCTTAAAGAAATATTTGCATCACAACGTAATGATCCTTCTTCCATATTGCAATCTGAAATATCAAGATATTCCATAATCATTTTTAATTCAGTTAAATAAGCTTTAGCTTGAGCAGGTGTTCTCATATCTGGCTCACTAACAATTTCAATCAAAGGTACACCTGTCCTGTTATAATCTATTAAACTACCTTTAGATTTATCAATACTACCTTCATGAATCAATTTACCAGCATCTTCTTCTAGATGGACTCTAGTGACTCCAATCTGAAAAATTCCATTTTCAGTTTCAATTTCAATCTCTCCAGCTTCAGCCACTGGTAAATCAAATTGTGAAATTTGATAAGCTTTAGGTAAATCAGGATAAAAATAATTTTTACGGTCAAATTTAGAGTATTCAGCAATATCACAATTTAAAGCTAAACCTGCCATAATAGCATAATCAACTACTTTTTTATTTAAAACTGGCAAAGTACCTGGCAAACCAAGGCAAACTGGACATGTATTTTCATTTGGATCTTTTCCAAATTCTGTACTACAACCACAGAATATTTTAGACTTTGTATCTAATTGTACATGGACTTCAAGTCCAATTACTGTTTCATATTTAGTGGACATTTTTTCACCTCTCTCAATAATTTATAATTCTGCTCTTTTATCTTTTATATTCAATAATTTTTCTAAAGTATAAGCTGCTTGAATAATCTTGCCTTCTCCAAAATGAGGACCAATTAACTGTAGTCCAATTGGCATCTGATTATCATTAAAACCACACGGAATAGACATTGCTGGAACTCCAGCAATATTAACTGGTACAGTAAAGATATCAGTATGATACATTTCTAAAGGATCTTTCTCTGACTCTAAGTTAAGAGCTGTTGAAGGTGCAGTTGGGGTTACAATTAAATCAAATTCTTTAAATATCCTATCAAAATCGTCTTTAATTAAAGTCCTAACTTTTTGAGCTTTAAGATAGTAAGCATCATAATAACCTGAACTTAAAGCATAAGTTCCAATAACTATTCTTCTTTTTACCTCATCTCCAAACCCCTCAAGTCTAGTATTAGTAAACATTTGATTTATATCATCTGCTTTTTCACTACGAAGTCCATAACGTACTCCGTCATAGCGAGCTAAATTAGAACTAGCTTCAGCAGGTGCTATAACATAGTAAGCAGCGAGAGCATAAGACGCATCTGTCATATGTACTTTTTCTACTTCAGCTCCTGCTTCTTTTAATTTTTCAATTGCTGATAAAACACTCGCCTTAACTTCTGGATCAATTTTCAACTCAAAATATTCAGCAGGGATTCCAATTTTCATTCCACTAACATCCTGCTTTAGATATTTAGTATAATCTTCTTTTTTATCTGCAATAGAAGTTGAATCTTTAGGATCATAACCTGAAATCACATTCATCATAATTGCACTGTCTTCCACATCTTTAGTAATTGGGCCAATCTGATCCAAGGAAGATGCAAAAGCAACTAATCCGTAACGAGAAACCATACCATAAGTAGGTTTTAAGCCAACAACACCACAATAAGAAGCTGGTTGTCTAATTGAACCTCCAGTATCTGAACCTAAAGCGGCTGCACATTCTCCTGCTGCTACTGCTGCAGCTGATCCACCACTTGAACCTCCAGGAGCATGGTCTAAGTTCCAAGGGTTACGGCTAACAAAAAACGCTGAGTTTTCAGTTGTAGATCCCATTGCAAACTCATCCATATTTGTTTTTCCCATAGTTAAAGCCCCTGCTTGATTTAGTTTTTCTACTACTGTTGCATTATAAGGTGGCTCATAGTTTTCCAACATTTTAGAAGCACAAGTTGTTTTAACTCCTTCTGTTGACATATTATCTTTAACTGCAATTGGAATTCCAGCTAATAAAGCATCTTTTTTATTCTCATATTCTTTTAATTGTTTATTTGCTAATTCTTCAGTCACTGTTATATAAGACTGAACTTGATCTTCTACCTGATTAATTCTTTTTAAATAAGAATCTTTTATTTCAGTTGGAGTTATTTCTCCTTTATTTAATTTAGCTTTTAATTCGTGAATAGTTAAATCGTAAATATTCATTTTATTCTCTTACCTCCTTGTCAAACTTACTCTGACATAATTTTAGGTGCTCTAAATTGTCCCTCTTTTTTATCAGGGGCATTTGCTATTGATTTTTCAATTGAAAGAGATTCTTCAACTTTATCTTCTCTTAAAACATTTTTCATTGGTACAGTATATGCTGTTGGAATAACATCTTTAGTATCTAATTCACTTAATTTGTCTACATAATCTAAAACTGCCCCAATTTGTTTTGTATATTTTTCTATTTTATCTTGATCAAGATTTAATTTTGCCAACTTTGCTGCATGTTCTACTTCTTTTTGATTAATCATTTAAATTTCCTCCTCACTTTAAGATGATCTTTTCTTTTTAATCATTTCCTTAAATTCACTTTCATTTAAAATTTCAATACCTAGGCTCTGAGCTTTATCATATTTAGAACCTGGATTATCACCAATTACAAGATAATCAGTTTTAGAGCTAACTGAAGAAACAGCTCTTCCACCAGCATTTTCCACTAAATCTTTAATTTCAGATCTAGTAAAGTCATTTAAAGAACCTGTAAAAACAAATTTTAACTGATCTAAAAAGTTTTCATTTTCTTGACTAGCCTTATTTTTAAGTCTAATACCAGCTTGTTTAAGGCGGCTTAAAAGATCTATATTATGTCTTTCTTGAAAGAAATTAACAATACTATCTGCAATTACAGGACCAATTTCAGAAATATTTTTTAAGTCATCTATTTTAGCAGATTTAAGTTCATCAATAGAATTAAAATTTTCAGCTAAGATCCTAGCTGCTCCAATTCCTACATGTCTAATTCCCAAAGCATAAAGCACCCTAAAAAACTCTCTCTTTTTACTAGCTTCAATGGCCTTGATCACATTTTCTGAGGACTTTTCTCCCATTCGTTCTAAATCTTTAAGATGTGATTGTTTTAAAAAATATAGATCAGCATAATCTTCAATTAAGTTATTAGCTAAGAGCTGTTCAATTAAGGCTGGTCCTACTCCATCGATATTCATTGCATTTCTAGAAACAAAATGGAGTATACTCTCTTTTCTTTGAGCAGGACAACTAATATTTGTACATCTACTCACTGCTTCTCCTTCAGGTCTAATTACTTCTCCTCCACAAACTGGACAATTTTTCGGCATTTCAAATTCTTTTTCAGATCCATCACGTTTTTCAGTAATTACCTTAACTACTTCTGGAATTACATCACCTGCTTTTTGGACTAATACAATATCTCCAATTTTAATATCCTTTCTTTTAATTTCATCTTCATTATGGAGAGTAGCCCTACTGACTGTTGAACCTGCAAGTTCTACTGGATCTAAAATGGCTGTAGGGGTTAAGGCACCTGTTCTACCCAAAGAAATTTCTATATCTTTAATTTTTGTTGTTTTTTGTTGAGCAGGAAATTTATAAGCAATGGCCCAACGAGGTGATCTAGCTGTATTACCTAATTTTTTTCTTAAAGCTAAATCATTAATTTTAATTACTAAACCATCAATTTCAAAATCTAGCTTTTCTCTTTTTTGATGCCAGTCTTGACAAATTTCTATTACAGACTCTATATTAGAAGCTGCCTGATACCAATTTATTTTAAAACCTTGTTTTTTAAGATAAGCAAAAACTTCAAGATGAGTTTTAAACTCACGTTTAGAATGTGAAATAAGATCATAAATTAAAATCGAGAGACTCCGCTCAGCTGCAATTTTACTATCTAATTGCCTAACTGAACCAGCAGCTGCATTACGAGGATTTGCAAAAGGAGATTCATCATTTTCTAGTCTTTGCTTATTTAAACGCTTAAATTCACTTTTAGCTAAGTATATTTCCCCTCTTAATTGCATTTCTGCCTTTTCTTCAATTTTTAAAGGAAGTGAACGAATTGTTTTCATATTATTACTAATATCTTCTCCAACTTCACCATTACCTCGAGTAGCTCCTAGTTCAAAAGTACCATTATTATAACGCATCACTGCTGAAAGACCATCAATTTTATGTTCTACCACATATTGATAATCTTCGCCTTTTAAATTTTTCTGTACCCTTTGATCAAATTCTATTAAATCCTCTTTATTAAAAGCATTATCTAAACTCAGCATTTTTGTAGAATGTTTTACTTTTTTAAATTCATCTAAAACTGCTCCTCCAACCCTTTGAGTTGGAGAATCTTCTGTAATCAAATCTGGAAATTCAGACTCTAATTTAATCAATTCTTGCATTAATTGATCAAATTCTGCATCAGAAATTGAAGGATCATCAAGCACAAAATATTTATATTCATGTTTTCTAATTTTTTCTTTTAAAGCTGTTATTTTCTTTGAAGCTTTTTCTTTATTTAAATTTATCATATTTTCCACCCACCTATACTTTCTGTATCGGAGCATATTCAGCTAATAAGTTTCTAGTTTTTCCTTCTTCAAAAGCAATTTTCAATTCTGGATTTTCTTCTCCACGAATAGAAAGGACTACTCCAATTCCCCAGCGAGGATGTACAATTTTTTGTCCAATAGCATAACTGGTAGCAGAATTATTAGATTCAATTAATTCTTCTTCTGCAGCAAGCTCTGAGCGAATATCGGGCTGACCAGCTAATAATTTAACTGGTATCTCAGATATGAATTGAGAAGGTGGATTCATTTTTCTTTCTCCAAATCTTAACCTAACTTGAGCTCTACTTAAAAATAGCCTTGATTCAGCTCGAGTCATACCGACATAACAAAGCCTTCTTTCTTCTTCCATTCCCTGTTGTTCAAACATTGAATTAGAGTGGGGGAAAATTCCTTCCTCCATTCCAACTAAAAAAACCACTGGGAATTCTAATCCTTTAGCAGAATGAATAGTCATCAAAGTTAAAACACTTTGATTCTTATCCATAGAATCAATATCAGACATTAAAGTAACTTCTTCTAAAAATCCAGCTAAACTATTATTTTCACTATTTTTCATATATTCATTTATAACAGAAAATAATTCTTCTATATTTTCTAAACGACTTTCGGCTTTAGCTGTTTTTTCTGCTTCTAAATTATGACGATAACCACTTTTATCTAAGAGTTTTTCTGTTAACCTAGCTAAAGCTATTTGATCTTGCTCTGCTCTTAAATCTTCAATTATTTGAGTAAAATGAAGAACTCTTTTGGCATATGTCCCACTTAAATTAGGATTCTCTTTAGATTTTAAAGCTGCCTCATATAAATCTAAATTATTAGCTTCAGCAAACTTTTGAACTTTTGCTAAAGTACCAGCTCCAATCCCTCGCTTAGGTCGATTAATCACTCTCAAAAAACTAATATCATCAGCCGGATTATAAATCAATCGCAGATAAGCCATAATATCTTTGATTTCCATTCTCTCATAAAAACGAACTCCACCCACTATCTGATAAGGAATTTTATATTTCATTAACATATCTTCAAAAGCACGCGATTGAGAATTAGTTCTATATAAGATTGCCAGATCATCATAGGTTAAAGGCTCTGATTTAGTTAATTTTTTAGCAGTTCGACAAACAAAATCAGCTTCTTCTTTTTCATCTTTAGCTTCATATAATTCAATTTTAGCTCCTTCACCTTGGTCAGTCCAAAGCTCTTTCTCTTTACGTGAAGAATTATTCTTAATTACAGCTTGAGCTGCTTTTAATATATTAGCTTTAGAACGATAATTTTGTTCTAAACGAATAGTTTTAGCATCTGGATAATCATCTTCAAAATTTAAAATGTTACGAATGTCAGCTCCCCGAAAACCATAAATCCCCTGATCAGGATCTCCTACCACACAAAGATTACGATA
This sequence comes from Halanaerobium praevalens DSM 2228, assembly GCF_000165465.1. Taxonomy (GTDB): domain Bacteria; phylum Bacillota; class Halanaerobiia; order Halanaerobiales; family Halanaerobiaceae; genus Halanaerobium; species Halanaerobium praevalens. The sequence goes on from NC_017455.1 coordinate 1,763,351, forward strand.
AAGTTTAGCTAATAAATTTACTAATTGATATTGAGCATGATTAACATCTTGATACTCATCTACTAAAATATATTTAAAACGCTCTTGATAGTGCTCTAAGACCAGTGGAAATTCTTCAAAGAGTCTTACAGTCTGTTGAATTAAATCATCAAAATCCATAGCATTATTTTCTTTTAGTCGTTTTTGGTATTCTGCATAAATTTCAGCTGCAGTTTTCTCAAAAAAACTTGCTGCAAGTTTAGTCATTTGTTGAGGAGTTTTTAACTCATTTTTTGCATTAGAAATTTTATTTAAAACTGATCTAGCTTTAGTTTTTTTAGGATCAAGATTTTTAGACTTTAAAATTTCTTTAACCAGTTTCCGCTGATCAAGGCTGTCAAAAATAACAAAATTTTTATTATAGCCTAATTTTTCTGCTTCTCTACGTAAAATACGAACACAAAAAGAATGAAAAGTGCTAACCCAGAGATTAGTATTTGTAACACCTATGATATTTTTAACACGTTCTTTCATTTCATTTGCAGCTTTATTTGTAAATGTTACAGCCAAAATATTATAAGCTGAAACTTGATAATGATTAATTAAATAACCAATTCGCCTTGTTAAAACTCTTGTTTTACCACTACCTGCACCAGCAAGCACCAATTCTGGACCTTGATGATGTTTAACTGCTTTTGCTTGAGCTGGATTAAGATCTTTCAGGATTTGACTATCTTCCATTCAATCACTTCCTTCTATTATTTAACATAGTATTAAAGATTCAAAATAGTTTGATTAATTTACAGTTTGAAATTCTTTAGTTAAATTTCTATTCTTAATTAAATTTTCTATAACTTTTTCTCCTTGAGCCAAAGAAAAATAAATAAGATGGCTATCACATTTGCAATCACTAGCACCAAAGCCATTGATAGGTGTCAAACCACCAGCTTTAATTAAAATTTGAGCCAAAAAACATTCACCAGCAGCAGTTAACTTAAAACTAAAATCTTTTTCTAAATTTGTTTGAGCTAAAAGATAATCTATATGCCAATGAAAATTTTTAGATTGACTATAATGGCGTTTTATTCTTGCTTCAAAATTTGTTTGAGCTGTACCTGTATAGAAATAATATCCGGGAGTAAAAGTTTGGAGACCAAGAGCCCCAATTTTAATTTCTTTTTCTTCTTCTAACTTTATTTTTAAAATATAAACTCCACCTGCTGGATAATTTTTCACTTTTAACACTCCATTATATATTATATTTTAATTCAAAATAAAGCTTTATTACTTTTTAATAGAAAAAATGCCGGTAATCCGGCACCTTAATTATAATACATTTATTAACTTTTATCAATTTTTACTAAGATATTTACAAGCTTTAAGTTAATTTTATTATAAATACTTAACTTTAGCAACTAAAATAATCTATTTAGCAAAATTTTGCACAAATTTTTTGGCTGCCTTTTGATTAATCATTGTTGAAGGACCACCAATACAACCACCGGTACAAGCCATTCCCTCTAAAAAATTATAATCATTTTTACTTGCTTTAATTAAATAAAGTTCCTTTTTTAATTTGGCTAATCCATCAACCTGTTTACTTTTATAATCTACTGCTATTAATTTGCTTAAAGAATTTTCTAAACCACCAGCAAAAGCAAATTGTCTCCCTAATTTTCCAGCATCTGTTAAAGCTTCTTCAGCTTCCAATTCAGCTAAATTAATATTATAAGCAGTAAATAAGGCAACTAATTCTGTAAAAGTTATAACATAATCAACCTCTTTATTTTTAAGTGCTTCTTCTTTTTTGGCAGTACAGGGACCAATAAATACTGTTTTAGTATTTTTGCTCTCACTTTTAACTGCTCTAGCTGTCAAAGCCATTGGTGATTCAGTTTCAGAAATCAAATTACTGAGCTCTTTAAATTCTTTTTCTACCATTTTTTTAAAAGCAGGACAGCAAGAAGATAATAAAGTTTGATTAAGCTCTATTTTTTCTTTTAACTCTTCAGCTTCTAAATAAGCAGTTTCTTCTGCTCCAGCTGCAACTTCTCTAACTTGAGAAAAACCAATTTTTTTTAGAGCATATTTAACTTTAGCTGCACTCTGCTGATAACCAAATTGTCCTACAAAAGCAGGTGCCAAAAGAGCTGCTAAATTACTTTTACCATCACAAATTTCAATTGCAACTTGAACTAAATCACTAATTTCAGTTATTGCTCCAAAAGGACAAGCATTAATACAGCTACCACAACTAACACATTTTTCTCGATCAATTTTAGCTTGACGATCTGCATTAGAGCTAATAGCTTCTAATTCACAAGCTCTACTACATGGCCTTTGATTTTCCAAAATAGCATTATAAGAACATGTTTTAGCACATTTTCCACATTCAATACATTTATGTTGATCAATATAAGCTTTGTTCTGAATGATTACTATAGCATCAACTGGACAAGCATTAACACACTTATGAGCAACACAATTTCTACAGGCATCTGTCACTATATATTTGTCAATTGGGCAACTATCACAAGCTGTTTCAATTACTTGAACTATCTTATCACTCTCATTTTTATGAGGTAATAAAGCTGCTAAGTCTTCTAAACTTTTTTCCTTATTCTCAGCAATATTAAAACCTAAAACTGCTTTAATTCTCTCATCTAAGATAGCTCTTTCTTTAAACTCACAACAACGATAGCGAGTAGATTCTTTAGTTATCATTTTTTGGGATAAACTAGCTATTTTTTTTACTAGTTCACCAGACCTCACAAGTTTTAATAACTCAACATATAGTCTTCTTTTTAATTTAACAACCTCAGAAATAGTATTTTGACCCATTTTTAACAGCTCCTATCTTATATTTTTCCTTATAATCTTATATAGTTTTTCAGGATTTAAATCTTGATATATTTTTCCATTAAACTTAATTACAGGTGCTTTGTCACAACAGTTATCAATACAGTGGGTTGTTTTAATTTCAATTTGATTTTTTAAGTCCAAATCTAATTCTTCTACTGCTTCTAATAAATCTGCTGCCCCCATTAAATGACAGGGAGTACCAATACAAATTTTCAAAATATTGTCAGCCATTTATTCCACCTCCTTTAGCCTAAAACCATTCAATTTTAACTTCTTTTTTTATGCGGCGAAGTTGTTCAGAAATTTGACTTATAATTTGACTTCTAATCCCTAAATTGATTGGTAAATTTAAACTTTGGTGTGATTCATTAACTGCTCTTCCGACAAAAAATTTAACACTATCACTTTCTAATAATAATCTAGTAAAACGAGAAGCTCCATCTTTTCCTTCAACAGGAATCTGGCCGGGCTTATATTTTTTTAATAAAGATAAAACTTTATTTAAAGTTAATAAACCTTCAGTTAAAAGGTCAAAACCATCCATTTTACTAGTAGGAGGTATATTTTTATCATAATACTTAAGACCTGGTTTTAATTCTTTATTTAATTCTCTAGCAGCTATTTGAGCTGTTGTTCCACCACTAATTATTTTTTTACCTTCAGCTTGAGAAATTTTTTTAGCCAAAATCTGATCATCTTCTTTTTTTAAGGGAGGACCACTCCAAATACTTAGCTTTCTCTTTTTTCTATATTTCATTCCAATAATTGTAAAATCATCACCAGCCTGATTATTATAAAAAGCATTAAAAATTTTAACCAATTTATTAATACTATATTTTAAATCATTTTTATTTTTATTAACTGTTCTTTGAATCTCTTTGGCCACTCCATCCCAACCTAAACCAAAATTTAATAAAGCTCCAATCCCAGCATGAGTAACTCCATCACTAACTAAAAATAGTTGATCTTGTCTTTGAAATTTAAAATTGGATTCTCTTATTTTTTTACCTTCTAATTCAAATTCATTATAATCTAATTTAATTACTTTATTATTTCTAAACAAAAAGGCAGCTGGAGTGTCAATTTCTATTAGTCTCAGCTGCTGGTCTTGGTCAATAATTAAAAATGCTAGAGTAGCATAAGCAATTCCCCTTACTTCACAAACTGGTAAGGTTGCTAAAATAGTTGATAATATTTCTTTTAAGGGTAGTTCCTTATCTAATAAACCAGAAGCTATTTTAGATGTTAGAGTAGATAAAATATTAGCTTTAATTCCACTGCCTAAACCATCAGAAAGCACTATAATCGTTTTATTTTCTTTTTTTATTATTTCTACATTATCACCACAAACTTCTTCTCCATATTTAGGAATTGAACGATAAAATTCTTCAAAAACTAATTCCATTAATCTTCACCTGCTTGTAAAAGATCTGAGAGTTCAGTTAAAGCTGTTTTAGTTTCAACAGTTGTTTCTCCTAAAAGACCAGCAATTTCTTGTACTATCTGCATTTGTTTATTAACAACCGTATTTGTCTTCTCTACTGCCACTTCTTTCATTTTTTTCATTTTTCGTCTTTGCTTTTCTTGATCACTAATATCAGTTAAAATACCAACAATTACTTTATGCTCTCTCAGTGCAAAAATAGTTTGGTCAACCACAATAGCTTTATTCTTATAAGAACACTTTTGATGAATAATTCTTTGGTTCAAATCCCAAGCTTTTTGGAAATATTTACTGCTAATAAATTTATCTAATTTCATTCCTTCTAATTCTCTACTTTTTCGAGCAAACAATTCTCTAGCAACGGGATTAAATTTTTGGATTTCCATTTCATTATTAACTACTATTATTGCATTATGAGAAGATTCGACTATAATTTGTGATAAAGATTCTGCTCTTGCTTTCATATATGGAATACACATTTTCTTTTCTGCAAAACCATAATAAACAGCTTTTGCTTTTTCACGGCAGCTGGAATAACCACAACCACCACAATCTTTTTCATCTTCTTTATTTTCTTTAGCAATTGAAGCCAAAATTTTTCTAATCTCTGTTTCGGGAACTTCAGGTAAAATCATTTGCTTGTTTTTATGTTGCCGAAATAAATTAATTTCTCTATTTCTCGGTTTAAAGCTTTTAATTTTATTTTTCTTATTAGTTAATAAATAATTATGTACTTCTAATTCTTTAAGGGGAATACTCAAATCATTATTAATAGCAGGGCCATTAATACAGCCACCCGAACAGGCAAGAAGTTCTACTAACTCTACTTTTATTTTTTCTTTATCTTTTTTTAGATCTTCTAAAAAATTTATTATATTATCTAAACCACTTAAATGTAGAGCTTTATTGCCACAGCCTGGATCTGCTTTTAATAAATCAGCTGCTTTAACTGCTCCTCCAGAAAGAGCATAATCAGCAGTTAACATTGTAGCTGGTAAATCAACTTTCTGCTTTTCTAATTTTGAAATTTTTATTTTTTTCTTTTCTAAAAATAATCTTAAATGTTCAAAAGTAATTACAATATCTGGTTTATAATCTCTTCTTTTTTCATTTTTAGATTCTTCAATTTTAGCTAAACAAGGCCCAATAAAAACTATTCTCGCTTTTTTATATTGATTTTTTAGTTCTGCAGTCTGTAACATCATTGGTGATAAAACTGAAGCTAATTGTGGAATTAATTCTGGATAATGTTTTTCAATTAAATTAACTACCGCAGGACAGCAAGATGTAATTAAAGTGTTGTCCATTTTTCTTCTTTCTCTTTTAAATTCTTGTACAACCCGAGTTGCAGCTTCTGCAGTCTCAGCAACATAATCAAAACCAATTAATTTTAATGCTTTAATTATTTGTCCAGGTTCAAATTCAGGAAAAGCAGCTACAAAAGAAGGAGCAATTGATGCTATTAAATAACTATCTGATTCTAAAAAGGCCTCTAATTTTTTTTCTTCAAATAAAGCACTTTTTGCACCTTGGGGACAAGTTTTAATACAATTACCACAATAAATACATTTTTCTTCAATAATAAAAGCCTGATTATCTTTAAAACCAATTGCTGCTACTGGACATTCTCTTAAACATTTATGACAATCTTTACAACTAGCAGGTTTAACAATTAAAGTTTCATTCATTTTTTTCAGACAGTAAATGCTTTTTAAATATTTCCTGAGCATTCTCCTCATTAACTGCCTCTATTTTTTGACCATTTATTTCGATATTAACTCCCTCAGTACAATTACCTTGGCAAAAACTACCAGAAATTTCAACTTGATCTAAATTGTGTTTTTTTATTTCTTCTTTAAAAATTTCTATCACTTTTTCAGAACCCTTTAAATGACAACTACTACCAACACAAATTATTATTTCTCCCATAATTTTAGCCTCCTTTATTTGAGATTTATATTAAAAATTAAATTAATAAGTAAATTTTGGATAAATATAAAAATCACAAAAAGATGCTCTGGGGAGAGCACCTTTTGCATAGAGTATATTTTAGCATTTGGGCAAATTTATTAAAAATCTCTTTTTATTTGAGATTTTAAAGCTTAAAAAATTAAATATGTGAATAATATAACAATAACCAATAAAAAATATAATTATTTTTTAAAATACTTAACTAACACCTATAGAATAACATGAGTCCTTATTTATTTCAAGGATTAAAGTTCTTTATTTCACATTATAATAACTTTTTAAATAATATTAACTCTACTAAGCTTAAATAAGCTTAGACTTCTATCTTTTTTAAACTGTTTTATATCTTTTTAAAAAATGTTATAATAAAGGAAAATAAAGACGATTTTTTAAGATTATAATTTTTCAGTAGGAGCTGATAATATTAATAATAAATTTCGAATCAACAAAGAAAATGAAATGTACAAAATAAAAACAAAAGCAGAAAAGGCAGTTCTAGTTGGATTAAAAGAAGAAGAATTAACAGAACTAGAACTTTTAGTTGAAACTGCTGGAGCGGAAACTATTTTAAAAATGACTTATCATGATCGAAAAATTGATCCTGCCTATTATATTGGTAGTGGTAAAGTTAAAGAAATTAAAAATGCTGCTGAAACTCTTCAGGCTAATCTAATTGTTTTTGATAATGAGCTTTCACCTGTTCAACAAAGAAATTTAGAAGATCAAATAGAAATAAAAGTAATTGACCGTTCCCAAGTTATCTTAGATATTTTTGCTCTTCATGCTCATAGTCGTGAAAGTAAAATTCAAGTAGAATTAGCACAATTAGAATATAGACTACCAAGATTACAAGGAAGAGGAATTGAAATGTCTAGATTGGCTGGAGGGATAGGAACTCGGGGACCTGGTGAAAGCCAACTGGAAGTTGATAGACGTCGAATTGAAGAAAAGATTCATCGTCTAAAAGAAAGTTTAAAAGAAATTAAAGCAAGTAGAAAAGTTCAAAGAAGTAATCGCAAAGATCCTATGGTAGCAATAGTTGGTTATACTAATGCTGGTAAATCAACTCTAATTAATAATTTGGCGGCTGCAAATAGCTATACTGCTGATAAATTATTTGCTACTTTAGATTCTACTATGCGCAAATTTGAATTACCTGTTGGACAAAATATTATAATAAGTGATACAGTAGGTTTTATTAGTAAATTACCACATCAACTCATTGCTTCTTTTAGAACTACTTTAGAAGAAATAGAAAATGCTGATCTTATACTCCATTTAATTGATGCTTCCAATTCAGACATAGAAAAAAATATTAAAATTGTAAATCAAGAAATAAGAAAGTTAAAAAAATCAAAAGCAAAAGTTATAAAAGTTTTTAATAAAATTGATTTAATTAAGAAATCTAAACTAGCTGATTTCAAAATTATTTATCCAAATTCAATATTTATTTCAGCTTTAAAAAAGATTAATATTGAATCTATAATAGATAAGCTAAATGAAGTTATAAAATCAGAAATGATAGAAATAGAATTAGATCTACCCTATGAAAAAGCTAATTGGGTAGAAAAAATTCATAACCAGGCTCAAGTTTATCAAGAAAAATATCAAAAAAATAATATTTATTTAAAAGCTTTAGTTCCCAAAATAATGGCTAATAAACTAAAAAAATATAGCAGAGAAGCTTAATTTCTCTGCTATAATATTAGTTAATTTTTATTTTCTTTATTTTCATCTATCAAAATTTGTGCTGTATCAACTTCTGGAATCCCTTTTGCTTTTAATTCTAATTCTGCTAATAATTTTTCTATTTCCTTTTTTTCGAATTTATAATTTTTATTACAAAAATGACATCTAACTTCGATTTCTCCTTGTTCTGCTAAAGTCGATTTTATCTCTTCTGTACCTAAACCAGCTATCAACTCATAACTTCTCTCACGACTACAACGGCACTTAAATTTAACATCTTTTCTAGCCATTATTCTATAATCCATATCCCCAAAAAGTTCTTCTAACAATTCTTCTGGAGTTTTACCAGCTTCAATTAATTTACTAACTGAACTAAGTTTACTAAGATTATTTTCTAAAATCTCAATTGTTTCTTCAGAAGCATCTGGTAATAATTGAATAATAAAGCCACCAGCAGCCTTAACACTTAAATCAGTATCTACTAAAACACCTAAACCAACTGCCGAAGGAACCTGTTCTGAAGCAGTAAAATAATAAGTCAAATCTTCACCTATTTCTCCTGAAACTAAAGGAACATTACCAGTATATGGCTCTTTCATTCTCATAATTTTGGTTAAAGATAATTCTCCCGCCCCAACAGCCTTTGCCACATCGAGCTTACCAGATTCTTTTTGATATAAATCAAGATTCGGATTTGCTATATAACCTCTTACTTCTCCTTTTTGATTTGCATCTGCAACTATCTTACCAGCAGGACCACTACCTTTTATTTTAAGTACTATTTCATCACCAGATTTAACCAAGGAACCTGTCAGTAAAGCACCTGTGATTACTCTTCCTAAAGCTGCAGTAGCAACTGGGGTCGTTTGATGTCTTTGTTGGGCTTCTCTGACAACATCTGTTGATTTAACAGCTAAGGCTCTAATTTCCTTATTTGTTGTTATTGCTCTAATTAAATAATCATCCATTTAAAATCTCCTCCAAATTAATTGTCTTCAAAATATAAATACATACTTTATTTATCCATACATTATTTTATTAAAATGAGTTCTAAAGTCAAATTTTTTTATTCATCCATCGCTTTCCTTTTTAACTGATAAATATCATTTTCTTTTTTAACTGCCTCAATTATAAAATTGAATTTATTTATTTTTAAACAGTATTCAAAATCCTCTTTTGGCATTTCTGACTGAGTTTTTTTATTAAAAAATCTATCTCCAGCTGGACTTCTTAGTTTATCTTTTATTTGATTTTGAGTCAAAGTCTCTTTACCTTTTAATAATTTTTCTAATTCTTGGGCATAGAGTTCATCTTCATCGGCTTTAGTGGTCCCATTATTTCCCATTGCAACTAAAGAAACAACAGCTGGATTCTGATTTTTAATATAATCTGCAGTAGCTTTAAGATTAACAAAACTTCCAGTTAAAATCTTATCTGCATTTTCTGCAGCAATAATCCCTTTTGTTCCAGCACTTGTACTTAAAATAATTTCTTTATTAAAAAAGTTTTCCCGGGAAATAAAAAATGGTGAGTTATTAAAATCAAATTCTTTTAATTTTATTCCTTGTCTTTCTCCAATTAAGATAGGTGCTTCTAACTTCTTTTTTAAATTTTTAGCAGTTTTAATTTGACTCACAATAAAAATTTCATTTGCCTTTTTAGAAAAAAGATAAGCTGCAGTGGTATAAGCTCGAAAAACATCTATAATTACTGTTAAACCTTGAGCTTTTTGAGCACCTTCTAAAAATTTTAATTTTTTTATTTTCATTTTCTTCACCCTTTATTTAAATTTATAACTTAAATTAGAATTTAAACTTAATTTTATTTTTTTTAGTTCTTTATTTTGTATAAAATTTCTAAAAGCAATATTTTCTTTTAATAACCTTTTTAAATTCCTGCTGCTTATATTTGCCTGACCTGGCTCTTTACTGCCACCTTTTGCTAAAAGCACTTCTTGATAAGAAATATATTCAAAACTAATAATTCCCTTAGCTTCTAAAAATTCTAAACCTCTTTTAATTGTTATTTCTGTTACTTCTAATAAAATAGCTGCTTCAATTAATTTGAATATAGAATTTTTATTATTTAAACTATATTTAACTAAAGCTAATAACTTCTTAACAAATGTTTTTAAATTAAAAAAATTATTTTCATTTTTAGTTAAAATTAAAGTCTCAGCTCCAGTTACAATTAAAATCTCTTTTAAAATAGAAAAAGAAGGAGGAATTGTAATTAAAACTAAATTCTCTGTTTGCATATAATAATTTCTATTAATTAAAGGATAGAAATTGTAATCTAAAAGACCTTCAGCAAAATAAGCAGTATTTTTCAAACTTGCTTTTAGTTCAGAAATATCTTGATGACGCCAATCGACTAAGTTAAACTTGCTTGAACTTTTTGTTGATACTTTTTTAGTTTTAGCTTTAGTCTTTAAATTTGCTAATGCTTTAATTTCAAGTTGTAAACTCTTATTACCTCGATAAATATTTTCAGTTAAATGAGCAGCTATTTGCTGACTTTTATTTTTTTCTATTTCTCCAGCCCACCACCAAAGAGCAGTTATTTTGTCAGATTCTGTTCCCAGAATTAATTTTTTATGTCGACCCGCAGATATTTCGCGGCTGCTTAAAATATTAGTTTCTAAATAAAAAAGTGGTTCTGGATTTCCTTCACCAAAAGGTGCAAAAAGTCTTAATTTCTGATAAAAATTTTCTGTGATCTCTGCTAATTCAAGCTTTAAATCAGTTTTAATTTCTATTTCTGAATCAATTTTCTTCAGTTTTTGATCAATTAAACGCTGTAATCTTAATTTGAATTTTTCTAGTCTATCTTTTTTCAAAGAAAAACCTGCTGCAGCTGCATGTCCACCATTTTTTTCTAAAAGATCAGAACATTCAGAGATTAACTGGTTAATATTTATATTCTCAATTGACCTAGCTGAACCAGTTATTAAACCACTTTCAGGATTTGAAGTCATTAAAACTGCTGGAACTTGATAATTTTCACTAATTCTACCTGCTGCAATTCCAATAACTCCTTGATGCCAATCAGAGTTATAGGCGATTACTGCCTGTTGCTGCTGTGAATCAAGTTGTTGATCAATTTCTAAATAAATTCTTTGACTAATTTCTTTTCGATATTGATTTATCTGTTTTAATTCTGCTGCTAATCCTGCAGCTTTATCTTTAGCTTGAGCCAGTAATAATTCTACTCCTTTGCTTGCTTTATCAACTCTGCCAGCAGAATTTAATAAAGGACCAATTTGAAATCCTAAAGTTTTTTCATTAATTTCTAGTGGATTAATTTCAAGTTCATTATAAAGAGCCTTTAAACCAATTCGATTTGTATTTTGTAATTTTTTTAATCCAGTTTTAAATAAATAACGATTTTCACCTTTAAGTGGCACTACATCAGCTATAATTGCCAGCAATAAAAGATCTAGAAATTCTTTTTCCTCACCTTCTCTCCCTAATTTTTTAAATACTGCCTTAATTAAAAAGTAAGCCATACCAGCTCCTGGTAGCCAATAAGCCTGATGATCTTCTGGAAGCAGTCGAGGAGAAATCACATAATCAGCTGGTGGTAATTTATTAGGCAGATCATGGTGGTCTGTAACTACAAAATCTATTCCATTTTTTTTAGCGAATTCAACTTCTTGATAATTACTAATCCCACAGTCACAACTAATAACCAAGTCTACTTTAGATTTATAAGAAGCTAAAACTTCTTTGTTCAGTCCATAACCTTCTTTAAAACGATCTGGAATATGATAATCTATATTTTTAGTTAAAGAACTTAAAGCACCAAATAAAATAGAAGTAGAGGTAATTCCATCTACATCATAGTCTCCATAAATTAAAATTCTACTTCCCTGTTTAATATGAGCTAAAATAAAAGCTACACATTCTTTGATTTGAGGAAAATCAAATATATTAAAAGCAGAATATTGATTAGTATCAATAAAATTAATCAATTTTTCTTTAGTATTTAAGCCTCTTTTTTCTGCTAAAGAAGCTATTTTTTGATTGCCTAAATATTCAACTAATTCTTTTTTAGCTTTAGATTCTTTTGCTTTTTTTATTTTCATTTTAGTTCTCTCGCTCTCTATATTTAAATACTATATCTGAATTAAGATAACGAAAATATCTTTTTTTCTTATTTTTTAATTTGCTACTGCCAAAGAAAAAAATTGATAAGGCTTCCCACAAAAATATCCAGCCACCTACAAATAATCCCTCCATTAATAATGAAATTAAAATTGATAAATCTTGATTTTCTGGAATTAAATAAGCCATAATCAAGAATAAAATTCCCATTATAATATAAATAGCTGTTTTTTTATGATTCTCTTTTAAATTCTGATCAATAAAAAATTGGCGCATTCTAAAATTATTTTTAATAGTGGCCTTTACATCTGCCTCTAATTTTTTGTTTTTTTCTTTTCGAGGTAAATAAAAACAAAGCTCCACTTTTTCTTTTAAAGGTAGTTCATAACTAGCTCTTGCCAAAAAATCACTTAGCTCTGGTGCTAACTCTTTTCGATCAAGCTCAGCCCCATCCCAGCTATTAAAAAGGTCACTATACTTATCTAATTTCATTTCAATTAAATAGGCATCATTTCTCTGATTTGTATGATAAATATAACGAAGTTCATAATCTTTTTGATACTCAAACATTATTTGAGAATAAATTTTTTTAATTTATTCTATAAAAACTCACCTCACCTTAATATTTTTACTTTTTGCAACTATAATCATATTTTTTAAAATTCTATTTCTTCAATTGCTTCCCAATCAAGGTTTAAGTCTAGATCTTCTTCAATTATTGTTTTAGTTTCTGTCTTTTTATCTCTACAAATGGGTCTATATTCACAAAATCTACATTTATTTAAATCAGTAGTTAAAGCAAAGTCTTTTTCAGCTAAAATTTGATTAATCAATTTTTTAAAATAATTTTTATCCTTTTCAAATTCTGCTTCTTTATATTTAATCTGAACTTTTTGCTTAGGATAACGAGGATTCCAATAAATAAGCTCTGGCATTTTTTCTAATTTATAATTATTTTTAAAATATTGATAACCAGCTTCAACTAATAGATATAAGTAAAAACGACTCTGCATTGAATTTTGAATATCTTTTTGATAAAGACTTTTTTTATCTGTTTTCCAGTCAAAAATTAAAAATTTATTTTCTAATTCATTATATTTTAAAAGATCATATTTAGCTAATAATTTTAAATTCCCTACTTGCAAGCGAAGTTCTTGTTCAGCAGAAACTACATTTTTAGCTTCCGAAAATTTTCTTAACCTATTTAGCCAACTTTGCAGCAGTGGCTTTGAATTAAGTACTGTTTGACCAAGTGTCTGACTATAATAACGCTCAGCTAAAAGGTGAAACTGACTTCCTTGTTTTAAATCTTTTTTTACCTCCTCATTCATTCCCCATTCTGCTGGCCAATAAAGACCATCTAAATAGCGATAGCGAAAACGACGCCGACAATCGTTAAAAATTGAAAGAGCTGATTGTGAAAAATAAAGTGCTGCCAAATTATTGGCTGCCATTTATGTCCCTCCCCTTTTTTACTTCTTTTTTTTGATTTTTTTTAATAAACTCTGCTAAGGCTTTAAACATAAAAGCTGGCTCTTTATCCCAATTTCCTTTTTTTAAATGAGTACTTAAAAACAGATTTTTACGAGCTCTGGTCAAACCTACATAAAGCAAACGCACTCTTTCAGCAATTAGTTTTTGTCTTGCTTTATAATCTACATTTCTCTCTTTTTTTTCATTTAAAATATATTCCAGTTCAGCTCTGGCAGATGCTTTAGGATTTTTAATTTCTTCATTTAAATAAAATTTTTCTCCCATAAAATAATCATCATTATCATGCTGAAAATGACTTGAAGTTAGGCTGCCAATAAAAACAGTATCCCATTCCATACCTTTAGCTTTATGCAAAGTCGAAAGAGTTACTTGATCTGGTTTAGATTCAAAACCTTCCATTTCAGTTAAAGTCTCTGCAAATTGTTTAATCCTGTCTCTAATTTCTGGCAGTTCAGCAGTTAATTGATCTAATCTCCAGCCCGGATTTTCATTTAAAAGCCTACCAAATTCTAAAGCTAAATTTTGAGCTAGAGCCAATTTTTTACCACTTAATTTTAATCTTTCAGCTAAAAACAAAACTAATTCATCTGGTGGTAATTCCATTGAAGCTTCAAGCCAACCTTGAAGCTGAACTAGACTTTTAAATAATGGTTCAAAAGCTGCTCTTTTTTTAAATTCAAGTCTAAAATTATCTCGATTAAGTCCTGATAAAGGGAAAATAAGATCTTGATTATCTTTTTCTGCTAAAAGGTCTTCTAAAAGTTGAACTAAATCTAAATCTTCTTTTTGAAAAATTTCAACAAAAAGTAATTTTAAATTTTCAGAAGCAGCAGGAGATGTTAAAAACTTTAAAACAACCTCTAATTCTGTTAAAAAAACATCTTTAGAACTACTGCCAGCTAATTGAAATTCTCCCCCTAAATTATTAATTTCTCGGGCCAGCTCTTCTAATTGCCAGCCAGTAGGCATTAAGATAGCTGTTGTTTCCTTATTATCTTCTAAAGCCTTCCGTAAAGCCTGTCTAGCTATAAACTTCTTTTCAGTTTTCCAATCTTTAAAAGCTTTATTTCCAATTCGATAACCACTAACCTTCGGATTTGGAGCTGGATCATCAGCGGCAGTTGCTTGAATATATTTTTTTTCTAAAGGTTCAATTTCTCTTTCAGAAAATTCTTTTTGACTCCAGTCAACTAAATAATTAGCTAAATCAATAATATCTTGGCTGCTGCGGCTCGAAACTGCCATAGTTTCTACTTTTACAGCTTCTTTTTTACAATAACTGCGAAATATATCAGGATCAGAGAGGGTAAAAGTCCCTGTAATAGCCTGATTACTATCTCCAACTCGAACTAAATTATTGTCTTTACCGGCTAAAAGATATAACATCTCTTCCTGAGCCTGATTGGAATCTTGGGCTTCATCTTCAAAAACAAAAGCATAATTTGAACCAATCCGCTCAGCAAATTCAGGATCTTCTTTTAACATTTTTAAACTCTGCTGAACTAAATCATCAAAGTCTAATAATCCAGCCTGGGCCAGCCTAAATTCATATTCCGAAAATATTTCAGCAGCAGGAGTTAAAATATTAGCAGCTTTTAAATTAGAATATTTAACCATATTTTTCAATTCTTCACCAGCTAAAAGTTTTAACTTAAAATAAGAAATCATAGAAGCTACAAAAGCAGGAAAATCATCTTCTTTCCATTTTTTTAAATATTTATCGAATTTATAACTATTTTGCTCCAAATTAAAAAACTGCTTTAATAGATCTCCATTTTCTCCTGCCCATTTTCGGGATAAATCTTTAATCCAGCGATAACGCCTGCCAGCCTCAATCAACTCAAAATCTTGATTAATTAATCTAGCCTCAGGTTTTTCCTTAATAATTTGTAAAGCAAGTGAATGTAGAGTTTTGACACTATAACCTCGACTCCTTGGCAATCCTTTAGCTGCCAAAAAATCACCAATCCGCTGTCTAAAATTAGCGACTGCCGAATTCATATAAGTAACTATTAATAATTTTTGATTATTTTCTAATTCAGAGGCAATTAATTCTGCAGCTAAATGAGCCAATACAGTTGTTTTTCCTGCTCCTGGAACTGCAGGTACTGCAAGCTGGCCGCCGCGATACTCTAAAACTTCTTTTTGTCCTGGTCTAGGTTTAAAATTCATTCTTAGTCTCCTCTCACATCAAGCCAACGATAAAGAGGTCCTTCCTGCTCTTTACCACTGCTGTTTAAAAAACTATCTGCTATATAAATTCCTTTTTTTACTTTATAAATTAAACTAATTAAAAAGTCACTTAATTGATTTAATCTAATTTTTTGATCAAGAAAATCATCCCAATCATTTTCCTGCTGCCATTGTTCAGTATAAATATAGGGATTCACTAATTCTTTAGCAATACTCTGCATCCAATCACTACTGGAAATATCAAGTAAAAATAAATAATCTACTCCAGCTAGCTCTGGTGAAAATAAAAATTTATAGGGTGAAGCTAAAATTACTCCTGCTTCTTTTTCCTGACCTTTAAATAATGTTTCAGCAGCTAAAGTACCTTCATAAATCATATTAATATAACGCTCACTTAAATCATCTTTTTCTTGATGAAAATTTTCCACTGCCTGCTGAAAACGAGCAACTGATTCAATCATTTGTCTACAGGCAAAAATGTCTTCTTGAGAAGGATTTAAAGGTGCTAAAACTTCACTAAAAACAAGTTGAAAAAAAACTTCGATTTCTAAATTATCTTCCTTTTTATCCTGGAGCCATTCTTTTAAATAATCATATTTTTCAGCTGCTTGAAAATTTATTTTTTCTCTTAAACCACTCTGGTCAAGATCAATTAATTTCATCCCGGAAGCAGCTATTTCTTCTGCTAAAAGATATGAACGCAGTGGATCAAGCTCTAATAACAAAGATAAAGCCTGTTGGAGAGAAGACACTCCAACAATATTAGTCCGCCGACAATAGAAAAGATATAAAATTAAAAGAGCTCTAGCAAAGGGAATATCTATTAATCTTTTAGAACGATTAAAATTACTTAATTGATAGCCTTTTTGTTTTAAGATTTGTTTTAAACTAAAACTCAAAACTTTATCTATCTTAGGTGAGATAATAGCAATCTGATCAGGCTTAACACCTTTTTCTAATAAAGAAATAATTTTTTTACCAACTTTAATTAGCATTTCTCCCCTTAACTCACTATCTATTTCTTCTAATAATAAGGAAGATTGAACTAAATTAGATTTTCTTTTTTGCACAACATTTTTAATTTCTCCAGCTAATCCTTTACTTGCTTCAGCTGCTGTATAATTTTTTTCCATTTGTATTATCTGAGCTTCATTCTCAAAAAAAAGTTTTTTGGCTGCAGCAGGATTACCACCAAAAAAACGATTAAATCCTCCACTTTCGTTAAAAGTAAAAATACCTTTAATCTGATTTTTGCTTAATTTTTTAACCAGATTTTGACCAGCTGGAACTAGTTTTTCTAAATCATCTACTAATAAATAGTCATATTTATTTTTTAATTTAACTAAATAAGCTTTATCTGCTAATAAATATTTATTAAATAAAGTTATTGCAGCTGAATAATCAAATAAACGGTAATTAAAAGAAAAATTTCTAAAGGTTTTCATTATTTCTATTGACTGCTCAGCATATTTTTTTCTTTCTTCATCTTTTTTAGTCCAGCTAAGTAAACGCTGTTTAAGTTCTTTAAAATTTAACATATTAAAAGCAGCCAGATTTAAATTATCAATTAATTGAACAGCAATTTGAACTGGTCTGGCCTTAATACTGCGAAAATAGGCTTTATCTTTACGGTATTTAGCAACATAATTGCTCATCAAAAAATGAGAAGTTTCGATATTCATAAAAGTAGGCTCAATTAATTGATTTTCACCACTATATTTTCTTTCTACTGCAGGCCAGTGTTTATTTAACTGCTGATTAACAAAACCAAAATATGTATAGATATTTAAATTACCTAATAATTTTAAATCTATTTCTTCTCTAAATTGGCTTACGGAACGCGCAGAATTTAAAAATAATAATATTTTTTCACTGCCTTTTTCAGCAGCTAAGTTCTCATATTCTGCTTTTAATTTGCTTGTTTTCCCACTACCAGTATTACCACTGTAAATCTTATACATCTAAAAACCTCCTTCTTTTAATTTTGCAGCTGAGCAAAAATATTTTTAAAAGCAGAACTTAATATATTTCAATAAAAAACCAAATCATTAAAAATAACTGCATTCCTAATCTAGCTGCTGTACTGGCTAAAAAAGCAAAAATACTAGCTGCAGCTAATTTAAATGAGTTTTTCTTGTCTTTACTCTGCCAATATTGAACTATAAAAATAAAGACAAAAGGACCAAGTATGAAACCTAAAGGTCCCAAAAAAAGACTACCAAAAACCATTCCGATAACTGAGACTACAATTGTTTTAAAATCTCCACCATTTTTTTGAATAAAATATGCATTAGCTAAATAATCTGCTAGAAAAATAAGTATTGTAATCAAAACTGCTCCTAACAAAAAAGAAGTTGAATAGTTAAGATTTGTTTTAATTAACCGATATAAGATCACTGCTGACCAGAAGAAAATTGAATCTGGAAGTACTGGTAAAAATATAGCTGTTATTTCAACTATAAATAAAATTGAAATTAAAATAACTAAAAAAATATCCAATTTTTATTCTCTCCTATCTATTATCAAATTTAACTTTATTTTAATAATTTAAATCATAAATCTTATTGCTACAGTTTAGAGCTTAAAATTAATTATAACACAAATTACAAAGAGCAAGCAAAAAACCCTGAAGATAAATATCCCAGGGTCTCTACTTGCTCTTATTATTAGAATAAATTAGCTGTGAACTTTTTATTCTATTTATTACTGAATAACAGTCTAAAATAAACTCAATCTAAATAATTAAGCATTATCAGCTGCTGCTTCTAATACTTCTTCTATATCAGGTAATTCTGAAATATCATATTCTTTGGCCCAAAGGACTTCACCCTGATCATCAACTAAGATATTAACTCGACCAGAAGTTCCTATCTTATCTATAAAAATACCAAGTTTTGAGGCTAATTCTCCATGAGGCCAAAAATCAGATAATAAACTTAATTTCTTAAGTCCCATATCACGTGCCCAGGCTTTTTTAGCTGGCATCGGATCAATACTAATTCCCAGTGGTACAGTATTATTTTTATCAAACTCTTCGTAATTTTCTTCTAAAGCTTCCATTTGGTTGCGACAAACACTTGTCCAAGCAAATGGATGAAAGGATAATAATATATTTTTACCTTCAAATTCAGCTAAACTAATTTCTTGATCATTATGATCTTCTAAACTAAATTCTGGAATTTTTTGACCTTTTTTGAATTTCATTTATTATACCTCCTGTTAAATAAATTAAACTTGAGTTATCAACTAATTAATATTGTATAGCTATTGAGAATAAATATCAAGTTAAAATTTAACAATTATCTAAATTATTTAATTTAAATTTTAATTTTCTAAAAATAAAAATAGCAAATAATACAAAATCCCTCCCAGTAAAAACAGATTTTAGCTGTTTTGAATACTAGAAGGGATGACTTAGGACTTTGTTAAATAAATTTTAATATATTTTTAAATAAATTTATTATTTTTTTAGTTTTTTCAAAATAGAGCGAGCAATAACTATTCCAGAAACTGAAGCCTGCATTAAACCTCTAGTTATTCCAGCACCATCTCCACCAAAAAATAAGTTTTCAATTTTACTTTCTAAATTATTATCAACTTTTAATCTTGAGGAATAAAACTTAACTTCTACTCCATAAAGCAAAGTATCTCTACCATAAATTCCTGGAGTTATTTTATCTAAAGCTTTTAGCATTTCAATAATTCCTGTTAAATGGCGATGTGGTAAAACTAGAGATAAATCACCAGGGGTAGCATCTTTTAAAGTAGGTTCAGTTACTGATCTTTTAAGTCTTTCTTCAGTTGTTCTTCTTCCTTCAAGTAAATCACCTAAACGCTGAACTAAAACTCCTCCAGCCAATAAATTAGCTAATTTAGCAATGTCTTTACCATAAGCAATTGGTTCATGGAATGGTTCTGTAAAAGTTTTACTTACTAATAAAGCAAAATTTGTATTATGAGTCTTAATATCAGAATGACTGTGACCATTAACAGTAATTAAACCTTGGTTATTTTCACTAACAACTTCTCCATATGGGGACATACAGAAAGTCCTTACTTTATCATCAAAAGTTGGGGTATGATAAATTAATTTTGATTCATACAAGTTATCAGTCATATATTCGGTTACTGCAGCAGGACATTCTACTCGGACTCCAATATCAACTGGATTAATTGCTGTTTCAATATCTAAGTCCTGAGCCTCATTAGTTAGCCATTCTGCATTTTCACGACCAGCAGCAGTCATTACATAATTAGCTGAAATTATTTCACCTGCTTTAGTTTTTACAGCTTCAATTTTTTGATCTTCAACTATAAATTTTTTGACATTAACTCCAAATCTGATTTCGACTCCCTGTTCAGCTAAATAATCCTGCATATTTTGTAATACTACTTGACTATAACCAGTACCTAAATGTCTTAATCTAGCTGGAATAAATTTCAATTCCGCTTTAACAGATTTTTTTCTGATTTCATCCTGTTTATCTTCTGCTACTCCAAAAATACGATCTGGAGCCCCAAATTCCATATAAATATCATCTGCATAAGAAATATTATCAATTAATTCTTGTCGACCAATATAGTTTTCAAGATTGCCACCAATATCAGGAGAAAGAGAAAGTTTACCATCACTATAAGCTCCAGCTCCACCCCAGCCTGAAACTATAGCGCAGCTGGGACAGTTAACACAGCCCATTCCAGGATTTTCTTTCATTGGACAGACTCTTTTTTCTAAATCAGTTCCTTTTTCTAAAATCAGAATATTTAAATCAGCTTCTTTTTTTACGAATTCCATTGCTGTAAATATTCCAGTTGGGCCAGCACCAATGATAATCACATCATAATCTTTTTTAGTCATTAATTTTTAAACCTCCAGGTTTTAAAATAAAATCTAAATATTATTTTTTAGACAAACCAATATTATAGTTTCTAGACTAAATACTAAATTCCTGCTTTTAATTATAATTTTTTCAAAAAAAAAATAAGAGCAGACCCTTTACAGGCCTCCTCTTATTTTATAAATTTAATTTTTAAAATAACTTTAATTAGAAACTAATTAAAGTAGATAAACCAAATTTAACGCCTTTAGCATTGTCACTTAAAGCTAAAAGATCAGCAATTCCTAAATTGATTTTAAAATTATCACTAATCTGAATACCCATTCCAGCGGCAATTTCAACATCTTCTCTTAAAGATGAATAGTTAACTCCCAGACGTAGAGGAATTAATTTAGTTCTTCTAAATTCACTACCAAGTGCATAGATATTTTCATCCTGACCACCATCATAGCTTACCCTAGAATAATCAGCATATAGAACAGTATTTTCACTATATTCTCTTTTTAATCCCAATCTATATGTTCTCGGCAATTTATAGCTGATTTCTTTTTTAACCAAAGTGTCCTTTATATTTGTTTCCTTAATCGAATCTTTATTAGGGGTGTATTCTTTTCCATCTTTTATATATTGATTTGCAGAAAGTTCACCAATATTCAGGGCACTAAAAGCAAAAGTATAATCCCCTTTAGTCTTTAATGCTAAACCAAAGTCAAAAGCATCTCCACTTGCATCTTCAGCTTCATTAGTATAAAATTTTGCGCCCCCAGAATATTTGACCTTATTGCCGTCTAATTCTGCAGTTATACTTCCATTATCACCATCAAATTCATAAATATCTCCTTCTAAATAGTGATAAGTTGCACCAAAATACAAGCCTTCTACATTCTTAGAATTCTGAGACCACTCATTAAAAATCTCACGGGCATAACTTAAAGATACATCTGTTGTAGCAGCAGCACCACCTTTAGTTTCACCAAATTCAGCCGTAACCTTGCCTTTATCACGCAGAGCATCTAAACTTATTTCTGGAGTATCTCCAGTTATAATTTCAGCTATATCACTATCAGCTTCCAGCATTCCCTCTCCTCTAGCATTTACTGCAAGAGCAAAGTTTTTATAATAAAACTGAGTGCCGGCAGCTGATTGTCCAGCTAATATCAGATCTTCTCCGGTTAATTTACTTTCAATTTCATCTTGAGAAAACTCACTGTTTTCAAAAACATTATTCCAAATAGAAAGCCCAAAATTTGCTTTTACAGCAAAATTATTTGCTCTTAAAGCAAGTCCAGCTGGGTTAGAATAATAAGCTGACTCACCTGTCATAGTAGAGAAATTATCTCCCATTCCAATTGCTTCAGCATCTAAAGCGGCAGAGGCATTAAACGCTGTTGTTAAAATAATTGTACTAATAATTAATAATATTAATAATATTTTTTTCATCTTTATCCCCTTTTTTGTTTTTAATAAGAAGAGGCTAAAATTAGCCTCTTCTTATTAATTACTATTTTTGTTTAAACGAGCTAAAATTAAATTATAACCATCTTCTCCATATTCTAATGAACGTTTAACTCGACTAATTGTTGCAGTACTTACCCCAGTTTCGGCTACAATATGATCATAAGTATAGCCTTCTTTAAGCATTCTGGCTACTTCCAGCCGTTGGCCTAAAGCTTTAATCTCAGAAATTGTTGCTACATCTTGAAAAAAGTCATAACATTCTGCTTTAGTTTCAAGTTTTAAAATAGCCTCAAATAATTGATCAGTAAATTCATCCTTGATATTGCGGGACAAAGTTTACACCTCTTTCCTGATAATTACTCCCATTCTATAGTTCCAGGTGGTTTAGAAGTAATATCGTAAACAACTCTATTTACTTCTGGCACCTGATTAACTATTCTATTAGAAATAGACTGTAGTAGCTCATAAGGAAGTCTAGCCCAATCTGCTGTCATTGCATCATCACTATTAACAGCTCTTAAAATAATAGGATAACCATAAGTTCTCTCATCACCCATAACTCCTACACTTCTTAAATCAGGTAAAACTGCAAATGACTGCCATATATCACGGTAAAGGCCTGCATCTTTTATTTCTTCTTGGACAATAGCATCTGCATTTCGTAATATTTCCAATTTATCCCAATCGATATCTCCAATAATTCTGATGGCAAGTCCAGGTCCAGGGAAAGGTTGTCTCCAAACAATTTCTTTTGGCAAACCAAGAACCTCACCAATTTTTCTAACTTCATCTTTAAAAAGAAAGCGCAGTGGTTCTACTAACTCAAGATTCATTTCTTCTGGTAAACCACCAACATTATGATGACTCTTAATAGTAGCAGCTTTATCAGTTCCACCACTTTCGATTACATCAGAATAAATAGTTCCCTGCACTAAATAACCTACATCTTTAATTTTTTCTGCTTCTTCATCAAAGACTTGAATAAACTCATCACCAATTATTTTTCTCTTAGCTTCTGGTTCAGTAACTCCAGCTAATCTATCTAAAAATCTTTTTTTAGCATCAACATAAATTAAAGGAATATTAAATTCTTCGCCAAAAGTTCTTTTTACTTGCTCAGCTTCTCCTTTACGAAGTAAGCCGTGATCAACGAAAATACAAGTTAATTGATCTCCAATAGCTTTATGCACTATAGCAGATGCAACTGCAGAGTCTACCCCGCCAGAAAGACCACAGATAACTTTACCTTGGCCTACCTGTTTTCTTATTCTTGCTATTTCTTCTTCAATATAATCTGCCATATTCCAATTAGCCTTCACATCAACAATTTTGAATAAAAAGTTATGGAGCATTGTTTTACCCTGAATTGTATGATTAACTTCAGGATGGAATTGAACTCCATAAAAATTATTTTTGAAATCAGCCATTGCTGCTGCAGATGTTAATTCTGTTCTAGCAATTATTTCAAAGCCCTTTGGTACTTCTTTTACATGATCACCATGACTCATCCAAGCTTGTGACTGATTATCAACTTCTTCAAATAAATTCTGAGCTTTAAAAATTTCTAAATCAGCTTTACCATATTCTCCATGTTCAGCTTTTTCTACTTCTCCACCTTCTAAGAGTTGAGCCATTAACTGCATTCCATAACAAATACCTAAAATAGGTATTCCCAGCTCAAAAACTCCTTGATCAACACCAGGCGCTCCAGCTGTTGTTACACTGTCAGGTCCTCCAGAAAAAATTATAGCTGCTGGATCAATTTCTTTTATTTCTTCTAATTTTACATTATGACCTCTAATTATAGAGTATACATTAAACTCTCTTATTCGTCTTGCAATTAATTGACTATACTGTCCACCAAAATCAAGAATCAATATTTTATCGTAATCCATCTAATTCCCCTTCCACTTTTATTTAATAAAGTATACAGTGAATCTGCCATATTTGTCAAGCATTGAAGCAAAGATAATAATTTTTTAAAATTTAAATACCAAAACTCCCTCCTATTATTTTGCTTAGGAGGGAGTAATTTATTAATTTGATCCTATTTTAATTATTTTTTAAAGCTGCTTGAGCTGCTGCTAAGCGAGCAATCGGTACTCTATAAGGTGAACAAGAAACATAATTAAGATTTGTTTTATGGAAAAACTCAATTGAACTGGGTTCTCCACCATGTTCTCCACAAATACCTATTTTAAAATCTGGCTTTTCTTTTCTTCCTAATTCAGTTGCTTTTTCAACTAATTGGCCTACACCCTCTTGATCTAAGACTTGGAAAGGATCTTTAGCAAAAATTTCTTGATCTAAATATTGACTAATAAATTTACCAGCATCATCTCGCGAAAATCCATAAGTCATTTGAGTTAAATCATTAGTTCCAAAAGAAAAGAAGTCAGCCTGAGCTGCAATTTTATCTGCAGTTAAAGCAGCTCGAGGAATTTCAATCATTGTTCCAACACTATAATCTATTTTAACACTAGCATTTTCTAATAATTCATCTGCAATTTCAATTGCATCATTTCGCAGAATAGAAAGTTCTTTTTCTGAACCAACTAAAGGAATCATAATATCAGCTTTAACTTCGTAACCTTCTTCTTCTTTCACTTCTAAAGCAGCTGATATAATAGCTTTAACCTGCATTTTATAAATTTCTGGATAGCTAATTCCTAAACGACAGCCGCGGTGGCCGAGCATTGGATTCATTTCTTCAAGTTCATCAATAATTCTTTTTAATTCAGTGATTGGAATTCGAAGCTGATCAGCTAATTTTTGAATATCTCTTTCATTCTGTGGTAAAAATTCATGTAAAGGAGGATCTAATAATCTAACTGTTACAGTTTTATCCTGCATGACTTTAAAAATACCTTTAAAATCATCTTTTTGATAAGGGAATAGCTTATCTAAAGCCTTTTTTCTTTTCTTTTTGCTATCTGCAACAATCATTTCTCTAACTGAAATAATTCTTTCACTATCAAAAAACATATGCTCAGTTCGACAAAGTCCTATGCCTTCTGCCCCAAAATCAACAGCTACTTGAGCATCATTTGGTGTATCTGCATTAGTATAAACTCCCATAGTTCTATACTCATCTGACCAGTTCATTATTTTTTTGAAATTATCTGTTAGATGAGCATCAGTAGTTTCTACAACTCCAGCATAAACTTCTCCAGTACTTCCATTTAGAGAAATATAATCTTCTTCATTGAAAACTCGGTCATCTACAAAAAACTTTTTAGATGCTTCATCAACTTGAATATCTCCTGCTCCAGCCACACAGCATTTACCCATACCGCGTGCTACAACTGCTGCATGAGAAGTCATTCCACCCCTCGAAGTTAAAATTCCATTTGATTCTACCATACCTTCTATATCTTCAGGAGAAGTTTCTTTTCGTACTAAAATTACATCTTCCCCATCAGCTGCTGCCTGAGCTGCATCTTCTGAATTAAAATAAACTTTACCAGTAGCTGCTCCTGGAGAAGCGGCTAGTCCAGTTGCTAATAAATCAGCCTTTTCTAATTCTTCTTCTTTAAAATTAGGATGTAATAATTGACTAATATCTTCGGGATCTATTCTCATCACTGCAGTTTCTTTATCAATTAAGCCTTCTTCTTCCATATCAACTGCAATATTTACTGCAGCATCTGCAGTTCTTTTACCAGTTCTAGTCTGTAATAAATAAAGCTCTCCTTCTTGAATTGTAAACTCAATATCCTGCATATCTTGATAGTGATCTTCTAAAGTTTCAGTTACCTCTATAAATTCTTGATAGACTTCAGGCATCAAATTATTTAATTCCTCAATATCTTTAGGAGTCCTAATTCCTGCTACAACGTCTTCCCCTTGAGCATTAAGCAGAAATTCTCCAAATACCTTATTTTCACCAGTAGCAGGGTTGCGAGTAAAAGCTACTCCTGTACCAGAGTTATCACCTATATTACCAAAAACCATAGTCTGAATATTCACTGCAGTTCCTAAATCATGTGGGATATCATTGTGATTGCGATAAGAAATAGCACGAGCATTATTCCAAGAACTAAAAACAGCTTTAACAGCCATTAATAACTGTTTTTCTGGTGCTTGAGGAAATTCTACATTTTTACGATTTTTAATCAAATCTTTAAAATCTTGAATAATCTCTTTTAAATCTTCAACAGTTAGATCTGTATCATTATCATAATCTTTTTCGTCTTTTTTATCTTCTAAATAATTATCAAATTCATAGCCTGGAATCCCCAGCACAACATTACCAAACATTTGAATTAAACGACGATAACTATCATAAGCAAAGCGCGGATTTGATGTTTTTTTAGCAAGCCCTTTTACACTTTGATCATTTAGACCTAAGTTTAAAATTGTATCCATCATTCCTGGCATCGAGATTACAGCACCAGATCGAACCGACACTAATAGTGGATCTTCAAGATCACCAAACTTTTTATCTAATTTTTCTTCTAAATCTTCCAAATGCTCAAAAATACTCTCTTTTAAACTGTCTTCTAGAACTTCCCCTATTTCAATATAGTGGATACAGGCTTCTGTAGTTAATGTAAAGCCTGGAGGTACTGGTAATCCTATTTTACTCATTTCAGCCAGATTTGCACCTTTACCACCTAACAATGATTTCATTTCTTTTTTACCTTCTTCGAAAGAATAAACATATTTCTTCAAAAAGAACCCCTCCTTTTTTTAGTTAAGATCATTAATGATATCAATCACTAAATTTGCTGCTTCTTCAACTGCTTTTTTAGTCATATCGATTACTGGACAACCTATTTTTCTCATTATTTTTTCAGCATACTCTAATTCTTCATAAATTTTTTCCACCGAAACATAATCAACACTATTATCCAAACCTAAAACTCTGATTCTTTCCCGTCTAATCTCAATTAAATCTGAAGGATCAATCATTAGACCAATAATTTTTTTGCGAGGAACTTCAAATAATTGTTCTGGCACTTTGGCTCCTTTAACTAAAGGAATATTTACTACTTTATAATTTTTATGAGCTAAATACATGCTTAAAGGTGTCTTAGATGAACGTGAAACTCCAATCAAGACTATATCAGCTTTTAAAATACCTCTTGGATCTTTACCATCATCATATTTAACAGCAAATTCTACTGCTTCAACTCTTTTAAAATAGTCTTCATCTAATTTACGAATTATTCCTGACTCTCTAGTTGGTTCTTCATTTAAAAATTCTGTAAAAGCATTTAAGCTTTCAGTCATAACATCAATATAATGGATTTCTTTTTCTTGACATATAGCTTGTAAATACTCTGAAATTTCTTGATTAACTATAGTATAAACAAAAATTGAATTTTTAGGATCAAGGTCCTCCATAATATTATCGATTTTAAGCTTACTTTCAACATAGGGATATTTTTTAATTTCATAATTTGAAGCTTGATACTGTTCTGCTGAAGCACGTGCTACCTGTTCAGCTGTATCTCCAACTGAGTCTGATAATACATAAACTACAAAATCTTTTATCATATAATCACCTTATTTAAAGAGCTTAGGCCAAATTAAAACTCTATGTATTTTTGCTACCACCACCTATATTATTTTATTCTTTTGAAAAATTAAATTAATCTTATTAAAAAAAATTAAACAAAAATTTAAATAATAAAGTAGTAGAGCTATTCTTAAAATTTAATAAAGCAAATTAGTCCTT
Source organism: Halanaerobium praevalens DSM 2228 (assembly GCF_000165465.1). Lineage (GTDB taxonomy): Bacteria > Bacillota > Halanaerobiia > Halanaerobiales > Halanaerobiaceae > Halanaerobium > Halanaerobium praevalens. The sequence goes on from NC_017455.1 coordinate 1,791,068, forward strand.
TCATTATTATTTTTCGCCTATTTTAATAATTCGCTATTCGGCAAAAAATTCCTTTTTTTAAACTAATAAAATTCTATTCAAAATAAACTAAATATTATAAAAAAAGATGTATCCCGATAAAAGGATACATCTTTTAAATTCAAAAAGTTATTGAGTGTAATGGACTTACATCATACCGCCCATTCCACCCATGCCACCCATTCCGCCCATTCCTCCGGGCATACCAGCTGGCATTCCACCACCATTGCTATCATCGTCTTCATTACTATCATCAGCAACTAAGCATTCAGTGGTTAAAAGCATTGAAGCAGCACTTGAAGCATTTTGTAAAGCAGAGCGAGTAACTTTGGCTGGATCAATAATTCCAGCTTTAATCATATTTACATACTCACCTTTTAATGCATCAAAACCAATACCTGCTTCTTTTTCTTTAACTCTTTCTACAATAACAGATCCTTCGTGACCTGCATTATTAGCAATTTGTTTAATTGGAGCTTCTAATGCTTTACGCACAATATCTACTCCAGTACCTTCATCTCCCTCTAAATTAAGATCATCAAGGGCAGACATAACTTCTAAGAAGGTAGTACCTCCACCTGCAACTAGACCTTCTTCTACAGCTGCTCTAGTAGCAGATAAAGCATCTTCGATTCTATGCTGTTTTTCTTTTAGCTCAGTTTCTGTTGCGGCACCAACCTGAATTACTGCAACTCCACCTGCTAATTTAGCTAATCTTTCTTGTAATTTTTCTCTATCAAAATCAGAAGAAGTTGATTCAATTTGCTTTCTTAACTGAGCAATTCTATCTTTAATTTCTTCTTTATCACCATTACCTTCAACAATAGTTGTATCATCTTTAGTAATAGTTACTTTATGTGCTTGACCAAGATCATTGATACTTGCGTTTTCAAGCTTTAGACCAAGATCTTCAGTGATTAAGGTTCCACCAGTCAAGACTGCAATATCCTCTAACATTGCTTTGCGACGATCTCCAAAACCAGGAGCTTTAACAGCTACACAATTAAAGGTTCCTCTAATTTTATTTACAACTAAAGTAGCTAGAGCTTCACCTTCAACTTCTTCAGAAATAATCATTAAGCTTTTACCTGATTGAGCAACTTGCTCTAATAAAGGTAAAATATCTTGAATACTCGAGATCTTTTTATCTGTAATTAAGATATATGGATCTTCTAAAGAAGCTTCCATTGTATCAGTATCAGTTACCATATATGGAGATAAATAACCTCTATCAAATTGCATACCTTCTACAACTTCTAAGGAAGTTCCCATGCTTTTTGACTCTTCTACAGAAATAACTCCATCTTGTCCAACTTTTTCCATAGCTTCTGCAATTAATTGACCTACTTCTTGGTCATTTCCTGCAGAAATAGAAGCAATCTGTGATACTGCTTCTTTACCTTCTACTGGCTTAGATACTGAAGCAATCTCTTCAGTTAATTTTTCTACTGCCTTTTTAATTCCTTTTTTAAGTAACATTGGATTGGCACCAGCAGCAACATTTTTAAAACCTTCTTTTAGAATTGCTTCTGCTAATACAGTTGCAGTTGTTGTACCATCACCTGCAATATCATTAGTTTTAGTAGCAACTTCTTTTACTGCCTGTGCTCCCATGTTTTCATAACGATCTTTAAGTTCTATTTCCTTAGCAATACTAACTCCATCATTAGTAATTGTAGGAGAACCAAAGCTCTGTTCTAAAAGTACATTACGTCCTTTTGGACCAAGTGTTACCTTAACTGCATTTGCTAAACGTGAAACTCCACTTTCTAATTTACGACGTCCTTCTTCACCAAATTTTAACTGTTTTGGCATCTAAATCCCTCCTGTATGATTAAACTGAGTTATTTTTTAAAAGTAAAAGTAAAAATCAAGCTTAAATATTTTCTTCTTTAATTAATTACCGCTAAAACATCATCCATTGATAAGATTAAGTATTCTTCACTATCAACTTCTATTTTGGTTCCAGCATATTTGTCAAAAACTACTGTATCTCCAACAGCTACTTCTGCTTCTCCGCCTTCTGGGGCGATATTTTGCCCAACAGCTACAATTTCACCTTGCTGTGGCTTTTCATCTTTAGTTGCTGTATCAGGAAGTACAATACCTCCTTTAGTTTTTTCTTCACCCTTATCTTCAACAAATTTTACTGCAACTCTGTTATTTAATGGTTTAATACTCATTTAAAAATAACCCCCTTCTAATATTATATTCTTTTTTCTGATTAGCTTATTAATTAGCACTCATTTAAGTCGAGTGCTAACAAGTACTGTAAATATAATATCTAAGACAGAAGCGAAAATCAAACCCTCTAAAATGTCTTAAAAAGCTTTTAGAGTCTATTAAAGTATATTAGAATAAATTAAAGCACTCATTCTTTGATTAACATCAAATATTTTTCAATAGTAACCTAAAAACATTTTAGATTAAAATTACTTCTGCTTTAAAATAGTCTTCTAGTTGATTATAATGTTCTCCTAAAAGATCATTACCATAATAATCATAAATAATTTGAGGTAAAATAATTCTTTCAATTTTTTGCTTAGAACTAGTTTTAATATTTTGAATTAAGTCTTGATTGCAAAGTAAACCAGCTGCTACAATTGAACCTCCAAAAAAATTATTTTTTGCTTTTATTAAATCTAAATTGTAATTGCTATTTAAATATTTGGCCAAAAATTCTCTGATAAAATCATAAGCTAGAACAGAAGTTAAAATTACTGTTGCTTTATTTTGAGCTTTTTTATAACTTTCTTTAATATAAGCCTCTAACTTTCTCTTTTTAGTCAAACTTAAATCATAAGACATAATTAGACCTGAACTTTGTTCTTTTTCTTTAATCAATTTTATAACAAATTTTTCATTCCCGTTTTGACATAAAAGGATTGGGTTTTTAGCAGTTTTTATTTTATAAAAAGCATCAACTCGAGTTTTAACAGCTTGATGATTAACCTCTAAGATAATCATACCACTTTCTAAACCAACTGCATCTGCTGGAGAATTAGCTAAAACTGCTTTAATTTCAGCTTTTAATGTTTTTATTAATTGAGGTTCAATAATAATTGGATAAGAATAATTTTCTTTTTCAGATTTTATAAATTGATTTAATTTATAATATTCTCCTTGGTCAAGAATTAAATTTTCCGCAGCAAAACTACTAAATCCTGGCATAAAAACTCTTAAACTTTGAGGTGGATATGATTCTAAAAAATCAAAACTAGCTTTTAAATATTTAAAGCCCTTTAAATGGTGCATTGAAACTATACTTGCTTCAAAATTTATTTCATTTTCTTTTAAAGCTGGAATTAATTTAAAAACATTTTTTGGTCTAGAATCATTCATTAAAAAAACCCGTTCGCTAGGAGCGGGGGCATTTAAAGAAATATTTAGTTCCAAAGGCTTTAAAGATTTAAATAATTTTATTTTATTTAAGTCAACAAAAGAACCACTAGTGGTTATTTTAATTTCTATTTTCGGCCAGCGCTGACGCAGGTATTTAAGGATTTGATAAATATTAGGGTGAACAAAAGGCTCTCCTTCAATAATTTTACTTGCAGACTCACCGATAAAAACTGGTTTTTGTGGATTTAAAAATTCAATCATAGTTTTAACTAATTCAAAATCTAAATGGCCAAAACTATAAGTCTCTACTTCTGGTGGATTATTTTTATGACTACAAAAAATACAATTCAACTTACAAATTGAAGTTATTGGTAAAATATTATCTTCTCTAACTGTTTTAAATATAATTTCTTCTTTATTTTTCAATTTTATCACCTATAATTTTAAAGATGGATCAGCACTCAGACTTAAAGGAGCAAAATCTTTTTCTAAATATTGATAATAGGCAACTGCTCCAATCATAGCAGCATTATCAGTACAAAGCTCTAAGGGTGGATAATAAAAATCTAAATTAAAGCTTTTTAATTTTTTACTTATTACTTTTCTTAATCTTTGATTTGCTGCTACTCCCCCTGATAAAACAACACTCTGCACTTCATAATTCTCTACTGCCTTAATTAAATTAGCAACTAAACTGTCTACGACAGCTGCTTGGAAACTAGCTGCTAAATCATTTTTATCGATTCTATTTCCTCGCTGATCTTCATTATTAACATAATTCATAACAGCCGTTTTTAAGCCGCTAAAACTAAAATTATAACTATTGCCTAAATCAGCTCTCGGAAAATCTATAGACTCTGGATCACCTCTAAGAGCTGCTTTTTCAATCTCTGGTCCTCCAGGATAGCCTAAACCTAAAAAACGAGAAATTTTATCAAAAGCTTCTCCAGCTGCATCATCTATAGTTTTGCCTAAAATTTTATAGCCTCTTAAATTTTCAAAATATAATAAATTACTATGACCTCCAGAAATAGTTAAACAAATAAGCGGCTTTTTAATTTTAGGATTAGCAATGAAATTAGCATAAATATGACCAACAATATGATTAACACCAATTAAAGGTATATCTAAAGCTAAAGAAATAGTTTTAGCTGCAGTTAAAGTAACTAATAAGCCACCAACTAAGCCTGGGCCATAAGTAGCAGCTACAGCATCTAAATCTTCAAATTTAAGGCCTGCTTCAGCTAAAGCTTGATCAATTACAGGTAATAAAAGCTCTAAATGTTTGCGTGAGGCAATTTCAGGCACTACTCCCCCAAACTTTTTGTGCAAATCAACCTGAGATGAAACTACATTTGCTAATACTTCTAATCCGTTTTTGTTAATTGAAGCTGCTGTCTCATCACAAGAACTTTCTAAAGCCAAAATATAAATATCTTCTGTCTTATTTTTTATTTTCACTATTTCCACTCCCGTATTTCTGTTCCCAATTAATTTCTGCTTGAGTTTTTTTAAGATAAGCAGGTTTAAGCTGATAAATATCATCTTTTTGATCTAATTCAATATAGTTTTGACCTAATCTAGCTAAAACTGCTGCCCGAGGAAAATTATTTTCAGCTGCAGTAGTTTTGATTTTAAAATCATTTGCTCTTAAAACTTTAGCAACTGCTGCTGTCTTTTCTCCGACAATAGCAATTTCTTTATTTTGATAAGCACTTAAAATTTCAGGTAATTTTTTAATTTCAGTACTTGCTGCCTTTTTTAGCTCTATTAAAGAATTATTTTCTCTATTATTTAAATTATTATAAAAAGCATAATAGACTCTTTCTCTTCGAGCATCAAGTAAAGGCAAAATATATTTTGCCTCCAGACCAGCTGCTATAATTTCTAGAGTACTAACTCCTTTAACAGGAATAGAAAAGATTCTAGACAACATTTTAGCAGTTGTAATGCCAATTCTCAACCCAGTAAAAGAACCAGGGCCTGTAGCAACAGCAATTCCATCTAAGGCTTCAATTTCAATTTCTAAAAGCTGAAAAAATTGCTTAATTAATGGCAGCAGTTTTTCACTATGTTTTCTCTTTAAACTTAAATTATATTCCCCTTTAAGCTGCCCTGAATCAATTAAACTTAATCCTAAAATATCGCTTGAAGTATCAATTGCCAAAATTAACATTCTTTATTCAACCTTTCTATTATCAATTTACTTTGTTCTCCTTCTCCTCTAACTACTATTTTTCTTTTTTGAGCAGCTATTTTAGTGATTTCTATAAAAATAAAATCAGCTGGGATAAGGGCTAAGGCTAAATCGGGCCATTCTATAAAGATTACTGCTTCTCGATCTAAATAATCTTCAAAGCCAATATCTAATAGTTGATCACTCTGCTCTAAGCGATAAAGATCCATATGAATGATCTCAGTTTCAGCTTGATATTCTTGGATTAAATTAAAAGTTGGGCTTGTCACATCATCTTGATAGCCAAGTTCTGCCGCTGCTGCTTTAGTAATTAATGTTTTACCTGTACCAAGCTCACCTTTGAGCAAAATTAAAGCTGGACTTGTAATTAAATTAGCTAATTTAGCTGCAAATTTTTTAGTCTCTGCTTCTGAATCTGTAATTAAATCATAAATTGCAGCCATTTAATTTCCCAGCTCCTCTGAACGCTCTGCTGCAGCTTTAACAGCTTTAATAACCGTTGAACGGAAGCTATTTGCCTCTAGCTCAGCTAATCCAGTAATTGTGGTTCCAGCAGGAGAAGCCACCATATCTTTTAATTCAGCTGGATGTTTAGCTGATTTCAAAACCATTTCTGCTCCACCTTTAACAGTTTGAGCAGCTAATTTAAGGGCTGTTTTACGATCAAGACCTTTTAAAACTCCTGCATCAGCTAAAGCCTCAATAAAAAGATAGACAAAAGCTGGCCCACTTCCACTAAGCCCAGTAACTGCATCCATTTTATCTTCACTAATTTCTACTGTTTCTCCTAAAGCTCCAAATACTTTTTCAATAAAATCTTTTTCGTGAGGTTTAACTGTTTTAGAATAATAAATTGCACTCATTCCAGAAGCAACTAAAGCTGGAGTATTCGGCATAACTCGAACTATTTTGGCTTTTTCTCCAAAATATTGACTAAAGAGAGATTTTTTTATACCAGCAGCTACAGAAACAATAATCTTATCTTTAGAATCATTTTTTATTTCTTCTAAAACTTTCCTTATAATTTGCGGTTTAACAGCTAAAATAATAAGATCAGCCTTTGCTACTGCCTGAAGATTATCAGCAACAACTTTTGTTTTAGAAAACCTAGCTTCTAATTCAAAGTTCGGATCTGAAACTTTTTTATCTGCTACTATAATTTTTTCAGCTTTAATTACATCTTTTTCTAAAATACCACTTAAAATAGCTTTACCCATATTTCCAAAACCAATAATTGCTAAGTTCACTTAAGCTTCCTCCTTTTTATTCTCTAATCTGACCATTACCCATAATTATATATTTAGTTGTAGTCAATTCTTTTAAACCCATTGGTCCTCGAGCATGAAGCTTTTGGGTGCTAATTCCAGTCTCTGCACCTAAACCAAATTCTGAGCCATCTGTAAAACGAGTTGAAGCATTAATATAAACTGCTGCTGCATCAATATCATCTAAAAATGAGAGGGCAGTAGTATAATTTTCAGTTATTATAGCCTCAGAGTGTTTAGTTCCATAAGAATAAATATGTTCTACAGCTTCTTCATAATTATCTACAATTTTAACAGCCATAATATAATCTAAAAATTCTTTTTCATAATCTGCTTCAGTTGCTTCTTTAATCTTCGGTACAAGTTCTCTAGTTTTTTTACAACCTCTTAATTCAACCTCACTTTCAGCAAAAATACGGGCCATCTCAGGTAAAAAATCAGCTGCAATCTCTTGATCAATAAGCAATGTTTCAGCTGAATTACAGACGGCGGGGCGAGAATATTTAGCATTAAATACTATTTTTTTAGCTTTAGTAAAATCTGCCTCCTTATTTACATAAACATGGCAATTACCCACTCCAGTTTCAATTACAGGTACTTTTGATTCATTAACTACTTTTTGAATCAAACCGGCTCCACCACGAGGAATTAAAACATCTAAATAATCATTTAAAGTAAATAAAATATCTACTGCCTTCCGATCAGTTGTCTCAATCAACTGTACAGCTTCTTGAGCCAAACCAGCAGCTTTTAAACCAGACTGAATAATCTTAGTTAAAATTTTATTTGAATTGAAAGCATTTGAGCCTCCGCGTAAAATAACACTATTACCTGATTTTAAACACAGACCAGCTACATCAACTGTAACATTAGGGCGCGCCTCATAAATAATTCCGATTACACCTAAGGGAACTCTTTTCTTTCCTATTTGCAATCCATTTGGTCTTTTCCACATTTGAGGTATTTCTCCAATTGGATCTTCTTGAGCAGCAACTTCTCTGAGACCTAAAGCCATTGACTCAATTCTAGCTTCAGTTAATTTAAGCCGATCTAAAAGTGCCTTTGTTAAACCATTATTTTGACCCTTAATCATATCTTTTTCATTAATTTCTAGTATTTCATTTTTCCTTGCCAAAAGTTTATCAGCAATCAAATTTAAAGCTTTATTTTTCTCTTTAGTTCCAGCTTTTGCTAACTGACGCGAACTTATTTGAGCTGCTTTGGCCTGTACAATCAAATTTTCTCTAAGACTCACTTTTATCTCCCCCTACAACCATATTATCTCGATGAATAACTTCACTTTTATTAAAATAACCTAAAATCTCTTCAATCTTATTTGAATGAGCACCTTTAATCTTTTTTATTTCTTGAGCACTGTAATTAACAATACCCTTAGCAATTTTTTCTCTGCCTTGATTAATCAGAACTGGATCACCAGCTTTAAAATCACCCTCAACTTCAGTAATTCCACCAGGAAGTAAACTTTTTCCTCTTTTAAGCAAAGCTGCAGCTGCTCCCTGATCAATAATCAATTTTCCTGCTGCTGGTAAATTAAAATTTAACCATTGCTTTCTTTTAGACAACCGCTCTTGAGCAGTTAAAAAAGTTGTCCCAATATTAGATTCATTATTTTCAGCCATCTCAACTATTTTTAAAAGTGAATTTTTTTTCGCTCCAGGACCAATAATCATCATTACCCCTGAGTTAATAGCAATTTTGGCAGCCTCAATTTTAGTCTCCATACCTCCAGTTCCAACTTTACTTCCTTTACCACCTGCCATTTTCTCTATTTCAGCAGTGATATTTTCTACCTTAGAAATAAGTTTTACATTCTCATAATCTCCATTTGGATTAGCATTATAAAGTCCATTAACATCAGATAAATTAATCAATAAATCAGCTTCTACTAAGCCAGCTACTCTAGCTGATAAAGTATCATTATCACCAACTTTAATCTCATTTGTAACAATAGTATCATTTTCATTAATAATTGGAATTACTTCATGCTCAATTAAATTTTCTAAAGTATTAAAAGCATTTAAATAACGATTTCTATTTTCAAGATCACTTGAAGTTAATAAAATTTGAGCACATTTTGCTCCATATTGTCTAAAAAATTTATTATAAATTCCAATTAAAAGACCCTGCCCTACAGCTGCACAAGCCTGTTGTTCTGGGATAGAAGCTGGCTTTGTCAAATATCCAAGCTCACCCATTCCAGCAGCAACTGCTCCTGAACTAACTAAAATAATTTCTTTTCCCTGATTTTTAAGATCCACCAGCTGTCTACTTAAAGAATCTAATTGACTAAAGTTTAATTTCCCATTTTGATTAGTCAAAGTACTACTACCTACTTTAACTACAATTCGATTAAATTTCATATTTTATCATCCTGTTCTTAAATTAAAAATAAATCTTTCTTTTTTATTATATCAAATATGAACAAAGATAAAAAGGGAATAACTGTCTAAATAAACAGCTATTCCCCAACATAACTTTTTAATTGTTATTTAATTTAGTCTAATTCAATTTTTAAAACTTCTGCTCCAGATTCAACTTTCCCCTTTTTAACAATCTCCATTTTCTTTACTTTTTCCATATTAGTAATAATTACAGGAGTAGTAATTGAAGGAGCATTTTCTTTAATAAAATCTAAATCTACTTCAATCAGTGGAGTTCCAACTTTAACTTGATCACCATTTTTAACTAATTTTGTAAAACCTTCACCATCTAATTTAACTGTATCTATTCCAATATGAATCAAGACTTCTAATCCTTTTTTAGTTTGAATACCAACTGCATGGCCAGTAGAAAATATCTGAACAATTTCTCCTGCACATGGTGCTTTCACTACATTTTCTTCTGGAATAATCGCAAAACCATCACCTAACATTTTTTGAGCAAAAGCCTCATCAGGAACCTGACTTAATTCAACAACTTCTCCAGCAAAAGGTGCAGCTAAATGTTTTTCTTTTTTCTTAAAAATATTAAACATAAAATTTCCTCCTCTTAATAATTATATAAATTAGATTTTTGAATATACTTAAATTAAGATTAATCCATTATTTTCTTTATTTTATCTTTTAAAGCATCTGATTCAGGTCCAAAAACTACTTGAACACTACTTCCTGATTTCATAACTCCAGAAGCACCATATTTTTTCAACTTCTGTTCTTCAATCTTAGAATTATCTACTACTTCTAACCTTAATCGAGTTATACAAGCATCAACACTTTCTAAGTTTTCACTTCCTCCTAAAGCAGCAAGAATATTTTCTACTCGCTGATTTTTATCAACTACAGCCTCTTTTTCGGGATCATCAGATTCAGATTCTCTACCTGGAGTTTCGAAATTAAATAAAGGAATAGCAAAATAAAAAACAGTAAAGTAAAGTACTGCCATTATAGGACCAACAACAAACCAAAACATCATTGGATTACCAAGGTTAGAAAGACTTAAAACATAATCAATAGCACTAGCTGAAAAAGTATAACCTATTCTAACATTAAAGAAATTAGTTAAAAGTCCAGAAATAAAAGCACCAATTACATGAAACAAATAAAGTGGTGGTGCTACAAATATAAATGAAAATTCAATTGGTTCTGTAATTCCAGTTAAAAATGAAGTAATAGCAGCTGTAGTTAACATACCTGCTACTTTAACTTTATTTTTAGCTCTCAAATACATTGCTAAACAAGCTGCAGGTAAAGCAAATAACATAATTGGAAATTCTGCTGCCATAAAGCGTCCAGCACTTGGATCACCAGCAAAAAATCTAGCAGTTTCTCCTCTTAAAACTTGACCAGCTTCAGTTGTAAATCTACCAAATTCATATAAAAATGGTGGATAATAAACATGGTGTAAGCCAACAGGAATTAAAGCTCTTTTCCCGGCTGCATATAAAGCAGGACCAATAGCAGAATTCATTGCAAAACGAGCAAATTCATTAATTTGAACTTGGATTGGTGGCCAAATAAAAGAAAGAGCAACTCCTGCAAAAACAGAACAAGTAGCTGTTACAATTGGTACTAATCTTTTACCCGCAAAAAAACCTAAATAAGGGGGTAATTCTGTCTGATGAAATTTTTTATACATTTGTGCAGCTATTATACCAACTATAATACCACCAAAAACACCTGTGTTAATTGATTCAACACTACCACCTGTCTTTTCAGAAATATTAATTATAGAAGCCATTACTTCTAAAACTTTAGCATAAACTGTAAAACCAACTCCAGCTGCCAAAGCTGCCACTGCATCTCCAGCAAAACCAATAGCTACTCCAATAGCAAAGATTAATGGTAAGTGCTCAAAAATAGAAATACCACTATTAAACATTACATTACCTACATCATAAACTAATCCATTCTGTTCTTGCAGTAATCTTCCAATTGCTACTAAAATACCAGCAGCTGGCAAAACAGAAACTGGGGTCATTAAAGCCTTTCCAACTTTTTGTAACTTTTTAAAACCTTTCATAAATAAAATCCTCCTTTTTAAATTATAATAATTATAAGTACTTATCTATAAAAATTAAAAAGCCGACTAGATAGAATAAAGCCTTAACTAAGCTTATCTATCTAATCGGCTTTTGCCTGATTTAACAGTTACACGCCAAATTAATATGAAATTAATATCTTATTTAATAATTATAAATCTCTTTTTAAACGATGTAAATGCAAAGCTAAATAGCCTTTTTCGGAATCTGGTACATGATAATCGAATTTATTCTCTATGATTTGAGCCAGCTTTTTAGCTAAAGCAAAAGATTCTTTAAAATTTTCTTTTATATTGCTTAACAATGGATTAGGATTATCAGCCTCAGTTTCAATTCTCTCTAAAGCAAAACGAAGATGATTAACTAAACGAGCATAGTTTAAACTTTCATAGGCAAGTTTTTGGCCAAGCTCAGACTCAACTTTGTTAACAAGCTCCTGAATAAGAGAGGTATTTTTTAAAGTTTTAGAAATTCCCCGCTCATTTCTAGCCCCATGAATATGCAGAGTAATAAAACCAATCTCACTCTCTGGTATTTCAAGTTCAAAACGCTCAGAGATCATTTGAACAGCTTTTTCTGCCAATTTATATTCTTGACTATAAAGTGTTCTTGTCTCTGCTAAAAATGGATTTAAAACTTCTATTCCTGCTTGAATTCTTTTTAAAGAAAAAGCTATATGATCAGCAAGACCAATTCTAATATGCGGATCTAAATTTTCATTTAGATTATCACTAACCATTGCAATTATTTCTTCAGTTATTCCAATTACTCTGCTATCTACTTCTTCTAAAAGCTTAATATAATTTTTTCTTTTGGCTCCTTCAATTGGAGCGAACTCTTTTTCAAAATTAATTTCAGATTTTAAAAATTGATCATTTTTTCTCCTAGAAAAACCAATACCCTTACCAATGAATATTAATTCTTTTTCAGTTTCAGCCTCTATTGCTAAAATAACGTTATTGTTAAATATCTGTTTGATAATATATTTTCCAGCTGTAACCATATAGGCCTCCTTGGAGATACCAAAAACGCAAAAATAAGTATCTAATTAAAATTTAAAGTAGCTAATAAAAAAATCTAGCAAAAAGATAGATTAATCTTCAAAACATCACTTATCTTTTTCTAGATTATGCCTGATTCAACAGTTACACTCTAAAAATTATTATTTATTTAATAATATCAGTCTTTACTTTAATTTTCAAGTCTTTTTGAAATAAAAAATCATTCTGGTATAATACCAGAATGATTTTTAAATTTAATGAAAAGCTAATTCTTAGGTCTTGCCTTATATTTAGTGTGTAATAAATGATGTGATTCTCCACCTAAAGGTTCACCTAAAAACTCTTCGTATAATTTTATAATTTGAGGATTTTCATGTGATTTTCTAATTTTACTTGAATCATCAATATTTGAAAGTCCAGAACCTCTCTTTTCTTTTTTCTCATTTGTAGCTGGACGAGGCTGCCCACCTCCACCAACACAACCGTGAGGACAAGCCATTACTTCAATAAAATCTAAATCACTTTCTCCTTTTCTTACTTGCTCCAGTATTTTAGAAGCATTACCTAGACCATTTGCAATTCCAACTTTAATCAAACGATCTCCAATTCTTACTTCAGCTTTATTGATGCCTCTAAAACCTAAATCTAATCTTTCTAAAGGTTCTCCAGTTAATTTTTCTTTAACAGTTCTAACTGCTGCTTCTGCAACTCCACCTGTAGTTCCAAAAATTGTTCCAGCACCAGTTGATTTCCCCATTAAAGCATCAAAATCTTCTTCTGGCAGTTTATTGAAATTAATTCCCATTTCTTTGATCATTCTAGCAAATTCTCTGGTAGTTAAAACTGCATCTGTATCTTTAAAATCTGAACCATTAATTTCTTCTCTATCTTTTTCAAATTTTTTGGCTGTACAAGGCATCACCGCTACTGTATAAATCTTTTCAGGATCAACTCCAGTTTGATCTGGATAATAAGTTTTACCTAGAGCTGAAAACATCTGCATTGGTGATTTAGCTGAAGATAAATGTTTTAATAAATCTGGAAAATTATGCTCAGCAAATTTAACCCAACCAGGACAACAAGAAGTTATATGAGGAAGTTCACCTTCACCATTTAATTTCTTTAAAAATTCACTACCTTCTTCTAAAATAGTTAAATCAGCTGCAAAATCAGTTGAAAATACTTTATCAAAACCCATTCTTTTAAGAGCTGCAACCATTTTACCTGTAACTATTGTGCCAGTTTCCATTCCAAATTCTTCTCCCAAAGTTGCCTGAATAGAAGGAGCTGTCTGAACTATAACATGTCGATCATCATCTTCTAAGGCAGCCCAAACTTTATCTATTTCATTAATTTCTGTAATTGCTCCAACTGGACAAACTGTTGCACACTGGCCACAATTTGCACAATTAATTTCAGCTTGAGGTAGATCAAAAGCAGTAGTTACAATTGAATCAAAACCACGCTCAGTAAATTGAAGAGCAGAAACTCCCTGTACTTCTTCACAAATTCTTACACAACGACCACATAAAATACATTTATTAGGATCTCTTTTTAAAGCAGGTCCTGTTGTATCTAGTTCTAATTCTCTTTTAGCACCAGCAAACTTGGCTACTTCTTCTGATTTAATACCTAAATTATAGGTTATATCCTGAAGTTCACAGTGGTTATTTCGATCACAACCTAAACAATCATTTGGGTGATTTGCTAATAAGAGTTCTACATTTCTTCGCCTAGCTTTTCTAGCTTTCATACTTCTAGTATTAATTTCCATCCCATCTCTAACAGGTGTTGCACATGAAGCAAGTAAATTACCACTTTCTTCATCTTCAACTACACAAACCCTACAAGCACCATGTAAACTTAAATCTGGATGATAACATAAAGTAGGAATATCAATTCCAACTTCTTTAGCTGCATCTAAAACTGTACTATCTTCTTCAACTTCAATAGTTTGTTTATCTATAGTTAATTTAACTTTATTCATTAATTTACCTCCTATTATAAGAGTTTAAGCCTGTGCTATTGCATCTACAGGACATTCTGGCTCACATGCTCCACAAGCAATACAAACATCGGGATCTATTTTAAATGGATTTTTAATTTCTCCACTTATAGCATCTACAGGACATACTTTAGAACATTTACTGCAGCCAATACAAGCTTCTTCATCGATAATATAATAATCACTTGTTAGCTCATCACAAACACCTGCTGGACAATTTTGATCTTTAATGTGTGCTTCATATTCATCTCTGAAATATCGAATTGTACTTAAAACAGGATTTGGGGCTGATTGACCTAAACCACATAAAGAAGTGCTCTTAATATGGTCTCCTAATTCTAATAAAAGCTCAATATCTCCTTCTTTTCCTTCACCTTCAGTAATTCTGTTTAAAATTTCTAACATTCTCTTTGTTCCTTCACGACAAGGAGTACATTTACCACATGATTCACTTTGAGTAAAGTTAAGGAAAAATCTTGCTACATCAACCATACAAGAATCCTCATCCATTACCACCATACCACCAGAACCCATCATTGTTCCAGCATCAAGTAAAGAATCATAATCAATTGGTAAATCTAGATAATCCTCTGGTAAACATCCACCTGAAGGACCACCAGTTTGAACAGCTTTAAACTTTTTACCCTTATTTAAGCCGCCGCCAATCTCGTAAATAACCTCTTTTAAAGTTGTACCCATTGGTACTTCTACTAAACCAGTATTATTAATTTTACCAGTTAAAGCAAAAACTTTAGTTCCTGAACTACCTTCTGTTCCAATTTTAGAAAATTCAGCTGCTCCTTCATTAATAATAAAAGGAATATTAGCATAAGTTTCTACATTATTGATATTAGTAGGTTTACCCCAAAGTCCTTTTTTAGCAGGATAAGGTGGTCTAGGAATAGGCATTCCCCTTTTTCCTTCAATAGAATTCATTAAAGCAGTTTCTTCACCACAAACAAAAGCACCTGCACCTTTTTTAATGTGTAATTTAAAATCAAAATTACTACTAAAAATATTTTTACCCAATAGACCATACTCTTCTGCATCTTTAATTGCTTTTTCTAAACGCTTAATTGCCAAAGGATATTCTGCTCTAGCATAAACATAGCCCTCATCTGCTCCAATTCCATAAGCTGCAATTAACATTCCTTCTATTACTCGGTGAGGATCTCCTTCTAAAATACTTCGATCCATAAAAGCTCCTGGATCCCCTTCATCTGCATTACAGATTACATACTTTTTATCTCCATCAGAGTTTTTAGCAAATTGCCATTTGAGACCTGTTGGAAAACCTCCACCACCACGGCCGCGAAGACCTGAATCTTTAACAGTATCTACAACCTCTTGTGCATCCATTTCAGTTAAGACTTTACCAGCTGCTTCATAACCACCTAAAGCTATATATTCATCTATAGCTTCTGGATCAATTTGACCACAGTTAGCTAAAGCAATTCTTTGCTGTTTTTTATAAAAATCAATATCTTGATAAGATGGAATTTGCTCATCTGTCATAGGTTCTTTAAAAAGTAATCTTTCGACTGTTCTCCCTTTTAAAAGATGTTCTTCAACTATTTCAGGAACATCTTCTGCCTGAACTTCACAGTAAAATACACCTTCAGGATAAACAATCATAATTGGTCCCTTTTCACAAAAACCATGACAACCAGTTTCTACAATTTTTATTTCTCCACTCAAATCTTTTGCTGCTAACTCTTCTTCAAGTGATTCTTCTAAAGTCTTAGCTCCAGATGATACACATCCGGTTCCTGTACAGATTAAAACATGGGAACGATAAATAGAATCTTTCATTTACAAGTGCCTCCTTATTATTTATGTTTTGATTCATGTCTTGCAATTACTAAATCAGAAACTACTTGGCCATTAACTAAATGCTCAGTTATTATTTTTTGAACATCAGCTGGATTAAGATTACCATAAGTAATTCTTTCCTTGCCTGGCAATTTAACATCCATTAGTGGTTCTTTTTCACACATTCCAATACATCCAGTTTGAGTTACTCTAACATCTAAATCTCGTTTTTCTACTTCTGCTAAAACTGCTTTTAAAATTTCTCTAGCTCCTGCTGCAATTCCACAGGTTCCCATCCCAACTATAATTTCAGCTCTAGTTCCTTGATCACGTTTTTTCATTTCTTTTTGAACTTTATTTCTTAACTCTTTTAATTCTGCTAAAGATTTCATTAAAACGCTTCACCTCCACGAATTTGTGCTAAATGTTCTTCAATATATTCTCGAATCCAAGCTATTATTTGTCTTGATTGAATTGAAAGATCCTCTAATTCTGATTTAACTTCTTGACTATCAAATTCAAAACTTTTTTTTGCAAAATAATGGTTATAAATAATATCTACTTGATCACCATTAGCGGCCAGAAAATTACTGATTGTAGTTGTCATATCACCTAAAGGTGCTCGATCTATATGATTATATTTAAATTCAGCCTCAACTTTAGTTCCTTTATTCAGCTCAGAGTTAATTATTAAATTACCACCACAATTCTCTGCTGCTGCTTTAAATAAAGCTAAACCTAAGCCAACATCTCTAGTTGTTCTACTAGTAATAAAAGGATCAGTAATTGAATTCAATTTCTGAGCATCTATACCTTGACCATTATCCTCAATCATAATTTTGAGTAAGTTATTAGCTGGTTGTTCGTTAATAACTATCTTAATTAAATCTGCCTCTGCCCGACGAGAATTTTCAATAATATCTAAAATATGAAGAGATAATTCTCTCATCTTATTTATATTTAGAAATGATCTCAGGGATGCTTTCAGGAGTCAGTCGGCCATGTGTATCATCATTGATCATAATAACTGGTGCTAAGCCACAAGCTCCTATACAAGCTACAGATTCTAAAGTGAATTCTAAATCTTCTGTTGTTTGACCAGCTTCAATTTTAAGTTCATCTTTAATTGCATTTAAGATTTCTTCTCCACCTCTAACATGACAAGCCGTTCCCATACAAACTCTGATAATATTATTCCCACGGGGCTCTTGGTGGAATTGACTATAAAAAGTTACAACTCCATAAACCTGACTTAAAGATAAATTCAAACCAATTGCTATTTCCTTTAATACCTCTTCTGGCAAATATCCATATTCCTCTTGTGCTTCCTGTAAAACAGGAATCAAATATCTTTCTTTTTTTCCATAACGAGCTAAGATTTCAGCTACTGGTTTTAAAAATTCTGCTAATTTTTCTTCTGTCATTTCAGCCATTAATAATTACCTCCTTGAAATTTAGTCTACAATTAATTCAATTTTTCTTTTATCTTTTTTGAACACAGCTTTTTTAAATTCTAAAAAAGAAAATTCTTTAACTATTAAATTTTGATATGCCTTTATTTCTTTTAAATAATGACTATCAGAGTTTTGCATAAATTGAAGTTGCTTTAAGTCAGGGAATTCATTTATTAGCTTTTGAGTTGAAGTATTTTTAGATATTTCAGCAGTGACTAAGTCTAATTCTGGTGGAATAAAACCCAATTGTGAAATAATACTGTGTTTGCGATCTAAATGAGAAGGAACAACTATCCCATCTAATGCTTTAACTTTTTTAAAACACTGTTCTAAACTCAAACTAATAGCTCCAGCTAATAATTTTTTGATCTTTGATTGATAATCATCACTTAAATCACACTTTATTTGCGGACCAAAAAAATCTTCATCATTTTCCTGCTCTGGTAAGCAACTATAAACAATTTCTTGCCATTTAAAAAGTTTTTTCAAATTTGGGAAATAACATAAAATATGAATTTCCTCTTTTGTTTCAGTTTCCATAGCTGGGATAAATTTTAAATTATACTTTTCACAATAATATTTAAACACTTCTGCATTTTCAGCACTATTATGATCTGTTAAAGCTAAAACATCTATTCTTTTTGCTTTTGCCTTTTTTATTATTTGAGCTGGAGTCATTAATAAATCTCCACAAGGTGACAAAACAGAATGAAGATGAAGATCAGCTTTTAATTTTTGCATTTAAATATTATTCTCACATAAAGAGCAGGCTAAATCATAACTTTTATGCTTAGTTTTAAGGAGATTAACTCCTTTTGCATTTGCTTTTTCAATAGCATTTTTTTCATAATCAAAATCTTCAACAAGAATCACAGCTGCTAACTCGACCAATAAAGCTACTGCTACTACATTTTGATGACCCTGAACAGTTAACCACAAATTTTCTTTTTCTGCTCTTGCCATTACATTGCTCAAAAGATCTCCAATATATACTCCATCTATTTCTTGTTCTAAATTTGGACCAGCAACAATTTCCAGCTCAAATTGCTCAGCTAATTCTTTAACTGTCATTTTCTGCCTCCTCTTTTTTAGATCCCATTACAGGTGGTAATTCATTTGCTAATGCTGAAAGATTATCAGCTAATTGACCTAATTGTTTTCTTAACATAAATATACAATCAGATCTATTTGCTCTCCCATGAATCACATCTTCAGCAAAAGTTTTACAATCTGGAGCACCACAAGCAGCACAATCTAGACCAGGCAAAAGTTCAATTTCTTTTTGTAATTTTTCTAATTTTTCCATTGCTTTTTTAAAATCATTATCAAGTTTAGATAGGTTATCTGCTTTAATAGCTTGAGATAAGGAAAAATTATAATATTCATCATCTTTATTAGATTTTTCTAAATTTTTTGTTTGGCTTTGTTTTACGATTTTCTTTATTCTCTGTTCCAAATTAAAATGAGCCTGAAAAGAATTAATTACATTTAATACTCCACTAATACAACCATCACTACAAGAAGTAAGTTCAAAATATCTAATTGAATCAGGAATATTATTTCTCTCTATCTCATTCAATAATTTCTTAACTTCTTTAATACCAGAAACACTTAAAGTATTAATCTCCTGCCAAGATTTCAAAATGCTTTCTTCTCCACCTTCACTTCCCCAAATAGTAGCCATAGTTATCAAATCTTGGGATTCCAACTCAACTTCTATCTCAGAAAGTGATTCATATATTTCTTGATAAATATTTTCAACCCCTATAGCTCCACTCAAAAAACTAGACTTTTGGCCAATTGCTCTTTCAGTAGTAGTTAATTTAGCTGGACAAGGAGTTAAAAAGAAAATATCAGCTTTAATATTTTTTTCTTGTTTAATTTTTTTTTCAACTCTTTCTGCCATTAATTCTACTGGCGATTTTAAAGGAATAAGCATTTCAATTAAATCAGGAAATTGTAACTTAATTAATCTTACAATAACTGGGCAAGAAGTAGAAATATAACTGCCGGTATTATTATTTAAAAATGAAAGTGTTTTTCTAGATAAAGCAGCTGCTGCATCTGCTACATCAAAAACTGCTTTAAAACCTAAATTTTTAATTGATTTTTTTATTTTAGCAGCTGAAATATTGGCAGAAAATTGACCATAAAAACTGGGTGGAATTAATAAAACAGGATATTTTTTCTTTAAAATTTGTGAAAGATGATCTGTCTGAGTATATTTAGCATGATACTCACAAGCTCTGATACATTCTGCACAATCAATACATAAATCTTCTTTAATCCAGGCTTTACCTTGATGAACTCTAATTGCTTTAGTTGGACAACCTTTAACACAATTAGTACATCCTTCACACTTTTCTTCTTTTAAAAGCACAGAATGCTTTCTGGTCATTATTATCCCCCTGCCATAATTAGTTAATTGAATCTAATCTATAATTCAATTATTACTCTAACATGAGTTCCATTTTTTGAAGAAGATTTAACATCAATTTGATCAGCATATCTTTTAACATTAACTAAACCCATTCCAGCTCCAAATCCCATTTCTCTAATTTCTTCACTAGCAGTAGAATAACCTGCAGTAAAAGCTTTATCTAAATCCTCAATTCCTGGGCCACTATCATCTACTCTTATTTCTAGTTCATTTTCAGAAATTAAAGCAGTTAATTCTCCTCCACAGGAATGAATCACAACATTCATCTCTAGTTCATAGGTAATAATTGCTGTTTTTCTAACTGTTTTTGCTGGAACTCCTAATTTGCGTAAAATATTTTTTAAATTACTTGAGGCTTCACCTCCACTTTGAAAATCAAAACTTGCAATTTCTTTATTTAAAATTTTCTGTTTTTTCAAAGACGAAATCAACTCCTGCTAAGTTATTTGGAGGTTTCAATATAATTCATTTCTTCTGGACCAATTCCATTTTTATATAAAAGACCACACGCTTCAAATAATGGCTTTTCTGTAGAATATAGAAAAATATTCAACTGATTTGCCAGGGAAATTGTTTCAATTTGTGGTTTTTTACCTCTAGCAAAAATAATTACTTTTAAACCAATCATCTCTGCTGTTCTAACTACTTGAGGATTAGTTAAACCAGTCAATAAAAGTGTTTTATGATTAGAAAAAGCAAGAACATCACTCATCAAATCGGCTCCACAAGCATTTTTTATTTCAAGTTCTTCACTTTCAGCAGCATCTTCATAAATAACCTCTGCTTCAAGCAAAGTCTTGACAGTTTTTAATTTCATTTTCTACCTCCATAAATAAATAATATCTTATTTTTGTCATTTTTGCAATTTGTAAAATATTCCCGCAAATAAAGGATAGTGATTAAATTCACTATTTTAATTAAAAATAACTAATAAAATTATATGATATTTTTTTCACACTGTCAAGATAAATAATGTCAGAAATAATAACTAAATAATTTATAAAAAATTATAGATCTATTAAACCTAAACTTATTTCTATAGACTGATTAACATCTTCAATTACATCTTCCTCTAAATGGGCGATATGTCTTTGTAATCTTTTTTTATCTAAAGTTCTTATCTGTTCTAATAAAATAACAGAATCTTTATCTAAATTTGTATAATCACCTGTAATTTCAACATGGGTTGGTAGCTTAGCTTTTTTAATTCTAGAAGTAATTGCAGCTACAATTACTGTGGGACTGTATCTGTTTCCAATATCATTTTGGATTACCAATACTGGTCTTACTCCACCTTGTTCAGAACCAACTACTGGATTTAAATTTGCATAATAAACATCACCCCTTTTTACTTTCAATTTTTTCACACTCCACCAGTCGCTGCTCATAACACAAATAGGAATAACATTCACTTGATAACCCCTCATCAGCTAACTGCTGGTTTAGACCGGCCATTTTTTGATATCCATCCCGCAAATGATTACGTACTTCTTCTTTTTTTAATTCTTTTAAATAAAATTTAATTGCCTTGTTTAAAAAATTTGTACAATCTTGTTCATCACTTTTACAATATTTTTTAATTTCCTCTATTAAATAAACAGGAAGTTCAAATTTTAAATTTTTGCTTTCTGGCAAAAAAACCACCTCCAATATTTTTTCAAATTATCTTAATTTAAAAGTTAAACATTTAAGAAAAAACTAACAAAATTAAGAAAAAAGATGGAACTAATTAGTCCCATCTTTAAGTAGAGAAACATCTTGAGCATAGTTGTCGTTTGCAGCAGCCATTTTTTGATATCCTTTAACCATTCTTTCAACTATTTCTTCTCTTTCATTTTTAGTGAAATTAGTTTTACGGCGCAGCCTCTCCACTGTTTAACCACCCCATTATAAAATGATTTTTAAACTTTTATAACCAATTTAATTATATCTCAATTTTAATTAAGTGTCAATAAAAATATCTGCTCTAAATGGTGTCAGATTAACTTCTACAATATTATTTACTATTAATGTAAATATCTATAATTTATAATAAAAACCACTCTTTTTTATATATTTTAACAATTTTTCATAAACATTATATTTACAAATTGTACTGCTATCACCAACAAATATCATCTTTCTTTTTGCTCTAGTTAAAGCTACATTCAAACGTCTTAAATCTCTTAAAAAACCAATATTATTATCTTGATTACTTCTAACAGCAGAAAAAATTATCATTTCTTTTTCTCTACCCTGAAAAGCATCTACTGTATCTATTTCTACATTTTTAAATTTATTGTGTTGATTTATAAAATCAACTTGATCTTTATAAGCAGCTATCACAGCTATTTCTTCTTCTTTTAATGAACTTTTAAGAGCTCGATCAAGCAAATCCAAAACAATTTCAGCTTCAACAGGATTATCATAAGAATTAGAACCAGCAAAACTTCTTTCTTCAGCCTTCATTTCTTTAGTATCTAAAAAAACCATTGGATATTCAGCTTTTAAAGATTTATCTGGAAAGCAACTTTTATTTTCTAATTGAAATCCTAAGTCACTTAAAGTATTTTTAGCGACTGAATCAGCTGCTTTCAAATAATTATTATAAAAATAAATACTAGAAAAACCCATTATTTTTCTATGCATCCGATATTGGATTTTAAGTAATGAACTAAAATCATTTTGATAAGTTTTAATTAACTTTTCAAATAAAGAAATTTTCAAACCATTTTTAGCAGCTTCTTGATTAACAACTGTTGGAGGAAGTTGCTGCTGATCTCCAATCAAAATAGTTTTTTTAGCCTTTAAATAAGGAATTAAAGCTGCAGGCTGAGTTGCTTGTGTTGCTTCATCAATTATACTTAAATCAAATTGCTGATTTTCTAAAATCTCAGCTCCAGCAGTAATATTTGTTGTACAAATAACATCTGCTGCTGTAATTAATTCTTCTACAGCCTTATTTTCTAAACTCTCTATTTTTTTAAAGTATTTATCAATTTTTTCTTGTAACTCAATCCAACTAGCCATTTCTTCAATTACTTCTGGACTAATACCTCTTACATGCTTTTCTAAATCTTTTTCAGCATAATTTTTGATTTCTTGGTCTGATAAACCCCTTCGATATTTACCTGAAGGATAAATATAAGCTTCTTGTTTATTAATTAAATCAGAAACTTGATCTCTTAATTTTTCTGCTTTCAAATAATCTTGGTGCTCAAGCACTATCTCATCTAAAGTATGCTCTCTTAATTTTTTATTGACTCGAATTGGATGACCAATTCTAATTACTTTTAAGTTATTAGCTGCCAGAAGCTCTAATAAATTATCTACAGCTGTATTAGAATCAGCAGTTGCTAAAACTTTATCTCCATTCTTTACAGCTTGCTGAATAATTTCCACTGCAGTTAAAGTTTTACCTGTACCAGGAGGACCCTGAATTAAATATAGTTTTTTAGCTTGCAAAGAATTTTTTATAGCATTTTTTTGAGAATGATTAAAATTTTCAATTTCTAAATCAAATTCTGATTTGAATTCAGGTTTTTTTCTATTTAATAAAATATCTCTTTTGCTTTTCTCAATTTCATTTGCTGGATGTTTTATTTTTTCTAAAGCACTAAACATTCTTTGAAAACTGGTATCATTAACAAATAAATCTAATCTGACACCTCTATTATAAATGAAATTTGGAGGGCTACTTTCAAAAGCAACTGTGATAGAATAAGCAGTTTTTTCTATCACAGTTCCAGTTGGATTATTTTTATTTAATGGTTTATTTAAACTAATCATTACTAAATCACCAGGAGTGATTTGAGTTTCAGCTAATTTTTCTCCTTGGTATTTAGATTTAAATTTAACTAAAGGACGATGACCAAAAGTATTACCATTATCTTTTCCTCTTAAATTTAATAATGCTCTTCCTTTAGCCTGTCTTGCCCGAGCAGATAAATATTTTATTTCTAATTTATGTCTATCAATTTCTTCATTTCTTTCAAGATCTACTAATTGATAAAATTTATTATAATAATTAATAATTTCTTTATCAATTAAATCATCTGGATTTTTAGCAGCTATTTGAACTTTAACTCCTCCAATTTGATTATTATCCATAGCTTCTATAATTTTAGGAGCTAATTCCCATTTAACTTCTACTTCTGCTTTCTTAGCCCTTTGATTTATATTAATTTTACCTATATTATCACTATCTGCTCCTGCTTCATTAATAAAAGCACCAACAATATCACCAGGACCAATACTTTGATCAATTCCTGAAATAACTAAAGTAACCATTATAAGACCTCCAGTTTTATCTATTTTTATTTTCTGGATCTTTAAAAACTCTGGTACCTACTGTATTTTTTTGACCTTGATATTTACCGGAATAAGGATTATCAGCTGCATTATCCATAGCCGCAAATACAAGTTGACAAATTCTACGATCAGATTCTAATTTAATAGGCAATCTATTTGCATTATATAACTCTAGAGTTATTTGCCCTTCAAAACCAGGATCAACCCAGCCAGCATTTTGAATAAAAAGCCCCATTCTACCAATAGAACTTCTACCTTCAACAAAAGCAGTTAAGTTATCTGGTAATTTTATATATTCTTTTGTTGTAGCTAATAAAAAAGAATGAGGAGGAATAATAATTTCTTCTCCTTTAACCTCTTCATAATTAACTTCATCATTCAAAGTCATTAATGGTAAAGTATTTTCATCTACTTTTAAAAAATCATTACCAAGCCTCATATCAACTGAAGCTGGCTGAATCTGCATTTCATCAATCGGATCTATAATAAGTTCTTTTTCTTTTAACATTTTTTTGATTGTTTTATCTGATAATATCATTTTTTTCTCCTTAAATTTATTTATTTTTATTTAAATCAAAATCATTTTTTAGTTTTATTGTAATTCTTGATACACTTTTTTAAGATTAGCAATTATATCAGAGGCAATCATTGCATAATCACTATTTGCTTGAGCAGCAAATTCTCCTGCTCTACCATGAATATAAACCGCTAGAGCAGCTGCTCTAAAATTATCTGATTCTTGAGCCATTAAAGCAGCTATCAGTCCAGTTAAAACATCACCACTCCCAGCAGTAGCTAAGCCATTAGAACCACTCAGATTAATATAAGCTCTACCATCAGGAGCTGCTGTAATAGTTGCTGCACCTTTTAAAACTAAATTTAACTGATATTTTTGAGCAAATTTGCGTGCAATATCTATTCGATTATTATTTATTTCCTTAATACTAAGTCCTGTTAAAGCTGCCATTTCTCCTGGATGCGGAGTTAAAGTTAATTTACCTTTATAATTTTTTAAAAGCTCTAAATCGGATATAACATTAAGAGCATCTGCATCTAAAATAAGATCTAAACTGGATTCTTTTAAAATATTTTCAATTAAAGTTTTTACACCTTTATCCTGACCAAGACCTGGGCCAGCAGCTATCAGATCCACTTTTTCTGTAAATTTAAGTATTTTAGCAGCCGCTGTTTCCTTAATAAGTCCAGCTTGACTAGGAAGAGCAACACTTACTAATTCTGGCAATTGAGCTGCAGTCATCTCTGCAATTTCAGCTGCAGTTAAAAGATAGACTAAGCCTAAGCCTCCCTTAAGAGCAGCTTTTGCTGTCAAAATTGGAGCCCCAGTCATTCCAGGTGAACCGGCCAAAAGCGCTAGTTTGCCAAAACTTCCTTTATGACTATTATTTTTTCTAACTGGAAGAGATTTTTTGGCTTCTTGTTGATTGAAAACCTTTAGCTGATCACTATTTTCTTGAATAGTTTCAGACTGAATACCAATCTCCACGACTTTTATTTTACCGGCATAATCTTTACCAGGATATAATAATAGTCCTCTCTTATAAGCTGCCATTGTAACTGTATAATCAGCTTTAAGAGCATCACCAGCTAAATTGCCATTTGCAGCAATAATTCCAGAAGGAATATCAACAGCTAAAGTTAAAGGCTTTTTAACTAGTTGTTGATTAATTAAAGTAATTATTGATTTCACACTTCCTCTAATTTGACCTTTAATCCCAGTCCCTAAAAGTGCATCAACTATTAAATCGCTCTGCTTAATTAAACTAATAAATTCTTTTGTTTTTAACTGCTCAAATTGATAAATTTCAATTTTGTTTAAAACTGCTAATTTGAAATTAAGAGCATTAACTCCACTTAGCTCTGAAGGAGAACAAGTTAAAACAATTTGAGGTTGATAACCCCAATTTTTTAAAATTCTAGCTGCTGCCAGACCATCTCCTCCATTATTACCTTGACCAATTAAAAAACTAAGTTTTAGTTCAGATTTATACTCAAAACTAATTTCTTTTTCTATTATTTCTTCTGCCATTTTAGCAGTGGCTAGAGCAGCAGATTCCATTAATAAAATTTCAGGATAAGCTGCTTTGATAGTTGCTTGATCACATTTTTTCATCATTTCTGGAGTTAAAACCTGCATTTATTTTACTCCTTCCATAATAACTTGAGCAATACTATATTCTTTTTCATGAGCAATCGATAAAAAAATATTACTAATCTTAAGTTCAGTAGCTCTTGTTTTAGTTTTACCAAAAAGTGAAATTTCAGGCTTGCCAAGCTGATTATTTAAAATTTCAATCTCCTGCCAACTATTATTTCTCATACCTGTACCTAAAGCTTTTAAAACTGCTTCTTTAGCAGCAAAGCGAGCAGCAAAAGAAGCTGCATAATCTTTTTTTGCTTGACAATAACTAATCTCAGCTTTAGTATATACTTTTTCTAAAAAGTGAGCTTCATATTTTTGAATTAAAACTTTAATTCTATTATTTTTAACTATATCTACTCCAGTTCCTATAATCATTGTTTTCCTTTCTGAACAGTTAATATAAATTTAAAATAAGACTACATTATAATTATATTAAAATTATCACTTAAATGCAAAAAAACCGAACCTAAAATTAGGTTCGGTTTAACTAATCAAAATTTATTCAACTGTCACACTTTTAGCAAGGTTACGAGGTTGATCTATATCCTCACCACATTCTAAAGCAGTATAATAAGCTAAAAGCTGTAAAGGAATAATTGCTAATAAACCAGCAAAATCTTGATTTAAGAGAGGTAATTCAATTAAATGATCAATACTTTCCTCTTTAAAATTTTGTTTTGCTTCAGTAATCAATAGAGTTTCTGCTCCTCTAGCTTTAACTTCTTCTAAATTACTAAATAATTTAGCAAAAACATCACTTCTGCTAGCCAAAGCTATCACTGGAATTCCTTTTTCAATCAAAGCTAAAGTTCCATGTTTTAATTCTCCAGCAGGATAAGCTTCTGCATGAATATAGGAAATTTCTTTTAATTTTAAAGCTCCTTCTAGGGCCAAAGTATAATCTGTATTCCGGCCAATAAAAAATATATTATCTTTTAATGCATATTTTTCTGCCAATAACTTAATTTGAGCTTTAGAATTATCAATTAACTTTCTTATCATTTCCGGAAGTTTAATTAAATCAGAAGTATATTTTTTAATAGTTTGCTGCTTGATTTCAGATCTTTGCTTCATTCCATCGATTAATAAAAGATAAAAAGCAGCTACCATATTAGTATAAGCTTTAGTTGAAGCAACAGCTATTTCAGGGCCAGCCTTAAGATAAATAATCATATCTGATTCGCGAGCAATACTGCTATCACGAGAATTAGTTAAAGCTAAAACATCAGCTCCCTCTTTTTTAGCCAAACGCAAAGCTGCTAAAGTATCTGCAGTTTCCCCTGATTGACTAACTACAATCATCAAAGTACTGCTATCAACAATTGGTTTCCGATATCTATATTCACTAGCAACTTCAACCTCAACTGGAATTCTTAACTTATCTTCTAATAAATATTTAGCCAGGGCACCTGAATGATAAGCAGTTCCACAAGCTACAATATGTATTTTATCATAATCAGCTAACCAATCTTTATTTAAACCATTTTGCCTCAAATTTATTGATCCATCTTTTAAATTAGCTTCAAGTAATCTTTTTAATGACTCAGGCTGTTCATAGATTTCTTTAAGCATAAAATGTTTATAACCCTGTTTTTCAGCCATTTCTGCATCCCAATCAATTTTAGTCTTATCTTTATTAGCAATTAATTGATTAGCAAAAGAATAAATATTTACTTCATTTTTGGTTATATCTGCTATTTCTCCATCTTCTAAAATATAAAATTCATCTGTATATTCAAGATAAGCTGGTATATCTGAAGCTAAGAAATTTTGACCTTCACCAAGTCCTACTATTAATGGACTATCTTTGCGGACTGCAATAATTCTATTCTTCTCTTTTTTAGACATTACTGCTAAGGCAAAAGAACCTTCTAATCTTTTTACAGCTTTATTCACTGCAGTTCTTAAATCATTTGCTTGATAATAACTTGCAATTAAATGAGCTATTACCTCTGTATCAGTTGCAGATTTAAATTGATGACCCTCTTTTAATAATTCTGCTTTTAATTCTCTAAAATTTTCAATAATCCCATTATGAACAATTACTACTTCACCCTGAGTAGAACTATGAGGGTGAGAATTGATATCAGATGGTTTTCCATGAGTAGCCCACCTTGTATGACCTATACCACTAACTCCCTTAAATATTTCTTGACTAACAGCTTTCTGCAATTTATTTAATTTACCATTTTTTTTGCTAATTTTAATATAATCTTTTTCTTGAACAGCAATCCCAGCTGAATCATAACCTCTATATTCTAGTTTTTTTAAACCAGAAAGCAGTATTGGTGCTGCTTTCTTTTCTCCAATATAACCAACAATTCCACACATATATCATTTTACCTCCATTTATAGTTTAAATTCAATTTTGACTGTTATTTATTCCCTTTGTCTTAGCAATTACCTGCTAATTTTAAGAAATAAACTAAGACAGAACAGTCACTGTCTGAAGGCATCCGCCGAATTTTCGATAACCTTCTTCCTCGTCCACCTGTATAATTTTCCGTTCAGATCAGGTTCAGGCGCTTTTTAAAAAATCTTGCTGAAATTTCTAAAAACAAACTTAAGCTTTGTTCAGAGACTTTAAATTATATCACCTCCTTTAAAATAAATTTAAACTTAATTTAATTCTAAATTAATAATTTGAGTCAATTCATTTTCCCATTTTTGTAATAAATCTTTATCTTTACTTTCTAGCATAACTCTAATTAAAGGTTCTGTTCCAGAGGCTCTAACAAAAACTCTACCTTCTGCCCCAATTTCTTTTTTAGCTGCCTTTATTTTATTAGCTATTTTTTTATTTTGCTCCCATTTTTCTTTTGCTTGAACTTTAACATTAGCTAAAGTTTGGGGCCAATAAGTCATTACTTTTTTTAACTCAGATAAACTTTTTTTTCTCTTTTTAATTATAGAAGCAATTTTAACTGCTGTCAAAATTCCATCTCCAGTAGTATTATATTGACTAAAAATAATATGGCCTGATTTTTCTCCACCTAATTTATAATCATTTTTTAACATCTCTGCCAGCACATAACGATCTCCATTTTTAGTAATTATTAATTCTGCTCCCACTTCAGCTAAACTTTCTTTAAGCCCTAAATTACTATATTTAGTTGTAACTACTGTTTTTTTATTTAATTTATTTTCACTAATCATATCTCTGGCAACAACTGCCATTATATTATCACCTTCTACAATCTGACCTTTTTCATCAACTAAAATAACACGATCAGCATCCCCATCATGAGCAATACCTAGATCAGCACCACTTTCAACTACCTTTTTAGCTGCTAATTGAGGTGCAGTTGAACCACAATTAACATTAATTTCTTCTCCATTTGGATGATTATTAATTACAACAACTTCTGCTCCCAGAGCTTTAAAAACTGCAGGTGAAGCCTGATAAGCAGCCCCATTAGCACAATCAATCACTACTTTTAAACCTTTTAGCTTTTGCTCTGAACTTTTAATTACAAAATTAATGTATTCATCAATCCAATTATATTTTTCTTCAATTAAGCCAATTTCTTTATCAATTGGATATGGTAATTCTTCAGAATGATTATCAAAAATCAATTTTTCAATTTCCAATTCTGCTGTATCACTCAACTTAATTCCAGCTTTATCAAAAAATTTAATTCCGTTATCAGCTGTTGGATTATGAGAAGCAGAAATCATTATACCACCAGCTACTGCCTTAGTTCTACTTAAATAGCAAACTCCTGGAGTTGGAATAATTCCTAATCTATAAACATCAATTCCAACTGAAGTTAAACCTGCCATTAAGGCTGCTTCTAACATATCTCCTGAAAGCCTTGTATCTTTACCAATTACAACTACTGGTCTTTTTTGTTTAGAATTTTTGATTAGATGATAACCGCCAATTCTACCTAACTTAAAAGCTAACTCTCCTTTTAATTCATGATTTGCTACTCCTCTGACTCCATCAGTTCCAAATAATTTTTTTTGCAAATTTTCCACCTCTAATTTGTTTAATCAACATTAATTTTTATATTTTAGTTATTTATCTTTTTCTTCAATTTTTTTAGCAATATTAACAATCATATATCCAGGATCAACTCCTAATAATTTAGCCGAAGCTGGTAAATCAACTTCAATTATTTTCATATTATCACCTGGCTCTACCTGCTGCAAATCAATATAGGCCTTAATCTCACTTTTATTTATTTTAGTAAAATAAGAAATATAATCAATTCTAACTACAGCTCTTTCAACTGATTTTGATTTAATTTCATATTTTTGCGGTAAATTTTTAGTTTCTACATCTACTAAAAAAGAAGCTGCTTGTTCTTCTACATAGTTTAAAAAATTAGCAGTTTGATTACTAGCATAACCCCAAAGTAAAACAGCAATGAAAAAAGCTAAAATTAACTTTTTTTGATTTTCAGTTAGAGAAAACATTTAGAAATGCCTCCTCATAAAAGATTTTTCTTTTGATCTAGCAAAAATATGGGAAAGCTTCTCTCTTAATTCAGATTTATCAAGGTGACGACTTAATTGTCCTTCTTCTGCAACTGAAATTACTCCTGTTTCTTCTGACACTACTAAAGCTAAGGCATCAGAATCTTCAGTAATCCCAATCGCAGCTCGATGTCTCGTTCCTAATCTTGGATTAATATCAGAACGGGTAGAAAGATTTAAAAAGCAACTAGCTGCCTTAATTTTTGCATTTTCAATAATTAAAGCTCCATCATGTAAAGGAGATTCATGTTGAAAAATACTATATAATAATTGCTTACTAATTTTTGCTTCAAGCTGAATTCCTGTTTCAATATAATTTTTTAAGCCAACCCGACGTGAAACAACAATTAGAGCTCCAATTTTTTGTTCAGACATTTCTGCTATTGCCAAAACAATTTCATTAATTTCTTTTGGACCCCAGTTTTGCCAAAATTGTTCTTTGAGAAAACCACCTCTTCCAATTTGTTCAAGTGCCCTTCTTAATTCTGGCTGAAAAACTATTGGTAAGGCTACCATAATGATAGTTAAAAAACTATCTAAAAACCAATTAACAGTATTTAATTCTAAAAGTTGTGAAAATAATGCTACTAAAAAAATTAAGCCTAAGCCTTTAATTAATTGTACTGCCCTTGTTCCTGAAATAATATTAAGTAAATAATAAATAATAAAAGTTATTATAAAAATATCTAACAAACTAGTTATAATTTTCCAGGACAATTTTACCACCTCTTATCTTTAACATTCTGCAAAAGATAGTCCAAAACCTTCTTCTTATCTTTAAATTTTAATATTTTTAAAGGATTTAAATACTTTTAAGAGAAAATATATGTGGGAGGTGATAGTTTGAATAATATTTTTAAAGATCAAAGATTAAACTATAAAGACTTTTTAATAATTATAGCTAGCTGGTATTTTATTAGAATTAGTAGTTATTACATAATTGAAAAAGATTTTGTCAATTTAATTTATATTAATCAAATTTTGAGTTTTACAATTAGTATTTTATCCCACATTGTTTTTTTATTAATAATTTATAGTTATTTTAATTTGCTTTATGACCTTAAATTTTCTGATTTAGGTTTTAAATTAAATAAAGAACAAATCAGACTAAAACTCTTATCAATTATTTTTATAATTTTAACTAGTGGAGTTATTTTATTTAATTTTAATTACTCAAATGCAACCAAAAGCAGCTTTTTTCCAATTTATTTAACTAAGAATTTTTTAAAAATTATTTACAGTAATTTACCTTTAATAGTAATTATTTTTTTAACCCTTATTTTCACAGCCAGTGTAGAACAATTTTTAATTAATAAAATAACATTTTCTCTCTTTGATCTTTATTTACCTTCTTTTATAGCAATTATTTTAAATTCTTTATTTGCTTCAATTTTACTTTTAGAATTCGAGCCAGCCTTTATTTTAATTAATTTTTTTGCTTTACTAATTAGCAATTATCTATATCTTATTAGTGATTATACTTTATTTAATTCAATTATATTTTATAGTTATTTTTTAACTATTTATATTGTTTTTATTTACGGCTTTCAATTTATCATTATTTAAAAAAATAAAACTAAATCAAAAAATTATGAATATAATTTATAATAATTAAAAAGGGTCGACCATAGGCCGACCCCTGATTTATTATTTGCTTTATTTCCATAGTTTAAATAGACTATTTATCTGATCAAATTTAGCGGCACTTTTTTGTGCATTTTGATTATGAAATAAATCTCCACTACATTTTTCACAGTAAAGTTCACCAGACCAATTTTTGCTTCCACAAAATTTACATTCTACATTTTTATTTTTCATTATTAAGCCCTCCTTATTCATCTTATAGTATTATATGAGCTTAATTAGAGTATAGCAGTACTAATAATTAGTGTCAAGTTAATTGTTAAAATAATAAAATTTGAAATTATTTGATAATATTTGCTAAAAGTACTTAGCTAAATTTAGATTTAAAATTCACCCCAAAGTTCAGTTCTACAAATTGGACATTTATTAGCTTTTAATAAATTTTCGAATTTAATTTTATTTCTATCTATTAACTTTTCTCCACAGTTGTTACAAAAAGTTGAAGCTGTTTTTTTAAAATTAAGATTACCAAGATAAACATGGTCTAAATATCTTTTTGCTAATTGATAGGCTTTTTTCATCTTGTTTTCAGCAGTCGGAGCTTTTTTTAAGTTATAAGCAGGATAATACCTACTTAAATGTAAAGGGATTTGCTTATTAACTTCTGCTAACCAGCTAAATAGTGCTTCTAATTCAGCTAAATTATCATTTAGATCTGTTATAACTAAAGTAGTAATTTCCAAATGAATTTTTTTAACCAATAATTTAATAGTCTTTTTTACAGATTCTAAATTAGCATTACACTGTTCTTGATAAAAATCATTATTAAAAGCCTTTAGATCAATATTAGCAGCATCTAAATAAGGAACTAGCTGTTCTAAAGGCTTTGGCTCAATTAAACCATTACTAACCATTATATTTTTTAAACCCTTTGCAGTAGCTAATTGAGCTGTTTCAAGCATAAACTCATAAAAAACTGTTGGCTCAGAATAAGTATAAGCTAAAAGATCTATATTTCTATTTATTGCTATCTCAATAATTTCTTCTGCATTAAAATTTTTAAGTTGTGGTTTTTCTTGACTAATCTGCCAATTTTGACAAAATATACAACTCATATTACAACCCCAACTACCAAAAGAAAGAACTTTTTTTTGGGGATAAAAATGATATAAAGGCTTTTTCTCAACTGGATCAATACTTAAAGCAGAAACTTTTTGATAGTTGAGTGAGTATAATTTAGAATTGATATTTTTACGAACTTGACAAAGGCCAGTTTTATGATTATCAATTTTACAATTATGAGGACATAAATTACATTTTATTAAATTGTTTTCTTCTTTTTGATAAAACTTAGCTTCTTTTTTTTTATTCATTTTCTTTAAACCTACTTACAGTAAATCGATAAATATCCACCTCAATACTTCCTTTTAAGCCAGCTTTTCTTTTAGCAATATCTAATTGTTTTTCTACAGTATCTATACCTTCTAAATTAGGAAGCAAAAGACCTGTTTGATGGCCACCTTTAACTAAAATTCCATATTTTTGTGGATCTAATTGTTCTTGATCATTAACTAACTCTGGTTCAGATAAAATATCAACTGAAATGGAGATTTCAGTTAATTCTTCTTTTCTTAATTCTGGAAATCGAGGATCATTTTCAGCTGCTGTCATTGCATTACTTATAATTTCATAAGCTGCATTTTTTTGAACTGGTCTAAAAGTCCCCATACATCCTCTTAAATTGCCATCTTTTTTTAAAGTGACAAAGACTCCTGCTTCTTTTTTTAAAATTTCTGGTAATTGTTTTTCATTAATTTCAAGTTCTTCTCCAGAAATAATATATTTTTCTACAGCTTTTCTTGCTAAATATAAAATAACTTTTTTTTCATTCATTTTGATCTCTCCTTAAATCTTTTATTCTGTTCTTATAAAAATTGTTCCATAACCAACCCCAAAAGGAGCTTGATAAGAGTTAAGTTTTAGTTTTATATTAGTCTCAGATAAAGCACCTAACATAGTTATTATAGGTCTCAAACCACACTCACCGGCTTTTTCTACTAAATCCGAATCAAAGTTCAAAATTGATTCAAAATCTTTTTCTTTAAAATATTTAAGTAACTTTTCATCAAAAATATGAGCATCTGAATTATAGCCAGCTGGTGCTCCCTTTTCTAATCGATGTGATAAATCACCACTTGCTATAACTGCTATATTATAATTAAGTTCTTGAGCTGTTTGGGCAATTTCCTGTCCTATTTTATATAAATTTTGATAAGAAATAAAGCCAATTGAAATTGGAATTATTTCTTTATTTAATCCAGCTTTTTTTAAATAATGTAAAGGAACCATAATCCCATGATCAAGTTCTTGTTTAATATCATAGTTTTTTAAGTCTTTTTTTCTTAAAGCTTGTAATTTTAAAGATTTTTCTTTAGCATTTTGAATTAATTTTTCAGAAAAATTAATATCTGATTTTTCTCTAAATTCAAGTTGAGGAAAGCCAAATTCTCTGAAATCTCCTTTTAACTCTTCCTGAATAATAATCGAGGCAGCAGATTTAAATAATGGACCATGTGGGGTAATAAAAACAACTAAATCAATCTCTTGCTTTAAATTAGCTAACTGATTACTTGTCTTTTTAAATCCCTGAACAGTCTTTTTAGCTTTTTCGAGTTCTGGACCACCGATATCTTCGATTAAAATTGGGGGATGTGGTAATAAAGAAGCAGATACAACTCCCATATATTTCACCTCCAGCTTAATTTGAGCTTTTAAAATAAATAAATTTATTTTTAAAAAATGAATATTTCAAAAATAATTCTCCATTATTTATATTATACAACAAATTAACTGATAAAAAAACACCTAAGCACAGAAGACATTTTTTTATTTTATTGATAGCGAAAATTATAAACTTAAAATATTATTTATATAAACCATTAAACATAATTTTTGGCTATTAACAAAGAAAAAAGCAGAGCTTGAGCTCTGCCTGTAATAAAATAAAAATAAATATTATCTTTTTGAGAACTGTGGACTTTTTCTCGCTTTTTTGCGACCGTATTTTTTTCTTTCAACCATACGGGAGTCTCTAGTTAAGTAACCAGCTTTTTTAAGTGGTCCACGATAATCTTTATCAACTTCTAGTAATGCTCTAGCAATACCATGACGAACTGCTCCAGCTTGACCAGAAAGTCCACCACCCTTAACATTTACTAATACATCTAAAGTTCCATCTGTATTTGTTAATTCTAAAGGTGACATAATATCTTTAATTAAAGATTTTCTGTTAAAATAGTTATCGATTTCAACATCATTGACTAAAAATTTACCATCTCCAGGTAATAGGCGCACACGTGCAGTAGAAGTTTTTCTACGTCCTGTACCTCTATATTGTACTTCAGAAGCCATCTATTAAATTCCTCCTTTCAGAATTAAAGTTCTAATTTTTTAGGCTCTTGAGCCTGATGTGGATGATTTGATCCACTATATACTTTTAATTTCTTAATCATTTGTCTACCTAATTTATTATGTGGTAACATACCTTTTACAGCCTTTTCTATAATAAACTCAGGATCTTTATCACGAAGTTCTCTATAAGTAACTTCTTTAATACCACCAGGGTAATTAGTGTGACTATAATGTTTTTTATCATCCCATTTTTTACCAGTCAATTTTACTTTTTCAGCATTTATAACTACTACATAATCTCCCATATCTACATGAGGAGTAAAAGTAGGCTTATGCTTACCTCTAATATATTGAGCAATTTCAGATGCTAGTCTTCCTAAAGTTTTTCCAGCAGCATCAACAACATACCAGTTGCGATCTACAGTTTCATTTTTTGCCATATATGTTGACATAACTATACCTCCTTAGTTAAATACATTCTATAATTACATGAAATTATTCTCAACGGGGCTTGTTGTTGGATAGAATAATTCATAGTAATTTTAATACAATCTTCTGCTTTTGTCAAGTAAAACAAAAATAAATTAATCATAAAACACTTCCATTAGAGTTAAACCTTGAGCCGGAGCAGTAAAACCAGCATTTTTTCGATTACAACTCTGTAAAATCACTTCTAATTCTGACAGAGTTTTTTTTCCCATTCCGGTTTCAATAAATGTACCGGCTAAAATTCTTACCATATTATATAAAAAACCATTACCAACAATATCAAGCCAAATTTCACTATCATCTACTGCATAAATATCTATAGAACGAATTGTTCTTACAGTTGATTCGACTGAAGATCCCGCAGCACAAAATGAAGCAAAATCATGAGATCCTTCAAAAATTTTAGCTGCTTTCTGCATCATCTTTAAGTCGAGTTTTTTATAAACATTATAAACAAAATTGCGGACAAAAACTGAATTAAAATTACTGTTCAAAATTCTATATCTATATTTTTTGCCCCTTGCATCATAACGAGCATGAAAATTTTGATTCACTTTTATTGCTTTTTTACAAATAATATCATCAGGTAATTCAGTATTTAAGGCAATCGGAATTTTAGTAGGTGGAATTTCTACATCTAGAAAAAAGTTTGCTGACTGACCAGCCGCATGAACCCCAGCATCTGTTCTTCCAGCACCATCAATTTTTACCTGAGATTTATTAATTTTTGTTAAAGCTTCTTCTATTTTTTGCTGTATTGTCTGTTCAGTATTTTTTTGTCTCTGCCAGCCGCTATAATTACTACCATCATATTCAACTATAATTTTGTAATTTTTTCTCATTTTAAAAAGCTCCTAGAAAAATGATACAGCAACCGCTAAGATAATTATAATTATTAAAGCAACAAAATCATAATATCTAAATTCTAGTTGATGGAGACGAGTTCTACCCTCTCCTCCACGATAACATCTTGACTCCATTGCTAAAGCTAAATCATCAGCCCTTCTAAAAGCACTTATAAATAAAGGCACTAAGAGAGGAATTAGACTTTTAGCTCTTTGAATTAAATTACCCGATTCAAAATCAGCACCCCTAGCTTGTTGAGCTTTCATAATTTTATCAGCTTCTTCTAATAAAGTTGGTATAAATCTTAAAGCAATTGTCATCATCATTGACAGTTCACTTGCTGGTACACCAAATCTTTTTAAAGGAGATAAAATATATTCTATCCCATCTGTTAACTGAAGTGGAGAAGTAGTTAAGGTTAAAAGTGAGGTAAATAAAATTAAAATAAAAATTCTACTAACCATAAAAAAACCAGTATATACTCCCTCTGCTTCTATAGAAATAAATTTCCAAGACCAGAGAACTTCTCCCCCTTTAGTTAAAAAGATATGAATAAAAAGGGTAAATAAAACTAAAATCAAAATTGGTTTTAATCCTTTTAAAACTTTTTTCACTGAAATCTTAGATAATAAAACAACTAAAAAAACAAAAGCAGCAAACATACCAAAACCACTAAAACTATCAATAGTAAATAAAGCAATTATCAAAATTGTAGTAATTATAATTTTAATCCGAGCATCTAAAGCATGGATAATAGAGTCACGAGCAATATACTGACCAATTGTTATATCTTTTAGCATAGCTTATTTACTCCTCAATGCTTTAATTATTTCTGCAGATGCTTCAGATATCGAAAATAAATTAGTATCTATTTCCAATCCTCTTTCTTCTAAACGGTGCAGAATTTCCGTTACTTGGGGAAGATCAAGTGATAATTTATGTAATTTCTGTTCCCGCGAAAAAACTTCCACAGGATGATCATCAATTACAATCTCTCCCTGATGCATTACTATAACTCGATTTGCTAGTTCAGCAATTTCTTCCATACGATGAGAAATTAAAATAATTGTCATTTCAAGTTCTTGATACAGATATTGCAGTAAATCCGCAAGCTGTTTTCTTCCTTTTGGATCTAGACCAGCACTAGGCTCATCTAAAACTAAGACATCTGGTTTTAAAGCCAGAACTCCAGCTATTGCAACTTTACGCTGCTGACCTCCACTTAAATTAAATGGTGATCTATCTTTAAAAGTTTCATAATCAAGTCCTACAAGTTCCATAACTTCTTTAACTCTTATTTTAATTTCATCTTTATTTAGACCTAAATTTTTAGGACCAAAAGCTATATCTTGATAAACACTTTCTTCAAATAGCTGATGTTCTGGATACTGAAAAACTAAACCAACATGACGTCTAGTTTCTTTTAAATTACTTTTTTCATTAGTAATATTTTTTCCATTAACTTTAACAGTTCCAGAACTTGGAATAATTAGACCATTAAAAAGCTGAACTAAAGTTGATTTACCAGAGCCTGTATGTCCTACAACTCCAATAAATTCGCCTTTATTTATTTCCAAATTAATGTTTTTTAGTGCTTTAACATTATTTTCATCCTGGTAAACATGGCTAACACTATCTAATTTAATTAACATAATGCTTCCACCAACTCATCTATGCTCAAAATATCAGGAACCTTAATTCCTTCCTCTCGCAAAAGTTGAGCAACCTCAACTGCAACAGGTATATCTAAATTTACATCCTTTAACTGCTTAACTAATCTAAAAATGGACTTGGGACTACCTTGGCGTAAAATTTCCCCTTGATTCATAACCACAACTTTATCTGCTTCAACTGCTTCTTCCATAAAATGAGTTATATGAACAACAGTAATACCTTTTTCTTTATTTAAATATTGAACTGTCTCCATAACTTCTTTTCTACCTTGAGGATCAAGCATTGCAGTTGGCTCGTCTAAAACTATACAGTCTGGTTCCATGGCAATAACCCCAGCAATAGCTACTCTTTGCTTTTGACCTCCAGATAATTTATGAGGAGCAAATTTTTGAAAACCAGCCATTCCTACCATTTCTAGAGATTTATCAACTCTATGGCGAATTTCTTCAGTTGGAATACCTAGATTTTCAGGTCCAAATGCTACATCATCCTCTACCATAGAAGCAACAAGTTGGTTATCTGGATTTTGAAAAACCATCCCAACTTTTTGTCTTATCTTCCAGGTGTTATCAGGATCAAGAGTATTTAAACCATCAACAAAAATTTTTCCTTTACTTGGAGTCAAAAGTACATTTAATAACTTTGCCAGGGTAGATTTGCCTGAACCATTTGAACCAATGACAACAGCAAAATCACCGGCTTCAATCTGCAAATCAATATTTTGCAGAGCCGGTCGATCACTATCATCATTTGCATAAAGAAAATCTACCCCATTTAGTTCTATCAGGCTCATATTAACACCTACATTCAGTATTATTCTACGAGTTCAATTATCGCTTGCTTAGCTGCATCGCCTCTACGAGGATACATCTTTAAAATTCTTGTATAACCACCAGGTCTTTCTGAATACTGAGGTGCGATTTCATCAAAAAGTTTAGTAACTACTTCTTTATCTTGAATTTTGCTCATTACTTTACGTCTTGAAGCTAAATCATTAGTTTTAGCAGTAGTAATAAGTTTCTCAGCATATGATCTTAATTCTTTAGCCTTAGGTAGTGTAGTCTGGATTCTTCCTTCACGAAAAAGTGATGTTGCCATATTTTTGAACATCGCTTGACGATGAGAAGATCTTTTCTGTAATTTACGCTTAGCCACCTAAAATCCCTCCTTAAATTTCATTCTCTTTTAAATCTAGTTCAAGTTCATCTAATTTCTTTTCTATTTCTTTTAATGATTTTTTACCTAGATTACGAACTTTCATTAAATCATCTTCAGTTCTGCTTACTAATTCTTCAACTGTATTAATTCCAGCTCTTTTTAAACAATTAGAAGAACGAACAGAAAGTTCTAATTCTTCAATTGTTGTATCTAGGATTTCATCTTTTTCTTCTTCTTCTACTTCTACCATAATTTCAACATCTTCAATTTCATCAGTTAAATTAATAAATAATTCAAGATGCTCTACCATGATTTTAGCAGCAAGACTGATAGCATCATCAGGATGAATACTACCATTAGTATTAACTTCTAATACCAAACGATCAAAGTCAGTTACTTGACCAACTCTGGTGTTTTCAATATTAAAATTAGCTCTTTCAATAGGACTATAGGCAGAATCAATTGGAATTAAACCAATTACATTATTTTCAAACAGCTTTTCATTCTCTTCTGCAGTATGATAGCCTCTACCTTTATCTACAGTTGCTTCTAAAACTAATCTTCCACCTTCAGCAAGTGTCGCTACATGATGCTCTTTATTAACAACTTCTACATCGCCAGCAGAAATAAAGTCACCAGCAGTTATTTCACCTTCACCTTCTGCTTCTAAACGAATAGTTGTTTGTTCTTCTCCTGAATATTTAACAACTACTTCTTTCAGGTTCAAGATTAAATCAGTCATATCTTCAACTACTCCAGGAATAGCCGAAAACTCATGTTTTACTCCTTCAACCTTAACTGAAGTAAGTGCAGCTCCAGGTAAAGAAGAAAGTAAAATACGACGTAATGAATTACCAAGAGTAGTACCATAACCTCTTTCTAAAGGAGAAATTTCATACCGACCATAATTCTCATCACTTCCAAGTCTTTCCACACGTGGTTTTTCGATTTCTATCATCTTATCAGCTTACCCTCCTTAAATTAACAATTTTATGACTGAGGGTATTCATTTACCGTGAATAATACTCGACAATCAGGTGTTCTTCTACCGGATAATCGATATCTTCCCTCTCTGGTAATGCAATAATAGTTCCTTCAGCTTTTTCAAGATCAGAATTTAACCATTCTTGACTAGCAAAGTCCGCATTATATTCAAAGATTTCTTTAAAACGCTTGGACTTACGGCTTGAGTCTTTAACTTTAATTTCATCATCAATATCAATCTGGTATGATGGAATATCAACTTTACGACCATTAACTGTAATATGTCCATGTAATACGAATTGTCTTGCTTCATTACGAGAACTAGCAAAACCCATTCTGTAAACAACATTATCTAATCTTCTTTCTAATAATTGAAGGAAGTTTTCACCTGTAACTCCAGCAATATTTTCAGCCTTTTCAAAGTAATTACGGAACTGCTTTTCCATAATTCCATAAATTCTTCTTACTTTCTGCTTTTCTCTTAACTGTGTACCATATTCAGATACTTTGTGACGACCTTGACCATGCTCACCAGGAACATATGGTCTGCGATCAAAAGAACACTTATCACTATAACAACGGGCGCCTTTTAAATATAATTTTTCACCTTCACGCCTACATAATTTACAAACTGAACCTGTATATCTTCCCATATTTACACCTCAACTTTCTATTATATAATTATATACGTCTTCTTTTTGGGGGTCTACATCCATTATGTGGAATAGGAGTAATATCTTTGATTAAAGTAATATTTAAACCTGCAGATTGTAAAGTTCTAATTGCAGATTCTCTACCTGAACCAGGACCTTTAACAAAAATTTCTACTTCTTTTAGACCCATTTCTTTTGCTTCATCAGCAGCATTTTCGGCAGCTAATTGAGCAGCAAAAGGAGTACTTTTTCTTGAACCTTTATAACCAACTTTTCCAGCACTTGACCAAGCAATTACTTTACCTTCTTCA
Source organism: Halanaerobium praevalens DSM 2228 (assembly GCF_000165465.1). GTDB lineage: Bacteria > Bacillota > Halanaerobiia > Halanaerobiales > Halanaerobiaceae > Halanaerobium > Halanaerobium praevalens. Next base: position 1,833,143 of record NC_017455.1, read on the forward strand.
TCTGTAATTGAAATAATTGTATTATTAAAAGTTGATTTAATATGTGCCTGACCTTTTTCTATATTACGCTTAACTTTTTTTCTTCTGCGTTTTTTCTTCTTATTTTTAGCCATTAATTAAATTCCCTCCTTACTTAACTGCTTTTGTTTTTGTTACACCAACAGTTTTCTTAGGACCTTTACGTGTACGTGCATTTGTTTTAGTTCTTTGACCACGTACTGGTAAGCCTCTGCGGTGACGAAGACCACGGTAACAACCAATATCTTTTAATCTCTTAATATCAGCTCTTTTTTCTCTTCTTAGTTCACCCTCAACAATATAGTTCTCATCAATTTCTTTTCTTAAATCTGAAATTTCAGCTTCAGTCAAGTCTTTTATTCTGGTATCAGAATTAATGCCTGTATTTGCAACAATACTTTGAGCAGTAGTTCTACCAATACCATAAATATATGTCAATCCAATCTCTACTCTTTTATTTCTAGGAAGATCAACACCTTCAATTCTAGCCATGATTTCACCTCCAGTATTTTTTATCCTTGGCGCTGTTTATGCTTGGGATTTTCACAAATAACCATTACTTTACCATTACGTCTGATAACTTTGCATTTATCACAAATCGGTTTAACTGATGGTCTTACTTTCATTAACAATCACCCCTTATGGTAATTTATTTCGCTTTATGTCGATAGGTAATTCTGCCACGACTCAAGTCATAGGGAGAAAGTTCTACTGTTACCTTATCACCAGGTAAGATTCGTATAAAATTCATCCTCATTTTTCCTGAAACATGTGCCAGAACTTTATGTCCATTTTCTAATTCAACTCTAAACATTGCATTTGGTAGTGGTTCTACTACCGTACCTTGGACTTCAATAGGATCTTCTTTTGCCATAAATTATTTTACCTCCTCTTTGCTGAGATAATCAATTAAATTAATCTAAATCCTTCACTAAGGACTTGCTCACAATTAAATTATATTAACAAGCCTCAAATAATAGCTATCTTTTGGCTTACTAGCTTTGTTTTAGATTATTAAACAACTTTTAACAGGCATTGTCCATTATACCATAGATAAGATAAACTCTGCAATAAAAGTTAAAGTTTACTTAATATTTCAACTCCATTTTTAGTTATTGCAATTGTATGCTCAAAATGAGCAGATTTAGTTCTATCTTTAGTTACTACTGTCCAGTCATCTTCTAGTGTCTCAACTTCATAACCACCAATGTTAACCATTGGTTCTATAGCAAGAGTCATACCTTCTTTTAATTTCGGTCCTTTTCCTGCTGGACCAAAATTAGGTATCTGTGGATCTTCATGCATATCACGACCAATGCCGTGACCTACATAACTACGAACCACAGAAAACCCATTTTTTTCAACATATTCCTGTACTGCATGTGAAATGTCAAATAATCTATTACCAATAACTGCTTTTTCTATTCCCTTAAGAAGAGATTCTTCTGTTACTTTTAATAATTTACTGGCTTTATCAGAAATTGATCCAACAGCATGTGTTCTGGCTGCATCACCATTAAAACCTTCATAAAAAGTTCCAATGTCAATACTAACTATATCACCAGCTTCTAAATACCGATGCTTAGAAGGGATACCATGCACAACTTCGTCATTAATTGAAATACAGACAGAAGCAGGAAAACCTTGATAACCCTTAAAGGAGGGCACAGCCCCTTTATTTCGAATAAATTCATCTGCTAGCTGATCAAGTTCAGCAGTAGAAATACCAGGCTTAATATTTTCAGATAAATAAGCATGTGTTTCTGCAACTATCTGATTAGCTTCTCGCATTATATCAATTTCACGCCTTGATTTCAAAATAATCATTATTTATTCGCCTCAATTAATTTCATAAGTTTTTGTTGCACTTGATCAATTCCACCGATACTTTCAACTTCATGCAGTATTTCTTTTTTTTGATAATATGCTGCAAGTTTAGATGTTTTCTCTTTATTTACTTCAATTCTTTTCTTAACGGTTGCTTCTTGATCATCACTCCGTTGGATAACATCTCCACCACATTTATCACATACTCCTTCACTTTGAGGAGGATCATTTTTAATATGATAGGTTGCTCCACAATCAACGCAAACCCTACGTCCAGCCAATCTTTTAACTAAAGTATCAATTTCAGCTTGTAAATAAATAGCTAGATCAAGTTCTCTATTTTGCTCAGCTAAAATTTTATCTAAGGCTTCTGCTTGTACAATTGTACGAGGAAAACCATCTAAAATAAAACCAGCTTCACAATCAGATTCTTTTAATCTTTCATCTACAATACCAATTGTTACTTCATCTGGAACTAATTCTCCAGCATCAATAAAAGATTTTGCTTTTTTTCCTAAAGGTGTTTTATTTTTAATTGCTTTTCTAAAAATATCACCTGTAGCAATGTGAGGGATTTCTAAACTTGCTTCTAATTTTTTAGCCTGGGTACCTTTACCAACACCAGGTAAACCCAGTAAAATCATATCCATTTTAGTTCCTCCTTTTTATTTCATGAAACCTTCATAATGTCTCATCAGGAGATGTGATTCAATTTGTTCCATAGTTTTTAAAGCTACACCAACCATAATGATCAGAGATGTACCTCCAAAACTAATTGTTACACCAGTAAGTGGCTGCATAGCAAAAGGAAGTAAAGCCACTATAGTTAAGAAAATTGCTCCTGCAAGTGTAACTCTCATTAAAACTTTATCCAAATAATTAATTGTAGGTCTTCCAGGTCTAATTCCTGGAATAAAACCACCATGTTTTTTCATGTTGTCCGCTACTTCTTCTGGATTAAAAGTAATAGCAGTGTAGAAATAAGTAAAGAATAAAATCATCAGACCATATAATACCATATAAAGTCCAGAACCAGGACTGATTGCATTAGCTAAACCAGCAGCCCAATCATAAGGTAAAACTTGAGCTATAATTCCTGGGAATAAAAGTACTGAAGAAGCAAAAATAACAGGAATAACTCCAGCTTGATTGATCTTCATTGGGATATGAGTACTTCTACCACCATATACTCTACGTCCTACAACTCTTTTTGAATACTGAACTGGAATTCTTCTTTCTCCTTGTTGAACAAAGATAATCCCTGCAATAATAATTATTGCTAGCACAGCAAACATAAGCACATTTAAAATAGAAATTGTACCTGCTTCTAATAATTCATATGTGTTATACATATCTGATGGAAAACGAGAAATAATAGAGGTAAAAATGATAATTGAAATACCATTTCCAATACCTTTATCAGTAATCTGCTCACCTAACCACATTAAAAAAGCTGTACCTGCAGTTAAACTTACTATAATTAAAGCAAAATCAAATGCACTTGCATTTGGTACTGCCCCAAATCTTTGAATATAAAGGGTAATACCTACTGCCTGAATTACAGCGAGTACTATTGTTCCATATCTAGTATATTGAGCAATTTTTTTACGGCCCTCATTACCCTGTTTAGAAAGTTCTTCTAATTTAGGAATAACTACAGTTAATAACTGTAAAATAATCGAAGCAGTAATGTAGGGAGTAATGCTCATCGCAAAAATTGTAAAATTACTTAAAGCACCACCTGCAAATAAATCTAAAAAATCAAGTGCTCCGCCAAAGTTACCACCAAAGAGCCTTTCTTGAAGTAATGCAACATCTACTCCAGGAACCGGAATATGTGCTCCCAGGCGGTAAACTGCCATCATAGCAAGCATAAATAAAACTTTATTTCTAAGTTCTTTTACTTTAAAAACATTACCGAGAGCCTTGATCAAGCTAAATCACCTCTGACTTTCCGCCAGCAGCTTCTATCTTCTCTCTGGCAGAAGCAGTAAAAGCATTTGCCTTAACTTCTAAAGCGATATTAACTTCACCTTTACCTAATATTTTTACTCCATTTTTTGCTATTTTATCAATAATTCCCTTTTCTAATAAAGATTCTGGTGTTACACTTGCATCAGCAGAGAATTTGTTTAATTGATAAACATTTACTTCATTAAATTCTTTTTTAAATTTATTGTTAAATCCTCTTTTAGGAAGACGTCTAAACAATGGTGTTTGACCACCTTCAAATGTTAAGCGTACTTTTCCTCCTGCACGAGAATTTTGTCCATTTGCACCTCTACCGGAAGTATAACCGCGACCAGAGCCAGTACCACGACCAACTCTTTTACGATTCTTTTTATATCCGGCAGCAGGTTTAAGATTATTTAATTTCATCCTTACACCTCCTTAGTAATTATCCAATTAATTCTTCTACAGATTTACCTCTTAATTTAGCAACTTCTTCAGCACTTTTAAGTTCTTTAAGTCCTGTAATTGTAGCATTAATCATATTAATCGGATTAGATGTTCCCAGAGATTTAGTTAAAATATCACTAATACCTGCAAGCTCGATTACCGCACGTACAGGACCACCAGCAATAACACCAGTACCAGGAGCAGCAGGCTTAAGTAGTACTCTACCAGCACCAAAAACTCCAGTCTTCTCATGGGGAATTGTAGTATCCACAATTGGAACTTCTATTATTTCTTTTTTAGCTGCATCAATACCTTTTCTGATGGCTTCAGGTACTTCATTTGCTTTACCAATACCTGCACCAACATGGCCTTCTCCATCCCCTACAACTACTAGGGCACTAAAGCTAAATCTACGGCCACCTTTTACAACCTTAGAAACACGATTAATATTTACAACTCGTTCATCAAGGTTGAGTTTATCAGCGTTAATTTTACTCATTAAATTACCTCCTTAGTTAAAACTTTAGCCCTTCTTCACGGGCAGCATCAGCCAGAGCTTTCACTCGGCCGTGATATTTGTATCCACTTCTATCAAATACTACTGTATCTATCCCTTTTTCCAATGCTCTACTAGCAGCTAACTCTCCTACCATTTTAGCAGCTTCTTTATTACTTGCCACTTCAATTGAATCGCGAAGAGCTGGATCAAGAGTAGATGCAGAAGCAATAGTTTCTCCAGATAAGTCATCAATAATTTGCACATGCATATTCTTTAAACTGCGGGTTACATTCATTCTTGGACAATTTGGTGTTCCCACAACTTTGTTTCGAATTCTTTGATGGCGTTTTTGTCTAGCTTCTCTTTTACCCATCACATTCACTCCTTTCTATTAACCAGTTTTACCAACCTTACGTCTAATATGTTCTCCAACATATTTAATTCCTTTTCCTTTATAAGGTTCTGGTTTTCTTACTTCACGAATCTTTGCTGCTGTATCACCAACACGTTGTTTATCTATACCTTTAACTGTGATATTTGTACTCTTTTCAACTTCAAAAGAAATACCACCTTCAGCTTCAATAATAACTGGGTGGGAATATCCTACTTCAAGCTTAAGTTTATCACCCTGAACTTGAGCATTATACCCTACACCTACCATTTCTAACTTCTTTTCAAAACCGTTGCTAACACCCTCAACCATACCTTCAACTAAACTTCTAACTAAACCGTGCATGGAGCGAGCTTCAATATCTTCACTGTTACGTTCAACTATAATTTCATTTTCAGCAACTTTAATATCAATACCAGCTTTGAAAGTTCTTTCTAATTCACCTAATGGTCCTTTAACTTTAACAGTCTGGCCATCAACATTAACTTCAACTTTTTCTGGTATTTCTATAGGTAAATCACCAATACGTGACATAAATTTCACCTCCGTATATTTTCTCTTTAAGAAGATCTCCCAAGTAGAAGTCAGTAATTTAATGCACTCGAAATGCTAATATAAATTTAACTTTATTAATTAAAGTAAATCTAATCTGCTAAGATTGAGCTTTTTTATTAAGATAAACCAGCTCAATATTAGCTCTGACTTCCTACTTCTTACTTCTGATTACCAGACGTAACAGAGAACTTCTCCACCAATACCTTTATTTCTTGCTTCTTTATCACTCATAACTCCTTGAGAAGTAGAAATCACAGCGATTCCTAAACCACCAAGTACTTGAGGTACTTCATCATTACCTGCATAAACTCTTAAACCAGGCTTACTAATTCTCTTGATTCCACTAATAACTTTTTCGTCATTATCACCATATTTTAAATATACCCGAATCATGTTCTGAGGCTTTCTTTCAACTAATTTTACATCATTAATGAAACCTTCAGCTTTCAAAAGTTCACCAATGCTGGTTTTAACCTTAGAAGCGGGAATATCAACTCTGTCTTTCCCAACACTATTAGCATTGCGAATCCGGGTAAGCATATCTGCTATTGGATCTGTTAAATTCATTTACAAACCTCCTTCCAGTTTTACCAGCTTGCTTTTTTAACTCCAGGAATTTCGCCTTTGTGGGCTAATTCTCGGAAACAAATTCTGCATAAATCAAATTTTCTCATATATCCACGTGAACGTCCACATCTATTGCAGCGATTCACTTTTCTTGTTCCATATTTAGGCTCTTTATTGGCCTTTTCGATTAGAGCTTTACGTGCCAAACTAAACCCCCCTTAAATTTATAGGTCTTTACTTCTTATAAGGCATTCCCATCATTGATAACAATTCAAATGCTTCTTCATCGGTTTCAGCAGAAGTTACAATTGTAATTTCCATACCATGAACATTATCAACATCATCAATATTTATTTCTGGGAAAACAGTGTGCTCACTTATTCCTAAACTGTAATTACCGCGACCGTCAAATGATTTAGGAGATACACCTCTAAAATCTCGGATACGTGGCATTGTAATATTAACTAATTTATATAAAAACTCAAACATTTGCTCACCGCGAAGAGTAACTTTTACTCCAACCGGCATACCTTCTCTAATTTTAAAATTAGCAATGGATTTCTTTGCCCTAGTTACAGTAGGACTCTGTCCTGTTATTCTAGCGATTTCATCAACAACAGTATCCAGAAGTTTAGTATCTTCTTTAGCGTCTCCCAAGCCAACATTTACAACAATTTTATCTAATTTTGGTGCTTCCATAACATTGTTGTAATCAAATTTTTCCATTAGTTGGGGTAGAATTTCTTCTTTATAGTTTTGAGCTAATACTGACATTTCTGGACCTCCTTCCACTTATTTATTTATCAACAACTTCATCACATTGTTTGCATTTTCTTACTTTATTACCATTCTCTAAACGTTCTGCGCCAACCCTTGTTTTTTCGTCACAACGGGGGCAGACGAGTTGAACATTTGAAGCATGAATTGCTGCTTCATTTTCTATAATTCCACCCTGTGGCATATCTTGAGTAGGACTTACATGACGGTGTACAATATTAACACCTTCAACAATTACGCGATCTTTTTTAGGAATTACTTTTAAAATCTCACCGCGTTTTCCTTTATCCTTACCTGATATAACTTCCACAGTGTCACCTTTTTTAATTCTCAATCTAATCCCCTCCTTCTATAATACCTCCGGTGCAAGGGAGATAATTTTCATATAATTCTTTTCCCTTAATTCACGGGTCACAGGACCAAAAATACGTGTACCCTTAGGATTATTATTATCATCTATAATTACTGCTGCATTTTCATCAAATCTAATATAGGTGCCGTCTTTGCGTTTTAAGGATTTTTTGGTTCTAACAATTACTGCTTTAGCAACCTCACCTTTTTTCACCATTCCGTCAGGAATAGCTTCTTTTACGCTGACTACTATTTTGTCTCCAACTTTAGCATATTTCTTTTTGGAGCCTCCAAGTACCTTAATACATAAAAGTTCACGGGCACCTGAATTATCCGCTACCTTTAAACGGCTTTCAGATTGTATCATTTTCAGGCCCTCCTTTCTACTTCCAAGACTTATTTTGCTTTTTCAATAATTTCTACTAAACGCCATCTCTTTGTTTTGCTTAAAGGACGGGTTTCCATAATTGTTACAATGTCACCTTCATTACAAATGTTTTCTTCATCATGTGCTGTATATTTCTTTGTTTTCTTAACAATTCTTTTATATTTAGGATGCTGTGTTCTACGTTCAACTGCGACAGTAATAGTTTTATCTCTTTTGTCACTAACTACAACACCTTTACGCTCTTTACGATTATTTCTTTCCATGAGAAACCTCCTTTCAAAAAGAATTAAGCCCTTTCTATTTCTAACTCTTTTTCCCGCAAAACAGTTTTTATTCGGGCAATAATTCTTTTAACCTCTTTAATCCGCATTGGATTATCCAACTGTGCTGTTGCATGCTGAAAACGAAGATTAAATAATTCTTCTTTAAATTCGCGGGCTTTTTGTTCTAACTCTGCTTCTGTTAAATTTCTTAATTCATCAGCTCTCATCGGCCTCACCATCCATTCCCTCTCTTGCTACAAATTTAGTTTTAATAGGCAGTTTATGAGACGCAAGGCGCATCGCTTCTCTAGCAACCTCTTCCGGTACACCAGCCAACTCAAACATAATTCTACCTGGTTTTACAACAGCTACCCATTTCTCAGGTGCTCCTTTACCACTACCCATTCGGGTTTCAGCGGGCTTTGCAGTTACAGGCTTATCTGGAAAAATCTTAATCCAAACTTTACCTCCACGCTTAATACTTCTAGTAAGGGCAACACGAGCAGCCTCTATCTGTCTATTGGTAATCCAAACGGGTTCTAAGGCTTGTAGGCCATATTCACCAAAAGTGATTTTATTTCCCCGATGAGCTTTACCTTTCATTCTTCCTCTCATTTGCTTACGATGTTTTACTCTTTTAGGTACTAACATCAAAGAGCCTCCTTTCCTGCATAATCTATCTATTCATCATCAATTTCTGGAAGTATTTCTCCCTTGTTGATCCAAACTTTAACTCCAATTGTTCCGTATGTTGTAGCTGCCTCTGCAAATCCATAGTCAATATCAGCTCTAAGAGTATGCATTGGAACACTACCTTCACTATAACCTTCACGTCTAGCCATTTCAGCTCCACCTAGGCGGCCACTGCTCTGAACTTTAAATCCTTCTACTCCCATGCGCATTGCACGGTTCATTGCCTGTTTCATTGCTCTACGAAAAGAAACTCTTCTAACTAACTGAGAAGCAATATTTTCAGCAACTAATTGAGCATTTTTTTCTGGATCTTTTACCTCTACAACATTAATCTGTACAGTTTTACCAGTCAAAGCCTCAACATCATTTCTTAAAGCTTCAACTTCAGATCCACCGCGTCCAATAACCATTCCTGGTCTAGCAGTATAGACATCTAACTTTAATCTATTAGCAGCTCTTTCAATTACAACTTTAGAAATTCCAGCTTCAAACATCTTTTCCTTAACATGACTTCTAATCTCGCGGTCTTCATTTAAAAGCTTAGAATAGTCTTTCTTATCCGCATACCATTTTGCATCCCAATCTTTTATAACTCCAACCCGGAGACCATGTGGATTTATTTTATTACCCAAATTTTATCCCTCCTTTGTATCGCTTAGAACGACTGTGATATGGCTTGTTCTTTTATTAATAGGGCTTGCCGATCCCTGTGCACGTGCTTTCCATCTTTTCATTGTAGGACCTTCATCTACAAAAGCTCTTTTAACATAAAGATCATCTACAAACATATCATGATTGTTTTCAGCATTTGCTGTAGCTGAATTCAATACTTTCTCTACAATTTTAGCAGCCTTTTTCGGTGTGCTTTTTAAAATTGCAACTGCTGTGTCAACATCCTTACCCTTAATTAAATCTGTAACTAAACGAGCTTTACGGGCAGTAATGCGCAGATGCTTTGCAACTGCTCTTGCTTCCATTTTAAAACCCCCTTGCTATCAAAAAATTTCTTATTTAAGTGCTGTAGAACGTTCTGTATGGCGGCTGTGACCTCTAAAGATTCTGGTTGGAGCGAATTCTCCTAATTTATGTCCTACCATTTCTTCAGATATATATACTGGTACATGCTTACGACCATCGTGGACAGCAACTGTATGTCCAACCATTTCAGGGAAAATGGTTGAGCTTCTTGACCAGGTTTTAACAACCTGCTTTTTTCCACTCTTATTCATTTCTCTGATTCTGGCAATTAATTTCTCTGAGACGAAAGGTCCCTTTTTTATAGATCTAGCCATCAATAATCCTCCTTTCTACTATTTGCGCTTCTTAGAGTGACGTGAACGAATAATATACTTATCTGAGCGCTTTGGTTTACGTGTCTTTTTACCCATAGTAGGTTTACCCCACGGAGTTACAGGATGTCTACCAGCAGGTGATTTACCTTCTCCACCACCGTGTGGATGGTCATGAGGATTCATAACTACACCACGTACATGAGGTCTTTTACCTTTCCAGCGGCTACGTCCAGCTTTACCAATTGTAATATTTTCATGTTCAATATTACCAACCTGTCCGACAGTAGCTTTACATACATTGTGAATTAATCTTACTTCACCAGAAGGCATTTTTAAATGTACAAACTTACCTTCTTTAGCAAGAATTTGTGCCATAGAACCAGCAGAGCGTGCAATTTGACCACCTTTTCCTGCTTGCATTTCAACATTGTGTACTATTGTACCAACAGGAATATCTTTTAATCTTAATGCATTACCGGCAGTAATATCTGCATCTAAACCAGTATCTAAAACATCACCAACTTCTACTTTATTTGGAGCAAGAATATATCTTTTTTCTCCATCAACATACTGTAATAAAGCAATTCTTGCAGAACGATTTGGATCATATTCTATAGTCTTAACTGTAGCAGGAATTCCATCTTTATCCCGCTTAAAATCTATAATACGATAGCGGCGCTTATGTCCACCACCCTGATGACGGCTGGTAATTCTACCATTTGCATTCCGGCCACCTTTTCTTTTAATTGGAGCCAATAGGCTCTTTTCAGGCTTATCTGTTGTAATTTCATCAAAACTAGCAACAGTCATATAACGCCTGGAAGGTGTGGTTGGTTTAAAACTTTTAATCGCCATCTTTTTTCCCTCCTTTATTAATTATTTTTTAGAGGCCTTCGTAAACTTCTATTTCATCGTCCTCAGCAAGCTTAACTAAAGCTTTTTTCCAATCTGGTTTTTTTCCAGTATGGAAGCCGAGTCTTCTTTTTTTACCTCTAACATTTATTGTATTAACATTTACTACTTTTACAGAGAAAATTTCTTCTACTGCATTTCTAACTTCTATTTTATTTGCATTTTTAGCTACTTTGAATGTATAAGTATTATTTTCTTGCATTTGACTCATAGTATTCTCAGAAATAATAGGTGCTATGATGATATCTCTTGCATCTTTCATTCGCCCAGCACCTCCTCAACCATTTTAACCGCTTCTTCGATGAAAATAACCATTTCATTATCTAAAAGATCATATGCATTGATTGAACCGGCAAGCAGTGTTTTGACTTTAGGAATATTTCTAGCTGAAAGATATAAGTTTTTATCCTTTTCAGGCATTACTATAACAACTTTTTTATCTTCTAAATTTAAATCAGCTAAAATATTAACTACTGCTTTAGTTTTTGGTTGATCAAGCTCAAGTTTGTCAACTAAAATTAATTCATCCCTCTCAACTTTATCAGTTAAAACAGATCTTAAGGCTAATCTTCTCATTTTTTTAGTTAACTTTTTATCATAACTACGAGGAGAAGGACCAAAAGTAATTCCTCCACCTACCCATAATGGAGAACGGATACTTCCATGACGAGCACGACCAGTACCTTTTTGTCTCCAAGGCTTACGTCCACCACCGCGAACTTTACCTCTTGTTTTAGTAGATGCATTTCCACCTCTGCGAGCAGCTAATTGAGCATTAACTACTTGGTGAACAACATGCTTATTTATTTTATCATTAAAAACAGATTCATTTAATTCTACTTTTTCGAGTTCTTTTCCACTCTGATTGAATTTTGTTACCTGCGGCATCAAAAATCCTCCTTTCTAAACTTATTTAATTTTTAACAGATTTGATTTCAAGCACTGCTTTTTTAGCTCCTGGTACAGGACCAGCAATTAATAAAACATTACGCTCTAAATCAACTTTTACGATTTCTAAGTTTCTTTCAGTTACTCTATCATGCCCCATTCTTCCTGGCATTTTAAAGCCTTTATATACTCTTCTTGCATCAACAGCACCGATTGAACCAGGTGCACGATGGAAATGGGAACCGTGTGTCATTGGTCCTCTGTGGTGATTCCATCTTTTGATATTACCAGCAAATCCTTTACCTTTGGAAATACCACTAACATCAATCTTTTCGCCAACTTCAAAGATATCAGCTTTAATTTCACTGCCTTCACTTAATTCCATATCTAAACCTTTAAATTCTCTCAAATGTTTTTTAGGTTCAAGATTACGACTTTCAAATTGTCCAAGTTCCGGTTTGTTAAGTCTGTGCTTTTTAACTTCACCAAAACCAAGCTGAACTGAATTATATCCATCTTTTTCTGTAGTTTTGATCTGTGTTACAACACAGGGACCGGCCTCAACTACAGTTACAGGTACCAGCTCTCCATTGTCTTTAAAATACTGAGTCATACCCAGCTTCTTTCCTAATATAGCTTTCGCCATGGCCTAATACACCTCCTGACATTAAAGTTTAATTTCTATATTTACTCCTGCGGGCAAATCAAGCCTCATCAGTGAGTCTACAGTTTTTGATGTAGGATCGAGAATATCGATCAGTCTTTTATGTGTTCTCATTTCAAATTGTTCTCTTGCATCTTTATGAACATGAGGTGAGCGAAGTACTGTAAATACCTCTTTTTCTGTTGGTAGAGGTACTGGACCAGATACATCTGCACCAGTTCTTTCAGCAGTAGCAACAATCTTTTCTGCTGATTGATCTAAGAGCTCATGTTCAAAAGCTTTCAGGCGAATCCTAATTTTTTCATGTTTTGCCATTTGCTTACCTCCTTAATCTTTACGATTCAAGCTCAGTTAGGAGCATAGAAAAAGCGAGGAGACTGTCTCCTCTGCTTTTTTATACTTACTCAATAATTTCAGTTACAACTCCAGCTCCTACTGTGTGACCACCTTCACGGATTGCAAAACGTAGTCCTTCTTCCATAGCTATTGGAGTAATTAGCTCTCCTGTCATTTCAATGTTATCTCCAGGCATTACCATGTCTACTCCTTCTGGTAATTGAATGTTTCCTGTTACATCTGTTGTACGGAAATAGAACTGTGGTCTATATCCATCAAAGAATGGAGTATGTCTTCCACCCTCATCTTTACTTAATACATATACTTCAGCATAAAACTTAGTATGTGGAGTAATACTTCCTGGTGCTGCTAGAACTTGACCTCTTTCAATGTCTTCTCTTTTTACACCTCTTAATAATGCTCCAATGTTATCTCCTGCTTGTGCTTCATCTAACATCTTACGGAACATTTCTACTCCTGTTACTACTGTTGTTTCTGTATCTTTAATTCCTACTAATTCTACCTCGTCTTGTGGGTGTAGCACTCCTCTTTCAATTCTTCCTGTTGCTACTGTTCCACGTCCTGTAATTGAAAATACATCCTCTACAGGCATTAAGAATGGTTTGTCTGTATCTCTTTCTGGCTCTGGAATATAGCTGTCTACATTGTCCATAAGCTCAATAATCTTCTTACCCCATTCTCCTTCTGGATCTCCATTTTCTGCAGCTTTAAGAGCTGATCCTACTACTACAGGAATGTCATCTCCAGGGAAATCGTATTCGTCTAAGAGTTCTCTTACTTCCATTTCTACAAGTTCGATTAACTCTTCATCGTCTACCATATCTGCTTTGTTTAAGAAGACTACGATTGAGGGTACTCCAACCTGTCTTGCTAATAGAATATGCTCTCTTGTTGAGGCATTGGTCCATCTGCTGCAGATACTACTAGGATTGCTCCATCCATCTGAGCTGCACCTGTAATCATATTCTTTACATAGTCAGCGTGTCCTGGGCAATCTACGTGAGCATAGTGTCTTGATTCTGTTTCATACTCTACGTGAGAGGTTGCGATTGTAATTCCTCTCTCTTTTTCTTCTGGAGCATTATCAATTGTATCAAATGCTCTTACTTCTGCTCCACCATAGTTTGCTAACACATTTGTGATTGCTGCTGTTAGTGTTGTTTTACCATGGTCAACATGTCCTATTGTTCCTATGTTAACATGTGGTTTATTTCTCTCAAATTTTTCTTTTGCCATTTTCTTTTCCTCCTTAAAATTTATCTATTCTCCAATAATTTCTTTTGCAATACTTTTTGGTGCTTGTTCATAATGTGAGAACTGCATTGTATAAGTTGCTCTACCCTGAGTTTTAGAACGAAGATCTGTTGAATAGCCAAACATCTCAGAAAGTGGGACGTGAGCACTAACAACTTGAGCATTACCTCTTGGCTCCATACCTTCTACTTTTCCACGACGTCCATTAAGGTCACCCATAACATCTCCCATATATTCTTCAGGAGTTACAACTTCAACAGCCATTATAGGTTCTAAAATAGAAGGTTTAGCTCTTTTAGCACCTTCTCTAAAGCCCATTGAACCAGCAATTTTAAATGCCATTTCAGATGAGTCAACATCATGATAACTACCATCATTCAATGTTACTTTAACATCAACAACTGGATAACCAGCAATAATACCATTTTCCATAGCTTCTACAATTCCATCTTCAACAGAAGGAATATATTCGCGAGGAATTGATCCACCAGTAATTTTATCTTCAAATTCAAACCCAGCTCCTGCTTCTTGTGGTTCAATATCAATTACAACATGACCATACTGACCACGTCCACCAGACTGACGGATGAACTTTCCTTGTACATTAGTAACTTTTTTAGTTACAGTTTCACGATAAGCTACCTTAGGTTTACCAATATTAGCATCAACTTTAAATTCTCTTAAAAGGCGGTCAACAATAACTTCTAAGTGTAATTCTCCCATACCTTCAATAATAGTCTGTCCTGTTTCTTCATCAGTATGAACTCTGAAAGTAGGATCTTCTTCTGCTAATCTTTGTAAAGCTTCACCAAGTTTATCCTGATCTGCTTTACTCTTAGGCTCAATTGCAACACCAATAACTGGTTCTGGAAATTCCATTGCCTCTAAAACAATTGGATTATCCTGATCACAAATTGTATCACCTGTACTTGTATTCTTAAGACCAACTAAAGCTCCTAAGTCACCAGCATAGATTACATCTCTTTCTTCACGACGGTTAGCGTGCATCTGTAAGATACGACCCACTCTTTCGCGAATATCAGCTGTTGCATTATAAACATAAGAACCTGCTTCTAAAGTTCCAGAATAAGATCTAAAGAAAGCTAATTTACCAACATATGGATCAGACATGATTTTAAATGCTAAACCAGAAAATGGAGCATCATCATCAGCTTCTCTAATTTCAGTTTCTTCTGTATCAGGATTAAAACCTTCAATAGCTGGTACATCAGTAGGAGATGGTAAATAATCAAGAACTGAATCTAGCAGCATCTGAACACCTTTATTTTTAAAGGCAGTTCCACATAAAACTGGAATTACATTTACATTTAATACTGCTTGACGTAATAAATTTTTAATATCTTCAGTACTCACTTCACCTTCTAAGTACTTCATCATAAATTCATCATCTTCTTCAGCTAAAGCTTCCATTAAAGTTTCTCTATATTCAGCTGCTTGTTCTTGCATATCTTCTGGGATCTCAACTCTATCAAAATTAACACCTAAATCATCTTCATAAACAATAGCATCCATTTCAACTAAGTCAACAACACCATCAAATTTATCTTCACTTCCAATTGGAAGTTGAATTGGTACTGCATTCGCACCAAGTCTATCTTTCATCATATCTACAGCTCTAAAAAAGTCAGCTCCCGTTCTATCCATTTTATTAACAAATGCGATTCTGGGAACTCCATATTTGTCAGCCTGTCTCCATACAGTTTCAGATTGTGGTTCAACACCACCTACAGAACAGAATAAAGCAATAGCTCCATCTAAAACTCTTAAAGATCTTTCCACCTCTACTGTAAAGTCCACGTGTCCGGGCGTATCTATAATATTAATTCGATTTTCTTTCCATTGACAAGTGGTTGCAGCAGAAGTAATTGTAATACCTCTTTCCTGCTCTTGTTCCATCCAGTCCATAACAGATGCACCATCATGAGTTTCACCCATTTTATGAACTCGACCTGTATAATAAAGAATTCTTTCTGTTGTAGTTGTCTTTCCTGCATCAATATGTGCCATAATACCAATGTTACGTGTTTTTTCTAGTGGAAATTGTCGGGCCACTATTCTCCCCCCTTATATAAAAATTATATACATCACGCAACTAAATTACCATCTGTAATGGGCAAAAGCTCTATTTGCTTCAGCCATACGATGAACTTCTTCTTTCTTTCTAACTGCGCCGCCTGTATTGTTGTATGCGTCTGTAATTTCTCCAGCAATTCTTTCTCTCATTGTTCTTTCATTACGAGCTCTAGCTGCAGTTACTAACCAACGCAAAGCTAAAGTTCTTTTTCTATCCTCATCAACTTCTACTGGTACCTGATAGTTAGAACCACCAACACGTCTTGATTTAACTTCAAGCGCTGGTTTTATGTTTTCTAAAGCTTCAGTTACAACTGTTAAGCCATCTTCACCAGTTTGTTCGGAGATGATATCGAGAGCACTGTAAAATGCTTTTTCCGCCAATCCTTTTTTGCCATCTAACATTAATTTGTTAATAATTCTGCTGACAACAACATTGTCATATACTGGATCTGGCAGAACATCTCTTTTTTCTGCTCTATTTTTACGCACTATAATCCCCCCTTTTATTTAGGTTTTTTTACACCATACTTGGAACGTCCCTGTTTTCTGTCTTCAACACCAGCTGTATCGAGTGCTCCTCGTACAATATGATATCTAACACCTGGTAAATCTTTTACTCTTCCACCTCTTACTAATACAACAGAGTGTTCCTGTAAGTTATGTCCAATTCCTGGAATATAGGCTGTAACCTCTTTTCCATTAGTTAAACGTACACGAGCTACTTTTCTTAAAGCAGAGTTAGGCTTTTTTGGAGTAGCAGTATATACTCTAGTACAGACACCCCTTTTTTGTGGAGAACCCTCCAAAGCAGGAGCGGAAGTCTTCTTTTTAGTCTTTTTACGTCCTTTACGGATTAACTGACTAATTGTCGGCATGCAATCCCACCTCCTTCCATTATTTCAATAATACTGCAGAAGCTGCAGATACATCGATCCCACAAATTCTGCCCAATTCATTTTTGTCTTTTACAATTTTAAAAGGAATATTATTATTATTAACAGCCTCAAATATTTCTTTTTTTAAAGGCTGGTCAATATCTTTAGCTAAAAATATCATTTTCACCTGATTATTTGCTATAGCTTTTAAACTTTGCCTGCTACCGACAAGTAAGTCAGCACCAGATTTATCGCTTAGCATTTTAACCAAACCTCCAGATTAAACTTTGTTGAGCACACTTAAGTATTTTAACAGCTTTAATCTTCTATGTCAAGTAAAAATTAAAAAGAGTTTCACCTTTTTTTGATATTGTAAACTAAGAACAATTAACTCTTAATCTTAATTCAGTTACCAATAAAGGTGAAACTCTTTTAAGCTTATTTTATTTTAAGTAGAATTTATAAAATATTTAATCAAACAAACTTATTCTACTTCTGTTAAATCTTCTGTTAAATCTCCAAACATTGTTCCATCTTCTTTGAGTACATCAATGTCTCTGTAATATTTCATCCCAGTACCAGCTGGAATTAACTGACCAATTATTACATTTTCTTTGAGACCTCTTAAAGGATCTACTTTCCCATCCAATGAAGCTTCAGTTAGAACTCTTGTTGTTTCTTGGAATGAAGCAGCAGATAAGAAAGAATCTGTAGCCAATGAAGCTTTAGTAATACCTAACAATTCTGGTTGAGCAACAGCCGTTTCATTATTATTTTTAACTGCTTCTTTATTAGATTCACGATAATCATATCTATTAACTAAACTTCCAGGTAATAAATTGGTATCACCAGGTTTAACAATTTTTAATTTTTTCATCATCTGGCGAATAATAACCTCAATGTGCTTATCATTAATTTCAACACCCTGAGAACGATAAACGTTTTGGACCTCTTCTAAAAGATAATTTTGGACAGCTTTTTCACCTTTTACTTTTAAAAGTACATTTGGATCAAGAGGACCCTCAGTTAATTTATCACCAGCTGTTACATAGTCATTATCTTTGACAATCATTTTAGAGCCGTAAGGGATTTTATATGTTTTCTTTTTCCCTTCTTCATTTTCAACTACTACTCGTTTTGAGTTCTTTTTCTCAACAATAGTGACATAGCCATCTCTTTCAGTCATGATTGCTTGACCTTTAGGAGTTCTACCTTCAAAAAGCTCTTCAACTCTAGGTAAACCCTGAGTAATATCATCACCTGCAACACCACCTGTATGGAAAGTACGCATTGTAAGCTGAGTTCCAGGTTCACCAATTGATTGAGCTGCTACAATACCAATTGATTCTCCAATATCAACTTGTTTACCAGTAGCAAGGTTGCGTCCATAACATTTACGACAAACACCATGCTGTGCTTCACAAGTTAAATTAGATCTAATTTTAACTTTATCAATACCAGCAGCTTCTATTTTAGCCATCTGCTTTTTATTAATTAAAGTATTATTTTCAAGAACAAGCTCTCCATTTTCAGGATCAATAATTTCTTCAGCAGTATAACGGCCAAGACAGCGTTCTGATAAAGGCTCAACTGCATTTTTGCCTTTAGGACCAATTGCCTCAACGTAAATTCCGTGTTCTGTACCACAATCATCTTCGCGAACTATAACATCTTGTGATACATCAACTAAACGTCTAGTTAAATAACCAGAGTCAGCAGTTCTTAAAGCAGTATCTGCCAGACCCTTACGTGCACCATGAGTAGATAAGAAGTACTCTAATACATCAAGCCCTTCACGGAAACTAGAACGAATTGGAACATCAATAATTCGCCCAGATGGATCAGCCATCAAACCACGCATTCCTGCAAGCTGAGAAATCTGAGATGTATTACCACGAGCACCTGAGATAGCCATAATATAAATATTATTACTTTCATCAAGGTTAGCTAAAAGCGCATCTGTAACATCATCTTTTGCTTGATTCCAAATATCTACCACTTTATGATAACGCTCATCTTCAGTAATCGCTCCTCGACGGTAGTGATTTTCTATTTGATGAACTTCATCTTCTGCTTTAGATACAATTTCAGGCTTAGAGGGAGGTATTTCAGCATCACTAACAGCAATAGAAATACCAGAGCGAGTTGCATAATCATAACCCATTGCTTTAATATTATCTAAAGTTTCAGCAGTTTTATCATTACCTACTTCTTCGTAAAGATCAGTAATTAAATCTCCTAAACCACTTTTTCCAATTCGATCATTAAAGAAATCTACTTCTTCTGGTAAAGCCTCATTAAAGATAACTCTACCAATAGATGTTTCAATGATTTCTCCATCTAATCTAACTTTAACTGGAGCCTGTAAGTGGACTCGATCTGTATCATAAGCTTTAATTGCTTCATTAGCATTAGCAAATATCTTGCCAGCACCTTTCCGTTCCTCTTTAATAGTAGTTAAGTAAAAGATTCCTAAAACCATATCCTGAGTAGGAATAGTTATTGGCCCTCCATCTGAAGGGTTAAGAATATTTGTTGGTGCTAACATTAAAAGTCTACATTCTGCTTGTGCTTCTACCGATAAAGGTAAGTGGACAGCCATTTGATCACCATCAAAGTCAGCATTATAAGCTGGACAAACTAAAGGATGTAATTTGATGGCTTTTCCTTCTACTAATACTGGTTCAAAAGCCTGAATACCAAGTCTATGCAAAGTAGGAGCTCTATTTAAAAGTACAGGGTGATCTTTAATTGCTTCTTCTAAAATACCCCAAACAGCTTCATCTACGTCTTCAACCATTTTTTTAGCATTTTTTATATTATGAGCGTGACCTTCTTCAACTAATCCTCTCATTACAAATGGTTTAAATAATTCTAAAGCCATTTTTTTAGGTAGACCACACTGATGCATTTTAAGATCTGGACCAACAACAATAACTGAACGTCCAGAATAATCAACACGTTTACCAAGTAAGTTTTGACGGAAACGTCCCTGTTTACCTTTTAGCATATCACTTAAAGATTTAAGTGGTCTATTTCCAGCTCCAGTAACAGGTCTTCCCCGACGTCCATTATCAATTAAAGCATCTACTGATTCTTGCAACATTCTTTTTTCATTACGAATAATGATTTCAGGTGCTCCAAGATCAAGCAGTCGTTTCAATCTATTATTTCGATTAATTACTCTTCTATATAAATCATTTAAATCTGAAGTAGCAAAACGTCCTCCATCTAACTGAACCATTGGTCTCAAATCAGGTGGAATAACTGGAATCGCATTTAGAACTAAATTGGCAGGGTTTAAACCTGAATCTAATAACCCATCCATAACTTCTAACCTACGTACAGCTCTTTTTCGTCTTTGCCCACTTGCTTCCTTAATTTCTGTTTTTAATTCTTCGACTTCACCTTTGACGTCAATTCGTCCCAGCAGTTTCTTAATCGCCTCTGCTCCCATTGCAGCTTTAAAGGTATTACCATATTTATTTCTGGCTTCCCTGTACTCACTTTCGGCCAGCAGTTGTTTTTCACTTAATGGTGTATCACCAGGTTCAGTAACAATATAATGAACAAAATAAATTACTTTTTCTAAAGCCCTTGGTGACATATCCATTATTAAACCCAGACGACTGGGGATGCCTTTGAAATACCAAATGTGTGTGCATGGTGCAGCTAGTTCTATATGCCCCATTCTTTCTCTTCTCACTTTGGATCTTGTTACCTCTACTCCACAGCGGTCACACACAACACCTTTGTAACGGACCCGCTTATATTTACCACAGTGACACTCATAATCCTTAGTGGGACCGAATATTTTTTCACAGAAAAGCCCATCTTTTTCTGGCTTTAAAGTTCTATAATTAATTGTCTCCGGCTTTTTTACCTCACCGCGGGACCAATCACGTATTTGTTCTGCAGAAGCAACTCCAATCCTCATTGAATCGAAATTATTCACATTTAACAAGGGTCTCTCCCCTTTCTATATTGGAATTATTCGTCTTTATCATCATTATCACGACTTAATTTTAAGTCTGTATCTAAACCAAGTTTTTGTGCAGTTTCCATCATTTCATCCTCATTTTCAGCAACTTGCAATTCTTCTTCATCAGAAGTAAAGATTCTAGCATCAAGACCAAGACTCTGCATCTCTTTAATCAATACTTTAAATGACTCTGGAATACCAGGATCAGGAACATTTTCACCTTTTACAATTGCTTCATATGCTTTTACTCTTCCTACTACATCATCAGATTTAATAGTCAGCATTTCTTGTAAAGTATAGGCTGCTCCATAAGCTTCTAAAGCCCAAACTTCCATTTCACCAAAACGCTGGCCTCCAAATTGAGCTTTACCTCCAAGTGGCTGCTGTGTAACAAGCGAATAAGGACCAGTTGAACGGGCATGTAATTTATCATCAACTAAGTGATGTAATTTAAGAATATACATAACTCCAACTGTTACTCTTTCTTCAAATCTTTCTCCAGTTCTACCATCATATAAAACTGTTTTACCATCACGAGACAAACCAGCTTCTTCTAAAATATCTTCTACTTCAATTTCGGTTGCACCATTAAAGACAGGAGTCTCAGTATAAATCCCTAATGCTCTAGCTGCCATTCCAAGGTGTGTTTCCAGCACCTGTCCAATATTCATTCTTGATGGTACTCCAAGTGGATTAAGCACAACTTCAACTGGTTCTCCATTAGGTAAAAATGGCATATCCTCTTCTGGTAAAATCCTTGAAATAACACCCTTATTACCATGACGGCCTGCTAATTTATCTCCTACAGATATTTTTCTTTTAGTAGCTACATAAACCCGAACTAAACGATTAACCCCAGGTTTTAAGTCATCTCCCTGTTCTCGAGAAAAGACTTTAACATCAACTACTATTCCAACTTCTCCGTGGGGAACTTTAAGTGATGTATCTCTTACTTCACGTGCTTTTTCACCAAAGATTGCTCTTAAAAGTCTTTCTTCAGCAGATAATTCTGTTTCCCCTTTTGGAGTAACTTTACCTACTAAAATATCTCCTTCTTCAACTTCAGCCCCAACTCTAATAATTCCTCTTTCATCAAGGTTTTTAAGTGAACTTTCACCCACATTTGGAATATCACGAGTTATTTCTTCAGGACCAAGTTTTGTATCTCTAGCTTCTGCTTCATGTTCTTCTATATGAATTGTAGTAAATGCATCTTCTTTAACTAGATTTTCACTAATTAAAATAGCATCCTCATAGTTATATCCTTCCCAAGGCATAAAAGCAATTAATGAATTACGTCCTAAAGCCATTTCACCTTTTTCAGTTGAAGGACCATCAGCAATAATATCACCTTTTTCAATTGTATCACCTTTAGCTACAATTGGCTTTTGGTTCATACAACTACCCTGGTTCGATCTTTTATATTTCATTAAATGATAGCTATCAATTAAACCTTCATCATTCTTTACCATTATTTTGTTAGAGCTTACACTAACAATTTCTCCACCTTTTTCAGCAACAATAACTGCTCCTGAATCTTTGGCAGCTTTATATTCCATACCAGTTGCAACCATTGGTGCATCAGTAATCATTAGTGGTACAGCTTGACGCTGCATATTCGCTCCCATTAAAGCTCTGTTAGCATCATCATTTTCTAAGAAAGGTATCATTGCTGCAGATACCCCTACCATTTGTTTAGTTGAAACATCCATATAATCTAAGTCTTCTGGGTGAACTTCCAGAATATCTCCTCTTTTACGAGCAATAACAAATTCACTAGTGAAATTACCATCTTCATCAATTTCAGCATTTGCCTGTGCGATTATATGTTTATCTTCCTCATCAGCAGTTAAGTAATCAATGTCACTAGTAACTCGACAATCAACAACTCTCCGATAAGGAGTCATAATAAATCCAAATTCATTTGTCTTTGCATAAGTTCCCATTGTACCAATTAAACCAATATTTGGCCCCTCAGGAGTTTCAATTGGACAAATTCGTCCATAATGTGAATGGTGAACATCACGTACATCAAAACCTGCTCTTTCTCTACTTAAACCACCAGGTCCTAAAGCAGATAATCTTCTTTTGTGAGTTAACTCAGACATTGGATTAGTTTGGTCCATAAACTGTGACAACTGTGAACTACCAAAGAATTCCTGAATAGAAGCTACAACAGGTCTAGTATTAATTAAAGCCTGTGGTGTAACTACATCAATATCTTGAATGGTCATTCTCTCTCTAACTACTCTTTCCATTCTTGATAAACCAATTCTAAATTGATTTTGTAAAAGTTCACCTACTGTTTTTAAACGTCTATTTCCTAAATGATCAATATCATCAATATATGCTTCTGGATCATTATAAATCAATTTAATCATATATTTTACAGTTGCTGCAATATCATCAATATGCAGATATTTGCGATCTTTATCAACATCTACCTCTAATTTTTTATTTAATTTATAGCGACCTACGGCAGCCATATCATATCTTTTGTGATCAAAAAATAAAGAATCTAAAAGATTTGTAGCACTTTCTACTGTTGGTGGTTCACCAGGTCTCAATCTTTTATACAATTCAATTAAGGCTTCTTCTTTTGAATCAGTATTATCTCTTTCTAAAGTATCATGTAAAACTTCAGAATCACCAAATTCATCTGTAATTTCTGCATCTGTACCAAAACCAAGTGCGCGTAACAAAACAGTTGATGGAAGTTTTCTTGTTCTATCAACTCTTACAGAAACTATTCTTTTTTTATCGTATTCAAATTCTATCCAAGCACCACGGTTAGGAATTATACTACCTGTAATTAGTCGGCGCCCATCTTTTGTTCTTTCATCACTAAAATAAACACCCGATGATCGAACCAGCTGATTAACCACTACCCTTTCGGCACCATTAATAATAAATGTTGCCTTTTCAGTCATTAGTGGAAAGTCACCCATAAACACTTCTTGTTCTTTGACTTCTCCTGTTTCTTTATTAATCAAACGAACTTTAACCTGCAAAGAAGCCGAATAAGTAGCATCTCTATCACGACACTCTTGCACTGTGTATTCAGGGTCTTCTAAATAATAATCTACAAATTCAAGTACTAGATTTTCAGAAAAATCTTCAATTGGAGATATTTCATTAAATACCTCATGCAGTCCCTCTTCTAAAAACCATTGGTATGAATTTAATTGTGTATAAATCAGATCTGGCAAGTCCATCGCGTCATCAATTTTACTAAAACTATATCTTTTCCTTGCCGTTGACATCATTGCACCCCCAGGAATTTCTAATAATTAGCTGAAACTATCCCATAATAATCATCTTTTATTTACCTTATAGACATCTAATAATGATAGCACAGGAATTTCGTCTTGTCAAGAGAAAATATATGAAATTATCTAATTTAAAAACTTTAACTTACTCATTACCTTCATAATTAATATAAGAAACAAATTAATGATTAAACCCAATTTATTAAACTAAATAATTATATGAATAATGAAAATAATAAATAAATCTATAAAAAAGATAATTTCATATTCTAGTTCTATCATGAAAAAATAGTCCCACTGCATAAAATTATACAGCGGGACTATTCAATAATTCCTATACTAAAAACCTAATTACTTAAGTTCTACAGTTGCACCAGCTTCTTCTAATTTTTCTTTCATTTCTTCTGCATCTTCTTTGCTTAATCCTTCTTTTACATTACCTGGAGCATCATCAACTACACCCTTAGCTTCTTTAAGTCCTAAACCTGTTAATTCACGCACAGCTTTAATAACTTTAATTTTCTTACCACCAATATCAGCTAAGAAAACATCAAATTCAGATTTTTCTTCTGCTGCTGCTCCAGCTCCAGCTGCTCCACCAGCTACTGCTACAGGTGCAGCTGCACTTACACCAAACTTTTCTTCTAAGTCTTCAACCAACTCGGATAATTCTAAAACACTCATTTCTTCAATTGCGCTCATGATTTCTTCTTTATTCATTATATTAATCCTCCTTATTTTTTTTAAGCTTTTTCTTCTTTAATTTGATTTAATACTTGTACTAAGCCGCGGATATTACCCTGCAATACGTTGACCAATCCAGTAAGGGGTGCTTTCATACTTGCAAAAGCTTTTGCGAGTAGTTCTTCTCTGGATGGAATTTCTGCTAAGGATTCCACTTTCTCTTTACTTATGATTTCACCATTTAAAAGACCAGCTTTAATCTCTAAAACTTCATGATCTTTAGCGAATTCTACTAAAACTTTAGCAGGAGATACAGCATCATCTTCACCAAATGCTATAGCTGTAGGACCTGAGAAATATTCAGTCATTTCTTCCATTTCAACATCATTAGCAGCAATAGTAGCCAAAGTATTTTTTACAACTTTAAACTCTACTCCAGCTTCCCTTAACTGACTTCTTAATTCTGTCATTTCAGCAACATCTAAACCTAAGTAATCAGTAACTACAAGTGATTTTGCGCTGCTAAATTTATCAGTAAGTTCTTTAACAACTGCTTCTTTTTCTGGTCTTGCCACATTTTCACCCCCCTTAAAATATCTGCTTGAAAATAATTAATTTATAATTGAAAAAACCTCCTGTAGACAGTCAGGAGGTATAAATGCAAAATTAATTTCGCAAAAATTTACCTCGGTAGGAAATTTAAGCATTTAGCCCCTACTGTCTTCGGATAGGTTATTTTCTTGTCTCAATAAATATAACATAAAAAATTTAACAGGTCAAACTTTTTTTATTCCTCTAAATAATTCATAGTAGCTGCTGGATCAATTTTAACTCCAGGCCCCATGGTTGGAGAAATAGTTAAGGATCTTAAAAATCTACCTTTAGCTGCTGCAGGACGTTCTTTTGCTAAAGTATCCATAATTTTACGGTAGTTATTTAAAAGCTCTACTTCAGTAAAAGATGCTTTACCAATTGGTAAGTGAACAATACCAGTTTTATCAACACGGTACTCAAGCTTACCTGCTTTAAATTCAGCTACTGCTTTTTCTAATTCAAAAGTTACAGTACCTGCTTTAGGATTAGGCATTAAACCTTTAGGTCCTAATACTCTACCTAGACGACCAACAACACTCATCATATCAGGTGTAGCAATAGCTAAATCAAAATCTAACCAGCCACCTTCAATTTTTTCTGCTAGTTCTTCGCCACCTACAAAATCAGCTCCAGCTTCTTCAGCCTCTTTAGCTTTTTCGCCTTTAGCAAATACTACTAAAGTCACTTCCTGACCTGTACCTTCCGGTAAAACAACAGTTCCTCTAATATTTTGATCAGCATGCTTAGGGTCTACTCCCAATCTTGCTGAAAGCTCAATTGTTTCGTCAAAGTTTGCAGTTGCAAGTTCTTTAACTAATTCAAAAGCATTTTGAGGGCTATATAATTTTTCTAGCTCAACTTTCTCTAATGTTTCTACATAACGTCTACTTTTTGCCATTATTTTTCCTCCTTTGTGGTATTAACGGAATTTCCTCCCACTAAATCAACTATAATTATAAACTTTAGTCTACTAAGATTCCCATGCTTCTTGCAGTACCTTCGATCATGCTCATTGCCGCTTCTAAACTACCAGCATTTAAGTCTTGCATTTTAGTTTCAGCAATTTTTTGTACAGCATCTTTGCTTACTGTAGCAACCTTGTTTATATTTGGTTCTCCAGAAGCAGTATCAATTCCTACAGCTTGCTTTAATAATACAGCAGCAGGTGGAGTTTTAGTAATAAAATCGAATGAACGATCTTGATAAACTGTGATTTCCACTGGAATTAATGTTCCTTGGTTATCTTTAGTTTTAGCATTAAATGCTTTACAAAATTCCATAATATTCACACCATGTTGTCCTAAAGCAGGACCTACAGGTGGTGCTGGATTAGCTTGACCTCCAGGAATTTGCAATTTAATAGTTGTCATAATCTTTTTAGCCATTTAAAACACCCCTTTCTTTTGTCTTTTAAAATTATTATCTATATAAATAAAACAAACTAGTGTTTTTCGAATTGATCAAACTCTAGTTCAACAGGAGTTTCACGTCCAAACATTGAAACTAAAATTTTAGCTTTACCCTGTTCTGGATGAATTTCTTTAATAACTCCATCAAAATCTTCAAAAGGACCATGTTTTACAGTTACTTGATCCCCAATTTCAAAGTCAACAGAAACTTTTTTAGCTTTTTCACCCATACTACTTAAAATTGCATCAACTTCTTCTTTAGCAACGGGTAAAGGTTTAGTACCTCCACTAACAAAACCAATAACTCCAGGTGTATTTTTGACAACATACCAAGATTTATCGTTCATTTTCATTTGCAATAAAATATAGCCGGGAAAAATCCTTTTTTTAACAACTTCATCTTTCCCTTTTTTCTTTTCAATCTTTTTTTCAGTTGGAACTAATATTCTAAAAATACTATCTTCCATACCTGTACTGGCTATTCTTTTTTCAAGATTTGCCTTAACTTTTCTTTCATGACTTGAGTATGTATGAACAACATACCAAGGAATATCATCTTTTCCTTTTTCCATTTCTTGATTAAACTTACTTTCTTCACTCATATTTAAGGATTCACTTAAGAATCCTCACCTCCTCAATTAGGAAATTAATGGAGTAATTATATTAGCCAGTGCAAAATCTATGACACCAATAAATGATATTAAAGCAACTACTGTTACAATTACAACTAAAGTATTTGAAGTAATATCTTCTTTATTTGGCCAGTTAACTTTTTTTAATTCAGATTTAACTGATTTAAAAAATTTGGATATTTTACCAAAAAAACCGAGTTCTTTTGCCATCTTTAAATCACTTCCTCAGCTAAAGTATTAATAATCTACTTTGTTTCACGATGGAGTGTGTGTTCTTTACAAAACTTACAATATTTTTTTAATTCTAATCTATCACGAGTATTTTTTTTATTTTTTTTGGTAGAATAATTGCGGTTTTTGCATTCTGTACATTCAAGTGTAATAATCTCTCTCACCGTAAATCCACCTCCTCAATCAAACAGCTACTGCTTGAAAATTATATATTTAAAATCAAATTATTATTTTAGATTGTTAACCTTAATTAATTTACCACATTTCAGAACTAATGTCAATGTTTTTTTAGAAAAAAAGCACGTGCAGTCTGTTCTGCACATGCTTATGGAATTAAATTTAAGTTTTTATAAACTAAAATTTAAAGCTTAACTTACTCAATAATTTCAGTTACAACTCCAGCTCCTACTGTGTGACCACCTTCACGGATTGCAAAACGTAGTCCTTCTTCCATAGCTATTGGAGTAATTAGTTCTCCTGTCATTTCAATGTTATCTCCAGGCATTACCATGTCTACTCCTTCTGGTAATTGAATGTTTCCTGTTACATCTGTTGTACGGAAATAGAACTGTGGTCTATATCCATCAAAGAATGGAGTATGTCTTCCACCCTCATCTTTACTTAATACATATACTTCAGCATAAAACTTAGTATGTGGAGTAATACTTCCTGGTGCTGCTAGAACTTGACCTCTTTCAATGTCTTCTCTTTTTACACCTCTTAATAATGCTCCAATGTTATCTCCTGCTTGTGCTTCATCTAACATCTTACGGAACATTTCTACTCCTGTTACTACTGTTGTTTCTGTATCTTTAATTCCTACTAATTCTACCTCGTCTTGTGGGTGTAGCACTCCTCTTTCAATTCTTCCTGTTGCTACTGTTCCACGTCCTGTAATTGAGAATACATCCTCTACAGGCATTAAGAATGGTTTGTCTGTATCTCTTTCTGGCTCTGGAATATAGCTGTCTACATTGTCCATAAGCTCAATAATCTTCTTACCCCATTCTCCTTCTGGATCTCCATTTTCTGCAGCTTTAAGAGCTGATCCTACTACTACAGGAATGTCATCTCCAGGGAAATCGTATTCGTCTAAGAGTTCTCTTACTTCCATTTCTACAAGTTCGATTAACTCTTCATCGTCTACCATATCTGCTTTGTTTAAAAAGACTACGATTGAGGGTACTCCAACCTGTCTTGCTAATAGAATATGCTCTCTTGTTTGAGGCATTGGTCCATCTGCTGCAGATACTACTAGAATTGCTCCATCCATCTGAGCTGCACCTGTAATCATATTCTTTACATAGTCAGCGTGTCCTGGGCAATCTACGTGAGCATAGTGTCTTAATTCTGTTTCATACTCTACGTGAGAGGTTGCGATTGTAATTCCTCTCTCTTTTTCTTCTGGAGCATTATCAATTGTATCAAATGCTCTTACTTCTGCTCCACCATAGTTTGCTAACACATTTGTGATTGCTGCTGTTAGTGTTGTTTTACCATGGTCAACATGTCCTATTGTTCCTATGTTAACATGTGGTTTATTTCTCTCAAATTTTTCTTTTGCCATTTTCTTTTCCCCCTTAAAAATTTAATTGATTTTTTATGTAGCTATTAGAATAAAATTCTCACAAAAAAGAGTTGGCGGTTATTTGCCAACTGCTGTCAATTCTAACAGCCATATTTATTTAAATTAAAAGTGATTAAAATAATCCATAATTAAATATTATGTTTTTCTAAAAACACTTCTAATTTTCTTTTAACTCTCTGTAAAGCATTATCTACAGATTTTACATGCTTACCTAAACTATCAGCAATTTTCTGATATGATTTACCATCTAAGTATTCTTGCAAAACATCAAATTCTAAATCACTTAGCATTGAAGAAATTTCAGATTCTATTAAATCATAAGTTTCATTACTAATAAATAAAGCTTCTGGATTAGATAATTTACCACCTTTTAAAATATCTAAAAGTGTTCTATCTGATTCTTCATCATAAATCGGTTTATTTAAAGATATATAAGTATTTAAAGGCTGGTGTTTCTGGCGAGTAGCAGCTTTAATTGCAGTAATGATCTGACGTGTTATACATAATTCTGCAAAAGCTCTAAAAGAAGCTAATCTCTCAATTTTATAATCACGCACTGCTTTATAAAGGCCGATCATGCCTTCTTGCACTATATCTTCGCGATCAGCACCGACTAAAAAATAAGAGCGTGATTTAGCAAGTACAAAATTTTTATAACGTTTAATCAGAGTTTCCTGAGCTTCCATATCCCCTTGATGTACCAGCTCGACTAGTTCATCATCGGACATCTGTTGATACTCTTCTAAACTGATATCATCAAAATCAAGTTCATGAGCATTCATCTTCAACCAGAATCCCCTCCCTTATCCATCACATTACTATTATACTTGCTAAAAAAACTTTCGTCAAGAAATATCTTTTCCACGCTGACGGAAAATTTCATAGATAATAACAGAGGCTGCTACAGAAGCATTAAGCGAACCTAATTTACCACTCATTGGGATTTTAACTAAAAAATCGCAATTTTCTCGCACTAGTCTTCTCAGTCCACTTCCTTCACTTCCAATTACTAGGCCAATAGAACCACCAAAATCAGCTTCAAAATGAGTTTGGTCAGCTGCTGCATCAGCACCTGCAATCCAAAAATTAGCTTCTTTAAGATCACGAATAGCATAATTAATATTAGAAACTTGAACTAAAGGTAAATGTTCGGCAGCTCCAGCTGCCGCTTTTAAAACAACAGGTGTTATACCTACAGCCCTTCTTTCTTGATAAACTACTGCATCTGCTCCTGCTGCATAAGCTGTTCTAATTATTGCTCCAAAATTATGTGGATCTTTAATTTCATCGAGAATCACAACTAAAGAATCTCCATCTTTTTGAGCTTTAATCTCAATTACATCTTCTAACTGATAGGATTCTAAAGCATCAGCTTCTGCAATTACTCCTTGATGGGCATGTGATTGAGCACTTTCATTAAGTTTTTGAGAAGAAATTCTACTAATTGGAATATTTTTTTCTGCTGCTAATTCCAAAATATCTTCTATAATTTTAGCAGTTATTTCTTCTTGAATAAAAATACGGTGTATTTTCCTTTTTCCTTTTAAGGCTTCATAAACTGGATTTCTTCCTTCAATTTTTGGCATTTATTTATCATTCCTTTTTTTAATCGAATCAATCCGTCCACAGGACATTTCCCCTTCTGGACAATAAGCTTCTGCTTCACAGACTGGGCCAGCTTTTTCAAATAAAACTGGCGCTACTTCTTTAACTTGTTTTAACATTTGATTGGCTAAACTTCTAATTTCCCATTGAGCTCTAGTACAACAACGAAGATTGAAAAAATGATAAAGGGAACGAGCATTAAAAGATACCATCAAATTAGTCTTAACTGTCGGTAGAACAAATCTTGCATCCTCTGCTGGTATATCTTTTGCTAACATTTGATTATACATTTTCCGTCCTTTTTCCATCCACGCTTTATATTCTGCAACAGCTTTTTTATCTTTAGCAATTTTAGGTGGAATAATATAATCAAAGTTATCTTCTTTTACATAACGTTGAGATCTCTGACTATAGGACACTCCAACTCTATGCCTTACTAACTGGTGGCTTGCAACTCTACTACAAACTAAATGAAAATAAAAATAGCTATGTTCTAAAGTAGAGTAATGACCCAATCCAACAACTTTACGCACTAAGTTATTCATATCTTCCTGTGACATTCTAGCTTCTAATTCTTCTGCTCCAGCTTCTGAATAACAAAGACGAGCTGCTAAAGCAACATTTTTTTCTGGGTTTTCACTATAATTAATCAATTTTGCTTTAGGTCTTATTTCCATTTTATTTCTCCTCAACCTTATTAATTTCCCATTCAGTTCCATGGGGACTATCTATTACTTCAATCCCTATTTCTTCTAATTGGTCTCTAATTAAATCTGCTTCTTGCCAATTCTTGTTTTCTCTTGCCTTATTTCTTAATTTTATTAATAAATTTACTAAGGGAGAAACTAATTCACTTTCTGATTCACTAGCTGATTCCAACTTAAATTCAAGTCCTAAAATTTCTATTAATTCTAAAAATATTTTCTCTGTTTTTGTTAATAAAGCAAAATTCTTTTCATTAAGATCAAATTCTTTACGATTAATATAAGAATTTATCTCTCCAGCTAAATCATGAATAACACCAATTGCCTCAGCTGTATTGAAATCATCTTTAAGAGCAGCTATAAATTCTTTTTTCTTAGAAATAATATTCTCAAAAAATTCTTGCTCTATTTTATTTTCTGCAGCTGAATTTATATCTAAACTCAAAACCTTTGCCAATTGCTTTCTAGTATTTTTTATTCTAGTTAAAGAAGTTGCTGCTTCTTCTAATTTCTCATAAGAAAAGTCAATTGGACTACGATAATGTCTGGTTAAAAGAAAATAGCGAACTACTTCTGCTGAAAATTCTTTTAAAACTTCACGGCTAGTAAAAAAGTTACCTTGTGACTTAGACATTTTTTCTCCACTCAAGTTAACAGTTCCATTATGCAGCCAATAATTAACAAATTTTTGATCACTATATGCTTCAGATTGAGCTATTTCATTTTCATGATGAGGAAAAATTAAATCAACTCCACCACCATGGATATCAAATGTTGATCCCAATCTCTTCATTGACATTGCTGAACACTCAATATGCCAACCAGGCCAACCTTCTCCCCAAGGACTATCCCAGCCAGTTTCACTTTCAACTTTTTTCCAAAGCCCAAAATCTAGTGGATTTCTTTTTTCCTTATTAACAGCAATTCTAGCTCCAGCTTGCATTTCGTCTAAATTACGTCCAGAAAGTTTTCCATAATCTGCAAAGCTCTCTACACTAAAATAAACATTACCATTTACTTCATAAGCATATCCTTTTTCAATCAAAGTTGTTACCATTTCTATAATTTCAGCAACATTTTCACTTACTCTCAAATACTTATCTGCTGGTTTTACATTAAATTCTCTTAAATCTTCTAAAAAAGCATTTGCATATTTATTAGCTAATGCTGCCGGTTTTAAATCTTCTTCTGCTGCTCTTTGGACTATTTTTTCATTGATATCAGTAAAATTAGATATATAATCAACTTGATAACCTAAATATTCTAAAAAACGTCTAATAACATCATAATTAATAACACTTCTAATATGTCCAATATGAGAATAGTTTTGAACTGTTAACCCACAGACATACATTTTTACCTTATCTTTTTCAACTGGCTTAAATTCCTCTTTTTCACCAGTCAGAGTATTATAAACTTTTATCATCTTAACACCCCTTACTGAATAATATTATTTTATATCTAACTAAATTATTTATTTCAAAAAAGAGCCTTCTCCAAGTGAGAAGACTCTTTTATTATAGTTCTTTAACTGTTTTGAGCTAAATTTAAAGCAGAATCTAATCTATTAGCAGTTTCTTCAGCTCCAAAAATTGAAATTACACTAGTCATTTCAGGACCAGAAGTCTTGCCTGTTATAGCAAGTCTTGTTGGATGATAAATTGTTCTACCACCAACATCAAGTTCATTTTTTAATTCTTTGAAAATTTCTCCAACCGCTGCAGCAGTTAATTCTGAACGAGAAAACATTTTTTCTTTTAGAGTTTCAAAAACTAATTTAACATCTTCTCCTTTAAATTCTGCAGCAGCCTCAGCTGAATCATTAAATTCAATTTCTGTTAAGAAAAGCTCAGCTTCAGCTGGAATTTGAGCTAAATAATCAAGACCTGTCCTAGTTTCATCAATCACTTTAGCTAACCATTCTCGATTATTGGCTACATATTCTTCATCAACGAGCTCGGCTTCTAACAAAAATGGAATTGCTAAATCTACTATTCGATCTAATTCAGCTGCTCTAATATATTTACCATTCATCCAATTTAGCTTTTCTCGATCAAATACAGCTCCACTTTTATTTACATCTTCAATTGCAAAACGTTCAATAATCTCACTTTGAGAAAGTATTTCTTCCTCATCACCACTTGACCAACCCAAAAGAGCCATAAAATTAAATAATGCTTCTGGTAAATATCCCTGTTCTCTAAATTCTCCGATATAAACAGAATCCTTACCTCTTTTTTTAAGCTTAGCTTTATTTTCATCTAAAATCAAAGGTAAATGAGCAAATTTAGGTAGTTCAAAATCTAAAGCTTCATAAATTAAGATTTGTTTTGGAGTATTAGAAAGATGATCTTCACCTCTAATAACATGTGAAATTTTCATTAGAGCATCATCAATAACTACTGCAAAATTATAAGTAGGCATTCCATCTGATTTAAAAATTATAAAATCATCTAAAACAGAAGAATTGAAACTAACATCACCCCTAATTAAGTCTTGAACAATTATTTCTCTTTCTTTCTCAGGTAATTTAAAGCGTAATACTGGCTTTCTGCCCTCTTTTTCATAAGCCTTTTGCTCAGATTCAGTTAGATGTCTACAAGAACCATCATAACGAGGCATCTGATCATTATCGATAGCTTTTTGTCTCATTTGATCAAGCTCATCTTTAGTACAATAACACTTATATGCATAGCCTTTTTCTAATAATTTATCGGCATATTCTTGATAAAGATCAATTCTTTCAGTCTGTCGATAAGGACCATAATCTCCACCAATACCAACACCTTCATCGGCATCAAGATTTAACCATTCCATTTCTTGAATAATAATTTCTTCAAACTCTTTAGTTGATCTAGCCTGATCTGTATCTTCAATTCTTAAAACGAGTTCCCCATCTTTTTGTTTTGTCACTAACCAATTAAAAAGCGCTGTTCTCATATTACCAATATGAATTTTCCCAGTCGGACTTGGGGGAAAACGCAATCTTATATTATTACTCATAACCTTATTATTCCTCCTAAATAAATTTAAAATTTAAAAACTATATTACACTAGTACCAACTGTTAATTGTTCTGGGCCATCAACCAAAGCATGACCAAATTTACCAAAAATGGCTACAGAAACATGACCATCTCCTCTAACAATAGCTATTTTAAATCCTCCACCAAGGCCAGGATTAATAAGAGCTAATTGACTATAAGCATCCTTAACTGCATTAGAAACTGCCATTTTTTCACGAGAATTTTCACTAATTACTCCTCTTGCAATAGCAGCGACTGTAGTACTTTCTCTTAATTTGATCGGTAATTTTTCTGCACTAGCCCCAGTTTGAGTAATAGCTCCACGATAACCATAACCCTCAATCTTTTTTAGCCAATACTCTTCATAATCTCGACTTCTAGTCATAGAAAGATAAATAGCAGAACTCTCAGGAGTTATAGTCTTTTTTTCCATTTCTATTTCTTCTTCTTCATCTTTTAGATATCCATAAACTATATCTTCAGAAGTAACAATACCTACTAATCTCTTTTTATCATCAAAAACAGGTAAACCACCAATATGGTTATCTGATAATTTTTTTGCTGCTTGTTGGACTGTACTATTTTCATTGATAGTTATTAAGTCATCAGACATAAAATCACTAACAGGTGCTTCTAAATCCCTCTCAGAAATTATATCACCATCTGTTAACATTCCAAAAACTTTACCATCTTCTTCAACTAATAATCTTCCAATTTTATTAATAGAAAGTATTTTTTCTGCTTCCATAATTGTTGCATTTAAAGAAATTGTTATTGGATCATTTGTCATTATATTTTTTACTAACATCATTTAATACTCCCTTCCCCTTTCAAGTTCTTAAAAAAGCGCCAAAGTTTTTGCTCTACTACACTTACAACAGCATAAGCTGCCATACCTTCTTTGCGACCAACAAAACCCATTTTTTCATTTGTTGTTGCTTTAAAATTTATATCATTATTTTTTAAAACTAAATGTTCTGCAATAGAGTTAACAATTTGACTGCGATAGGGTTTTAATTTTGGTTTTTCAGCTACAACTACTAAATCACAATTACTAATTATAAATCTTTTTGCAGCTACTTCTGCTTTAACTTCAGCTAAAAGTTCTAAACTACTAATATCTTTGTATTTAGGATCATCATCTGGAAAATGACTACCGATATCACAACTTCCAATTGCTCCTAATAAAGCATCCATCAGAGCATGAAGCAATACATCAGCATCAGAATGACCTGCTAAACCAAAATTTGATTCAATTTCAACTCCACCTAAAAAAAGCTTTCTATTTTCACTAAATCGATGACTGTCATAACCAAAACCAACTTTAAACATCAGCATACTCCTTTAAAATAATTTCTGCCGGTTTTAAATCTTCTGGGGTTGTAATTTTAAAATTATTATAATCTCCCTCAACAATATACACTTTTTCTCCTAATTTTTCAACCAAAGTGGCATCATCAAGCGCTTTGTTTCCATTATAATTTTTGTGTGCTTTTTTGATTAATTCCAGCTCAAAAGCCTGTGGAGTTTGAATAGCTCTTAAATTGTTGCGATCTAAAGTCTGATTAACCAAAGAATCTTCAACAACTTTTATTGTATCTTTAACTTTAACTCCACAACTAACTGCATTATGCTTTTTTACTGCTTGATAAACTTTTTCAATCAATTCTTTTTTTAGCATTGGACGAGCTCCATCATGAATTATAACATAATCAATTTCTTTACTAAAACTAGTTAAACC
Source organism: Halanaerobium praevalens DSM 2228 (assembly GCF_000165465.1). Taxonomy (GTDB): domain Bacteria; phylum Bacillota; class Halanaerobiia; order Halanaerobiales; family Halanaerobiaceae; genus Halanaerobium; species Halanaerobium praevalens. The sequence continues at coordinate 1,869,674 of NC_017455.1, forward strand.
TCTTCCAACTGATTCCTGCCTGCTTTTTCCCCCAGCTACTAATTTGAATTCCATATTTTCAAAATCAGAAAACAGGGGTATTATATTTTTTTTAAAATAATTTATTTCAGTAGCTGCTAAAACTATATTTAATTCAAAATCTCTTTCCCAATCTAAAAAACTCTTTATGGTATGATAGATAATTGGTTTTTTTAAAATATTCAAAAATTGTTTATTAACTTTCCTTTTCATCCTGCTACCTTGACCAGCAGCTGCAATTAAAACACCTATTTTAGACATTAGATCACCCTCTAATATTTTTAGGACGAGCAAAGATCATTCTCCCAGCAGCTGTCTGTAAAATACTAGTAACAAGTACTGAAATATCATCTCCTAAGTATTTAACCCCTTTTTCAATTACAATCATTGTTCCATCGTCTAAGTAGGCAACTCCCTGACCTTCTTCTTTACCTTCTTTTATTACTTTAACCTGCATTTCTTCTCCAGGTAGTACTACTGGTTTAACTGCATTAGCTAATTCATTAATATTTAAAACAGTTACTCCCTGCAGCTCAGCCACTTTATTTAAATTATAATCATTTGTTAAAACCTTAGCTGAAGTAAGTTTTGCTAATTTAACTAATTTGCTATCTACTTCTGAAATTTCTTCAAAGTCACGATTAATTATTTTGACTTTTATTTTCGGATCATTTTGCATTTGTCTTAGAATATCGAGTCCTCTTCGGCCTCTATTTCTCTTTAAATCATCAGCAGAATCAGCAATATGCTGTAGTTCTTCTAAAACAAATTCTGGAATAATAAAATTACCTTCTATAAATCCAGTTTTACAAATATCAAAAATACGTCCATCAATAATAACACTGGTATCTAAAATTTTATCACTACCTGTTTTATTTTCTGGACATTCCTTTTCTTTCTTTTTCTTAGCAAATAAAAAAGAACGTAAATCTGCTTCTTTATGACCTGCAAGAGCAAAACCAATATAAATAAAAGTAACATTAATGAAAATTTGTAAAGGTAAACCAAAACGAGGTATTTTAGAGATAGAAAATATAAAATTTATAATAGCACCAGTTATAAGACCAATTATAAGACCAATTACAGCTATTAAAATTTTTTTCCAGCTTATTTCTTTAAATTTAAGTTCAAAATCCATAATAAAATTCAGTAATTTTTCTAACAAATAAAATAATAAAAAATAACCCAACAAGGCACCTAAAAACACAGCATAAAATTGCTTGGTAAAAAAGAATCCCCCAACATTTCCCCAGCTGAAATTATATTCATTTGCAAAACCAAACATATCAACTAGGTGATAAGCAATAACTCCGCCAAAAATCCCAAAAATAAACCGCATTATTTTCTTTAGCACTCACTCACCTCCTCCAAAAACTTTAAATTAATTTTCGGAATCAACTTCTTCTTCACTAAGTGTAAATAAATCATCCATTTTTTCAGATACACTTTCTTCATCCATATCTTTAGCTAAAACCAATTCACTAATTAAAATCTGACGAGCATTACTTAACATCTTTTTTTCTCCTGTAGAAAGGCCCTTATCTCGATCTCTAATACTTAAATTTCTAACAACCTCAGCTACTTCGAATATATCACCAGTTTTTAGCTTTTCTTGATTAGCCCGAAAACGTCTATTCCAATTTTGAGACATTTTACTTTTTTCTCCATCTAATAATTCAAAAACTTCATCTGCTTTTTCTTCTGAAATAACATCTCGAATTCCAATTTTATCGATTTTATCAACTGGAATCATAACTTTCATTTCTCCAATTGGCAGCTTCATAATATAATACTCTTTTTTTTCATCTAAAATAGTCTTAGTGTCAATACCGACAATAGTTCCTGCACCATGATTTGGATAAACGACTTTGTCTCCAATTTTATACATCTTATCCACTCCTCTTTTATGAAAGCAATAAAAATCCACCTTATAATTATATCATTTAGCAAAGCAGCAGTCAATTTAAGCATTTTTTAGTTTAAGTAATTAATAAATTTAGATATGTCGATCAAGCAAAACCTGATCTCTTAGTCTTCGCAGCCCATCTTTAATAGCTTGAGCTCTTACTTCCCCAATTCCATCAACATCATCTAAGTCATCAACTGAAGCCCTAATAATTGCCTGTAAATTTTCAAAGTGTTCAACTAAATTTTCTATAACTGGCATTGGCAAACGGGGTATTTTCCTCATTATTCGATAACCACGAGGAGATACTGTTTCTTCTAAAGCATTAACACTACCACTATAACCTAAGGCTTTACTAATAGTATTTAAAGTTAAAATTTCATCTGAAGACCAATCAGTTAAGTTTTCTAATACTTCTTCTGGATCAGAAGTATCTTCTTCTAACTCTTCTGATATATAATCTTCAATTAAAAGAATTCCTTCTTTTTTAACATTGTTTACTAGTTCTTCTAATTGCATTTTAATTAATCTACCTTCAGATCCTAACTCAGAAATATACTTTTCAATTTCTCTTTGAATTTTCAAAACCATTTCTGTTCTTTGAATAACTGTAACTACATCTGATAAAGTTACTAAATCTTCAAACTCTAAAGCCCCTAAATTTGTTAAAGCTTGATCAAAAACAGAACGATACTTTTCTAAAGTTTGAATAGCCTGATTAGCTTTAACTAAAACTACTCTAATATCTTCTAGAATATGTTTTGAGTCGCTTTTATAAATAGTAATAATTGAACGTCTTTGTGAAATTGCAATTACTAATTCTCCAGTTTGACGTGCTACTCTCTCTGCAGTCTTATGTCTAGTCCCTGTTTCAGAAGATTTAACCGTAGGATCAGGTATTAATTGTGCATTAGCAAATAAAATGTTTTTTGCATCTTGATCTAAAACAATCGCCCCATCCATTTTAGCTAATTCATATAACCTGGCAGGTGAGATAGGACTATTAATTTGAAAACCATCATTAACTAAATCTAATACTTCTTTTTTATCACTAACCACTATTAAACCACCAGTTTGTGCTCTTAAAATATTTTCTAAACCATTTCTAAACACAGTTCCTGGAGCTAAAATTTTAAGAATTTCTAGTAATTTTCCATCAATTTCTTCCATTAGTTCACCTCTTTTCATAAGCTTAATTAACTATTATAAAATAATTTTAACAAACTCAGCTATATCTTTAACTGCGTCAATCTTAAGTTCAGGATCAAAAGCTAAATTATTAGCATTTGCTGCTGGAATAATAACTTTTTTAAATGATAATTTTTTTAATTCATTAATTCTTTTTTCAATCTGCCCAACAGCTCTAACTTCACCACCAAGACCAACTTCACCAATAACAGCTAAATCATTAGCCAGAGGTTTATCTTTATAGCTAGATACTACAGCAGCTATAATTGCCAGATCAAGACCTGGTTCTTCGACATCAATTCCACCTGTAATATTTAGGTTAACATCATGTTCTTTAAAGTTTGCTCCTAAACGTTTTTCTAAAACAGCTAAAAGTAAAGATAATCTTTTGTAATCAACACCTTTTGCTAGTCTTTGAGGAGAAGGAAAGGCTGCATCAGTTACCAAAGATTGAACTTCTACCAACAGTACTCTACTTCCTTCTAAAACTGGAGTAATAATTGAACCAGAAACATCTGCAGAACGTTCATTAATAAAGAAACTAGAAGGATTAGCCACCTCTTTAATACCATTTTTCTTCATTTCAAAAACACCAATTTCATTTGTAGAACCAAAACGATTCTTTTTAGCCCTCAACATCCTATACATATGGTAATTATCACCTTCAAACTGTAAAACTGTATCAACTAAATGCTCTAAAACTCTTGGTCCTGCTAACTCACCTTCTTTAGTTACATGTCCAATTAAAACAACTGGAATACCTGTTGTTTTAGCTAATTTAACTAATCTATTTGTAACCTCTTTTATTTGAGTTAAATTACCAGGAGCTGCATCAATTTCGGGAATATGAACAGTTTGAATAGAATCTACTACTATTAAAGCATAATCCTTATTTTGAGCTATATGATTTTCTAAAACCATATAATCTCGTTCATCTAAAATATTTAAATTTTCTTCCATACAATCAAGTCTTTCTGCTCTCATTTTAAGTTGGGAAGCAGATTCTTCACCAGAAAGATAAAGAGTTTTTCCATATTTTTGACTAAAAAGAGAAGCCACCTGAAGTATCAATGTTGATTTACCGATACCAGGGGCTCCACCAATTAAAATTAAAGAGCCAGAAACAACCCCACCACCAAGCACTCGGTCAAGTTCAGTTATATTTGTTTGATAACGCTGTCTCTTCACCGAAGAAACCTTTGTGATTGGCTGTGGTTCTTTCTCCTCTCTTCTTAAATCATATTTATTTTTATTAGTATTTGAATTATCTTCAATAATTTCTTCCAAACTATCCCAGGAACCACAATTAGGACATTTTCCCATCCAATTAACTGATTTAGATCCGCATTCTTGACATAAGTAATATTTTTTCGCTTTTGCCATTGTTAATAGCTCCTACTTGTAAATTTTACTCTTATTTAGCTTTAATTATATCATTTTTTACATCATTTTACAAGAAGCCTTCAGCTGATAACAAAGCTTAGCTAACTATAAAATCAAATTCATTTTCAACAACATCTATAGTAACTTTTTTATTATTTTCAAATTCTTTATCTAAAATCTTAACTGCTAAAGTATTTTCAATTTGACGCTGAATTTCTCTTCTTAAGGGGCGAGCACCAAATTCTGAATCATATCCATCTTCTGCTAATTTTTCTTTAGCTTTTTCAGTCATTTCTAATTCAATCTCTTTTTCAGCCAATCTTTCTTTAAGTTCATCCAACATTAAATCTACAATTTTTTTGATATGCTCTTGATTTAAAGCATGAAAAACAATTGTTTCATCTAATCTATTCAAAAATTCTGGTTTAAATGTTTTTCTGAGCTTAGACATTACATTATCTTTCATATTTTCATAATTATCTTTTTCATCATTTTCTGCTTTAAAACCTAATTGTGATTGTTTTTCTATAAAGTCCGCACCCACATTAGATGTCATCACCACAATTGTATTTTTAAAATCTACTTTACGTCCATGACTATCTGTTAAAACTCCATCTTCTAGAATTTGCAGTAAAATATTAAAAACATCAGGATGAGCCTTTTCTATTTCATCAAATAAAATAACCGAATAAGGTCTTCTCCGAACAGGTTCAGTCAATTGTCCTCCCTCATCATGACCAACATAACCTGGAGGAGAGCCTACAAGTCTAGAGACTGAATGTTTTTCCATATATTCTGACATATCAACTCTAATCATTGCTTCTTCATCATTAAACATTGTTTCAGCTAAAGTTTTAGCTAACTCAGTTTTTCCAACACCTGTAGGTCCTAAGAAAATAAAAGAGCCTATTGGTCGCTTAGGGGCTTTTAAACCAGCTCTAGCTCTACGTACAGCCTCAGAGACAGCATTTATTGCTTCATCTTGACCAATTACTCGCTCATGTAACTCAGATTCTAATCTTAATAATTTTTCAGTTTCTGCTTCTTCTAATTTAGTCACTGGAATACCAGTCCAACTAGAAACTATTTCAGCTATATCTTCACTAATAACAACTGCATCTGCTTTCCCTTTTTCATTTTCCCAGCTATTTTTTAATTCTTCTAATTCTTGACTAAATTCTTTTTCTTGATCTCTCATCCTAGCAGCTTTTTCAAATTCTTGATTTTTTATTGCTGCTTCTTTTTCTTTTTCAACTTCTTCTAGTTTTTTTCTTAACTGTTTAAATTCTGGAGGTCTAGTGCTTTTACTTAAGCGGACTTTAGATGCTGCTTCATCAATTAAATCAATTGCTTTATCAGGTAAAAATCTGTCTGAAATATAGCGATTTGATAATAAAACTGCATCTTTAATTGCTTGATCAGTAATTTTAACCTTATGATGAGCTTCATAAGGATCTCTTAAACCTTTAAGAATATCAATTGCTTCTTCAATTGAATTTTCTTCAACTAGAACAGATTGAAACCTTCTTTCTAAAGCTGCATCTTTTTCGATATATTTACGATATTCATCTAAAGTAGTTGCTCCTATTGCTTGTAATTCTCCTCTAGCTAAAGCAGGCTTCAAAATATTTGCCGCATCAATTGCACCTTCGGCTGCTCCTGCTCCCACTAAAGTATGCATTTCATCAATAAACAAAATAATATTTCCATTTTCAATAATTTCATTCATTACTGATTTTAAACGTTTTTCAAACTCACCTCTATATTTAGAACCTGCTACTAGCGAGCTCAAATCTAAAGAAACAACTCTTTTATTTAATAAAAGTTCAGGTACACTTTCACTAATTATACGCTGAGCTAGTCCCTCAATAATAGCTGTCTTACCAACACCAGGCTCTCCAATTAAAACTGGATTATTTTTAGTTCGTCTACTTAAAACTTGAATAACTCTATTAATTTCCTCATCCCGACCAACAACTGGATCTAATTTGTTTTCTTTTGCCATTTCAGTTAAATCACGACTATATTCATCTAAATTTTTAGTATTATTATTTATTTTTTTGCTTTTTCTTCTTCTATTAATTTTCCCACCAAGTAGATCTATAATTTCTTCTTTAATATTACTTATATCAGTATCTAAGTCCATTAGAATTCTAACTGCAACACCTTCTCCTTCTCGAATTAACCCTAATAAAAGGTGCTCCGTCCCTATATAATTATGACCCATTTTTCGAGCCTCATCCATTGCTAAATTCAAAACTTTTTTACTGCGAGGTGTGAGACCAATAGAACCTTCTACTTCATCCTCTCCTTCACCAATCATTTCTATTATTTTACTTTCTACAATTTCTTCTTTTAGACCATTATCTATTAATGACCGAGCAGCTATTGCTTGTCCTTCTGCCACTAAACCATATAAAATATGCTCAGTACCAACATAACTATGTTTCAATTTTAAAGCTTCCTGCTCAGCAATACTTAAAACTTTTCTTGCTCTTTCTGTAAACTTTGCAAACATTACTGCCACCCCTTATTTGATATATTCTAAAAAATTTAATTTATAAAAATTGATTTTTAATTAACTTTAAAAATAACTTCCAACATATTTTTTAATATTCTCCCTCTTAAATAATCTCTTTCTGGTAGAGAAGTTTCTAAAACATTTCGATCAACTGCTCTTTTCATTAAATGGAATTCTCTTTTTGAAATTAATGAGTTTTCATATAATCTTTTTATAATTCCTTTAGCTTCACGCTGGTTAATTGCATTATCTAATTTATTAATAACTTTTTGAATAACCTCAGTTTCTGAATTTAAAGTTACTTTAATAATTTTAATAAAACCACCACCACCACGCTGACTTTCAACAACATATCCTTTTTCTACTGTAAATCTTGTATTAAGTACATAATTTATTTGGGAAGGAGCACAATCAAAATTCTCAGCTAATTGATTTCTTTTAATTTTAACTTTGCCCTGATATTCAGAAATTTTTTTACTCAAATATTTTTCAATTTGATCAGATAAACTTGACATATTCTCCTCCTCCTAACTTTGACTTATTTTGACCTTCAATTACATGATACTATATTTATATAAAAATGCAAGTAATTATAATACAAAAAAAGCAGCTACAATTAAGTAGCTGCTTTACAAAACTATATTTTTTATTAAAAATTTAATTTTTATAATAAAAAAAGACCTTATTTAAGGTCATCAAAAAAATGGCTCCCCGAGCAAGACTCGAACTTGCGACAAGATGATTAACAGTCATCTGCTCTACCAACTGAGCTATCGGGGAGTATTTAAAAAAGGACCGGCAGCGACCTACTCTCCCACATCGTTACCAATGCAGTACCATAGGCGCAGGAGGACTTAACTTTTGTGTTCGAGATGGGAACAAGTGTTGCCCCTCCGCTATTACCACCGGAAAGCTATTAAAATGTCATATTGTATAAACTATACAATCAAAAACACATATAGGAAATAATGATTAAGCCCTCGATCTATTAGTACCAGTTAGCTCAATGTATTACTACACTTACACCTCTGGCCTATCTACCTTATCATCTTTAAGGGATCTTAACTTCTTAACGAAGTGAGATACCTAATCTTGAAGTCTGTTTCACGCTTAGATGCTTTCAGCGCTTATCTTTTCCACACTTAGCTACTCAGCTATGCTCCTGGTGGAACAACTGATTCACCATCGGTGTGTCCATCCCGGTCCTCTCGTACTGGGGACAGCTCTTCTCAAGTATCTTCCGCCTGCGACGGATAGGGACCGAACTGTCTCACGACGTTCTGAACCCAGCTCGCGTACCGCTTTAATTGGCGAACAGCCAAACCCTTGGAACCTGCTTCAGCTCCAGGATGCGATGAGCCGACATCGAGGTGCCAAACCTCCCCGTCGATGTGAACTCTTGGGGGAGATAAGCCTGTTATCCCCGGGGTAACTTTTATCCGTTGAGCGACGGCAATTCCACACTATACCGCCGGATCACTAAGTCCTACTTTCGTACCTGCTCGACTTGTCTGTCTTGCAGTTAAGCTCCCTTATGCCTTTACACTCTTCGTGCGATTTCCATCCGCACTGAGGGAACCTTTGAGCGCCTCCGTTACTGTTTGGGAGGCGACCGCCCCAGTCAAACTGCCCGCCTGACAATGTCCTGTGACCAGTTTATGGCCTCCAGTTAGAATTCCGCTGTAGAAAGGGTGGTATCCCACCAGCGACTCCACTGACATTGGCATGCCAGCTTCAAAGTCTCCCACCTATCCTGTACATTCTACATCAAAACCCAATATCAGGCTGCAGTAAAGCTCCACGGGGTCTTTCCGTCCTGTCGCAGGTAGCCTGCATCTTCACAGGCAATTTAATTTCACCGAGTCCCTTGTTGAGACAGCATCCAAGTCGTTACGCCATTCGTGCAGGTCGGAACTTACCCGACAAGGAATTTCGCTACCTTAGGACCGTTATAGTTACGGCCGCCGTTTACTGGGGCTTAGGTTCAGACCTTCGTGGCAAGCACTAAGCCTTCTCCTTGACCTTCCAGCACCGGGCAGGCGTCAGCCCCTATACTTCGTCTTACGACTTAGCAGAGACCTGTGTTTTTGATAAACAGTCGCTTGGATCTTTTCACTGCGACCCACTAGCTAATGCTAATGGGTACCCCTTCTCCCGAAGTTACGGGGTCATTTTGCCGAGTTCCTTAACAAGGGTTCTCTCGCGCGCCTTAGAATTCTCTTCCCGTCTACCTGTGTCGGTTTGCGGTACGGGCACTATAAATCTCATTAGTGGTTTTTCTTGGCGACTCATTAAGTGGCTTCACCTCTATTGGCTCCACATCACTAAAAGTCATTAGCGGGTAAAGGGATTTGCCTCCTTACCCTGACTCTATAGCTTATACGTGTTCTTCCAGTCACACGCTCCACTCTCTTTGCCGCGTCCCCACTTCACTCAAACAATTTATAGTGGTATCTGAATCTTTACAGATTTTCCATCACCTACGCCTTTCGGCCTCGGCTTAGGTCCCGACTAACCCTGGGAGGACGAGCCTTCCCCAGGAATCCTTAGACTTTCGGCGAAGGAGATTCTCACTCCTTTTTCGTTACTCATACCGGCATTCTCTCTTCTGTACAGTCCACTGCTCCTTACGGTACAGCTTCGTTCCGTACACAATGCTCCTCTACCACTTACAATTATATAAATATAACCATAAATCCACAGCTTCGGTGATATGCTTTAGCCCCGTTACATTTTCGGCGCAAAACCGCTTAACCAGTGAGCTATTACGCACTCTTTAAATGAGTGGCTGCTTCTAAGCCAACATCCTGGTTGTCTGTGCGATCTCACTTCCTTTTCCACTTAGCATATACTTTGGGACCTTATCTGGTGGTCTGGGCTGTTTCCCTTTTGACTATGAAGCTTATCCCACATAGTCTGACTCCCGATGAACATTAAACGGCATTCGGAGTTTGAATGGATTTGGTAACCTTGTTGGGCCCCTTGTCCAATCAGTGCTCTACAACCATTTAACTTTTACATCGAGGCTAGCCCTAAAGCTATTTCGAGGAGAACCAGCTATCTCCGAGTTCGATTGGCCTTTCACCCCTATCCACAACTCATCCCCTCATTTTTCAACATAAGTGGGTTCGGGCCTCCACAAGCTCTTACACTCGCTTCACCCTGGTCATGGATAGATCACTCGGTTTCGGGTCTACCAATCATAACTTCCGCCCTTATCAGACTCGCTTTCGCTCTGGCTTCATCTCTATGACTTAACCTTTCGCTACGATTGGTAACTCGCCGGTCCGTGATACAAAAGTACGCAGTCAGGCTTTTAAATAGCCCTCCTACTTGTTGTAAGCTTATGGTTTCAGTTTCTATTTCACTCCCCTTCCGGGGTTCTTTTCACCTTTCCCTCACGGTACTTGTTCACTATCGGTCATTCAGGAGTATTTAGTCTTGGAAGGTGGTCCTCCCATATTCTCACAAGGTTTCTCGTGTCTCGTGATACTCTGGATAATTCTCTAACTTCTTTTACCTTACGTCTACAGGACTATTACCTTCTTTGGTTTAGCTTCCCAGCTTATTCGACTCGGTAAAAAATTTAAGTTAGCTAAAAACTGTAGTTTTTAGACAGTCTATCCTACACCCACTTAAAGCAACGTCTACAGACTTACACTTTAGTGTTTGGACTCTTCCCCTTTCGCTCGCCGCTACTAAGGGAATCTCGTTTTGATTTCTTTTCCTCAGGGTACTAAGATGTTTCAGTTCTCCTGCTTGTTCTTATATAGCTACTTATTTCACTATATAATACCAGTGCTCCACACTGGTGGGTTTCCCCATTCGGATATCCGCGGATCTACGCTTATTTAGCAGCTCCCCACGGCTTTTCGCAGCCGGTCGCGTCCTTCATCAACTCTGAATGCCAAGGCATCCACCATAAGCTCTTTCTAGCTTAATCAATCTATTTCCTATATGCATTTTTCAATGTACAGTTTTGACGGCCTCAATGGCCTAATACTAAACAATCATTTTTGTGTATCAAAGAGTGTTTAGTTAAGTTAATAATAATGAAGCCTCATTAAAGCTCTTCATTTAGATTAACTATTATATATTATTTATAAAAGATTTCATTACTCTAGTATAACTTCTTTTTTACAAAAAAGTTAAACTAAAGTTAATTAAACCTTCAAAATTAAACAGCAGGCTCACGTTCTCTCCTTAGAAAGGAGGTGATCCAGCCGCACCTTCCGGTACGGCTACCTTGTTACGACTTCACCCCTCTTGCCGGGCACACCTTTGGCATCCGCAGATGACTTCTGGTGCACCCAACTCGATTGGTGTGACGGGCGGTGTGTACAAGGCCCGGGAACGTATTCACCGCAGTATGCTGACCTGCGATTACTAGCGATTCCAACTTCATACAGGCGAGTTGCAGCCTGCAATCCGAACTGGGATTGATTTTCAAGGATTTGCTCCACTTCGCAGCTTAGCTCCCCTCTGTATCAACCATTGTAGCACGTGTGTAGCCCGAGATATAAAGGGCATGAGGACTTGACGTCATCCCCACCTTCCTCCGACTTTCACCGGCAGTCTTCTTAGAGTCCCCGACATTACTCGCTGGCAACTAAGAATAGGGGTTGCGCTCGTTGCGGGACTTAACCCAACATCTCACGACACGAGCTGACGACAGCCATGCACCACCTGTCTCCGTGTAGCACAAAGTGCTAAATTCTACTCTCATAGATGGTCACGGGATGTCAATTCTCGGTAAGGTTCTTCGCGTTGCTTCGAATTAAACCACATGCTCCACCGCTTGTGCGGGCCCCCGTCAATTCCTTTGAGTTTCAATCTTGCGATCGTAATCCCCAGGCGGGATACTTAATGCGTTAACTCCGGCACTGAAGGATTCGAACCTCCAACACCTAGTATCCATCGTTTACGGCTGGGACTACCGGGGTATCTAATCCCGTTCGCTCCCCCAGCTTTCGTACCTCAGCGTCAGTGTTAACCCAGAGAGTCGCCTTCGCCACTGGTGTTCTTCCTAATATCTACGTATTTCACCACTACACTAGGAATTCCACTCTCCTCTGTTACACTCAAGATAACCAGTTTCAAACGCAGTCTGTCGGTTAAGCCGACACCTTTCACGCTTGACTTGATTATCCGCCTGCGTACCCTTTACGCCCAATAATTCCGGACAACGCTTGCACTCTACGTATTACCGCGGCTGCTGGCACGTAGTTAGCCAGTGCTTCCTCCAAAGGTACCGTCAGGTGGGTAGCATTTACTATACCCACGGTTCTTCCCTAAGGACAGAGCTTTACAATCCTAAGACCTTCTTCACTCACGCGGCGTTGCTCCATCAGGCTTTCGCCCATTGTGGAAGATTCCCCACTGCTGCCTCCCGTAGGAGTCTGGACCGTGTCTCAGTTCCAGTGTGACTGATCGTCCTCTCAGACCAGCTATAGATTGTTGCCCTGGTGAGCCATTACCTCACCAGCTAGCTAATCTACCGCGAACTCCTCCTCAAACGATGGCAGAGCCACCTTTTCTGATTGTGTGATGCCACACTCTCAGCTTACCTCGGATTAGCCCGACTTTCGCCAGGTTATCCCAGACTTGAGGACAGATTATTCACGTGTTACTCACCCGTCCGCCACTATCTAGATCTCGTCTTCAACCCGAAGGTATCAGTCGAGGTAGACCGTTCGACTTGCATGTGTTAAGCACGCCGCCAGCGTTCGTCCTGAGCCAGGATCAAACTCTCCATAAAAAGAATTTGAATTTGGCTCATATTATTTAATATAAGCTTTAAACTATAATAATTACTTTTAAGTTTTAACACTCAAAGTATATTAACGTTGGCTTGCTGTTTAATTTTCAAGGTTCACAAAATCTTCTTTTTATGACGCATTGTCGATTTTGCGTTAGCACATCGAGTGCGTCACCTGCATCTTCTTTTGTAGAACAAAAGGATGATGCCTTGCTAGGGGATTGACCCCTTCGCATAAAACTCTTTTATTAAAACAAATTTTAAATTTACACTTACTTATTAAAAGCAGTATGTAGAAGTAATTTGTTTTTATAATTCGCTGCGTTTTTTATCAGCGACAATTAATATTGTATCAACTCACACTCAATTTGTCAAGAACTTTTTAGAAAAACTTTAAAAAAGATTTTCTTTATTTTTTAAAACTTTTAACTTGCGTTATTTCCCTTATATATAAAGAAGAGAAATTTTTAAGCTTTAAAAAATGAAGTTCTTCAAATCTCTAAAACTAAACTTTAAAAACTAGAGATTATTTGTGCGACATCTATTATCATATCAAGTTCTTTTTAGTTTGTCAAGAACTTTTTAAGATAATAATATTAAAACAAATAATTTTTAAATCTCTTTTGCTTCGACTTTTAATATGATAGCATTAAATTTATTATTTGTCAAGCAATTTAAGACAAATTAAGCTTTAATAATTTTTAAATTAACTAGTCTTTTTCTTGGACCATCAAATTCACAAAAATAAATCCCCTGCCAAGTCCCTAATTTTAATTTTCCATCTTCAAAAATAATACTTTGATCATTGCCAAATAAACTAGATTTAATATGTGCAGCAGAATTACCTTCTAAATGTTGATAATCATCTTGAAATGGAATCAATTTATTAATTTCTTTTTTTATATCCTCTTTGACATCTGGATCTGCATTTTCATTAATAGTTACTGCTGCAGTAGTATGAGGGATATTTATTTGAATTAAACCAGACTTAATTTTTGAATCGCTAATCTTTTTTTTGATTTCAGCAGTTAAATCAACAAAATCTATTTTTTTATTAGTTTTAATTGTCAATTGACTAAACATTAAAACATCTCCCTTAATCATAATATATTCAAGTTAAATCGATCTTTTTAAAAACTGAAAATTAAAATAAATAAAATCAAAAATATAACCAAGATTTTACTCTTAGCTATATTTTTGAATTTTTAATATCTATTCATTACTTTCTGGTCTCATAGTTGGAAAAAGAATTACATCTCTAATTGAACTTGAATTAGTTAAAAACATAATTAATCTATCAATCCCAATCCCTAATCCACCTGTAGGTGGCATACCATATTCTAAAGCTCGAATGAAATCATAATCCATCATCTGAGCTTCTTCATCACCAGCTTCACGCATTTCAACTTGTTTTTCAAATCTTCGTTTTTGTTCTTCTGGATCATTTAACTCACTAAATGCATTTGCAATCTCTCTTCCATAAACAAAAGCTTCAAACCTATAAGTAAAACGAGGGTCTTCATCCATTTTCTTTGCTAATGGAGAAACTTCAATGGGATAGTCCATAATAAAAGTAGGCTGAATTAATTTTTCTTCAACTCTCTCTTCAAAAACCTCATTAATAACTTCACCATAAGAAAGACCTGGTTCTGGTTTTACCCCTACAGAAGCTGCAAGTTCATATGCTTCTTCAGCTGATTCTATTGCTGAAAAATCAACTTTTGCATATTTTTTAATGGCATCTACCATAGTAATTCTATCCCAAGGAGCAGTAAAATCAATTTCAGTCTCTTCATATTCTACTACTTGAGTATCTAAAACTTCAGCAGCTAAATAGCTAATTAGGTTTTCAGTTAATTCCATCATATCATGGTAATCAGCTTGAGCTTGGTAAAGCTCCATCGTTGTAAATTCTGGATTATGTTTATAAGACATCCCCTCATTACGGAAGTTTCTATTAATTTCAAATACTTTTTCAAAACCTCCAACAATTAATTTCTTGAGATATAGTTCTGGGGCAATCCTTAGATATAAATCCATATCTAAAGCATTATGATGAGTAACAAAAGGACGAGCAGTTGCTCCACCTGCAATTGGATGCATCATAGGAGTTTCTACTTCTAAAAATCCTTTATCTTCTAAATATCTTCTCATTTCTTTAATAATCTTACTTCTAATTACAAAAGTTTCTTTTACATCTGGGTTCACTATTAAATCTAAATATCTTTGGCGATAACGAATATCTTTATCCTTTAAACCATGAAATTTTTCAGGTAAAGGTCTTAATGATTTAGTTAAAAGCTCAAAAGAAGCTACTCTAATTGAAATTTGACCTCTATTGGTTTTAAATACGGTACCAGTAATACCTACGACATCTCCCAGATCCAAATCTTGAAAAAATTCATAGCGATCTTCACCAATATTATTTTGCTTAACATATAATTGTACTTTTCCACTCATATCAACTAAATCAGCAAAACTTGCCTTCCCATGAGTACGAATAGCCATTAATCTTCCAGCTAGTCTAACTTCTTTTTCTTCTAATTCTGCAAAATTGCTTTCTACTTCTGCAGCATGATGAGTTACTTTATATTTTTCAGCAAAAGCATTTTCTTTTTCTTTTCTTAGTTCAGATAGCTTGTCTCTTCTTTGGATCATTAATTCATTCATATCTTCGAGTATATTATCACTCATATAAATATCCAACTCCTTATTTGATTATAATCATTCTTTAAATATACAATTAGTGACTACTCAATTAAAGTTATTAAATTATTTTTTAACCTTTTTGATTGATATAATTTCATAGTTAACTTCTCCACCTGGAGTATCAACTTTAACTTGATCTCCAATTGCATGGCCTAAAATTGCTTTTCCAATCGGTGATTCATTAGAAATTTTATAATTTAAAGGGTCTGCTTCTGCAGAACCAACTAAAGTATAGCTGATTTGCTCATCATTATCAAGATCATTTAACATAACAGTTGTACCTAAATTAACTTTTTTATCAGTTACTTCATCATCTTTTACTACATGAGCATCACTCAACATATTTTTAATCTCTTGAATTCTACCTTCAACAAAAGCTTGCTCATTTTTAGCATCATCATATTCTGAGTTCTCACTAATATCTCCAAATTCTCTTGCAACTTTAATTCTTTTTGCTACTTCACGCCTTTTTTCAGTTTCCAAATATTCTAGTTCTTGCTCTAATTTTTCAAATCCTTCTTCAGTCAGCATTACCTGATCTGCCATAATTATCTACCTCTGCTTTCTAAATTAATATTTTTAAATTATCTAAATTATCTAATATCTATAAAATTATCAAATGGGCCAGCACAATCAGGCCCAAAATAAAATAAGTTAGATTATATTTCCTAACAATAATATAAAGCTACAATTATTAATATTATAAAGAACTTTAGTTTTTTTGTCAAGCAAGACTTTTTAAGCTACACCTTAATTTCTTAAGTTTTTTTGATACTTTTGTAACAATTCAATTAGCTCATCAGCCTTAGTTAACTGATTAACTTTGTTTTTCATTTCACTAGCATTAGCCAAACCCTTTAAATACCAAGAAATATGTTTTCGCATAATAGGAACACCATGTCTTTCGCCATAATAATTAACAGCTAATTTTAAATGTCTAATAGCCATTTCAATTTTTTGATAAGCAGCAGGAGAGTCAATTATTTTGCCAGTTTTCAAATATTGAATAACCTCTTTAAAAATCCAGGGATAACCTTGGGCTGCTCTTCCAATCATTATTCCTTGACACTTTGTTTGTTCAAAAATCGCTTTAGCTGCAGCTGCTGAAAAAATATCTCCATTTCCAATCACTGGAATCTCAACTGCCGCTACAACAGCTTTAATTATCTCCCAATCTGCCTCACCTTTATAAAACTGATTTCTTGTTCTACCATGAACAGCTACTGCAGCTGCTCCAGCTTCTGCTGCAACTTTTGCTAATTCTACAGCATTAATATTTTTTTGATCCCAACCACTTCTCATTTTTACTGTTACGGGCACCTTAGCTGAATCAACTACAGCTTCTATAACTTCAGCTGCAAGGTTTAAGTTTTTCATTAAAGCAGATCCTGCTCCATTTTTTACAATTTTTCTTGCAGGACAACCCATATTAATATCTATCAGATCAGCACCATATTCTTCCACAATACCAGCTGCAGCTTGAGCCATAAATTTAGGGTCTTCACCAAAAATCTGAACAGCAATTTTAGCTTGTGGCTTTTCACTAAAAGTTATTAATTCAGAAGTTCTTCGATTACCATACTCATAACCTTTAGCACTAACCATTTCTGTATAAAGAAGTTCTACTCCCATTTCTCTAATCAACTGGCGATACGGATAATCACTTACTCCAGCCATTGGAGCTAAAAAAACAGGTGTTTCTACCTTTAAATCATTAAATTCCATTTAAGAAACCACTCCATTTACATTAGCAATATATTTTAAACCTTTTAAAGTTAAAAAGGGTTCAACATAGTCAATTAAATCAGTTTCAGCAGCAATTAGACTAACTAAACCACCTGTTGCAATTACAGTTGCTTCTTCTGATAACTCACTCTTTAACCTTTTAATTAAATATTCAACTTGACCAACAAAACCATAAACTATTCCAGCTTTCATACCATCAATAGTGTTTTTTCCAATGGCCTTTCCAGGCTCAATTAATTCAATCCTGGGCAATTTAGCTGACTGTCTAAATAATGCTTCTGCAGAAATTCCAATTCCAGGTGCTATTGAGCCACCAAGATATTCTTTTTTTCTTGAAACAGCACAAAAAGTTGTAGCTGTTCCAAAATCTACAATTATTAGTGGGCCATCATAAAGGTGACCAGCAGCAACTGCATTTACTATTCTATCAGCTCCAACTTCTTTGGGATTGTCTGTTTTAATATTCATTCCAGTCTTAATTCCTGGGCCAATTACCAAAGGATTAACATCAAAATAACGGTAAGCAGTTTTCTTTAAAATCCTCAAAATTGGTGGTACAACACTAGAAATAATAATTGAATTAACTGCTTGATTACTTATGTTTTCTGATTGAAATAAATTTTTAAAAAGCATTCCATATTCATCTGGAGTTTTATTTCTATCAGTAGCAATTCTCCAGTGAGTTTTTAACTCTTCCCCTTGATATAAACCTAATACTGTATTAGTATTACCAATATCCATTGTTAAAATCATTTTTTTGCTCCCTTATAATTTATATTTATAACTAACTATAATTTAAAATAAACTAAAGTAAAATTAAAAGCTGCAGTTATATATTAAAATAAACTGCAGCAAAATGTCAAATTAATTTTTAAGCTTTAAAATATTCTTTAATTCTCTGGAAAATTTCTTTAGTGGATAAAATTTCTTTAACCCTACCAATTCCAGCTCCTGTAAAAAAGACTCCTGTTTCTAAATTACCTGCTTTAGCGTTAACTAAAGCATCTTTTATACAAAATTTCTTAGTACAATTTTTTAAACATTGATTACAATTAGCTGGAGCAGGGGCTCGACCAGCCTTAATTAGGTCTGCAAACCTAGTTTTGATAGCATTTGCCTTATACCCAACTGAACTCATTATTTTCATTACATCTTCTCCAGAAGCACTAACACATAATTCTTTAAATTTTTCTGAAACAGATGCTTCTTTACTCGCTAAAAATCTAGTTCCCATTTGTATTCCATCAACACCTAATTTAAACATTGCTTCCATGTCAGGTGGATTAACGGCTTCTCCAGCTCCAATAACAGGAATTTTTACTTTAGTTACAATTTTTTTGATTAAATCAAAACTATGTTCATTACTTCCTAAGTGACCGCCAGCATTTCCACCTTCAACTACTACTGCAGCTGCTCCTAATTTTTCTGAAATTCGTGCCAATTTCAAAGAGGAAACTATAGGAATTACTGGAGTATTATATTTTTTACCAACTGTAAACATATCTCGAGAAAAACCAGCTCCAGAAATTATACAATCTATCCCAGCTTCGACCGAAGCCTTCAACAGTTCACTAAAACCAGAAGCAGCAAACATAATATTTACTCCAATTATACCATCACTTAAACTTCTAGCTTTTTTAATTTCAGCTTTTAATTCTTGAGGGCTCATCACAGAGGCTCCAATAACTCCAATACCACCTTCATTGGCAACAGCAGCAGCCAATTCTGCCATTGAAACTCTAATCGCCATTCCTCCTTGAATAACAGGAATTTTAACTTTCAAATCAGCAATCTCTAATTTAGGTAATTTCAATTTATCACTCCTAAAAATATTCTTAAAACTATTCTTCTTTATCTTATCACAAATCAAAAAAGATTTAAATACTTTTTTGACTTCAAGTCATATTTGCTAAGTTGAAAATCTAATTCCTACTAATTTATACTATTTAATTATTATTTTATTTCATTACTAAGATAACGCTGTTTGTATTCTTCAATCTTCTTTATGTTTTTAGTAATCATCATATCTTTTGCTTGGTCTTGATCAATAATCAAAGCATTTTCCGCTAAGCCATATTCCTTTACTCCATTTTCATAATTAGAATTTTGGTAATCAGTAATTACTTTTTTTACTAAATAATCAGTATTTTTTAAGATAACAGTTAACATATTATTAGGAGCCAAATTGATATCAGCAGCAGCTAAAGAAATTAGTTTTAAGTTTTCCTGCAAAGCAGTCTCAATAATCCCTTGACCAGAAGCTCCAGCAGCATAAAATACTATATCTACTTTTTTTACTGCTAATTTTTTAGTAACTTTTTTAGCTCGAGAAAAATCATTAAAACTAGCTAAATACTCATTATAAATTTTTATTTCAGCATTGACTGCTTTAACACCTTTTTCAAAACCTAATTGATATTCTGTTATTTCTTTATTATTTTTACCACCTATAAAAGCAACATTTTTAGTATTTGTTTCAAAACCAGCTACAAGTCCTGCCAAAAAGCCTGCTTCTTTTTTATTAAAAATAATTGATTTAACATTTTCTTCTTTTACTCTACCATCAAATAACACAAAATTACGCTTTGGGTACATCTGGGCTGCTTCTCTAATTGCTTGCTCCATGGTAAAGCCAAGCCCCCAAATTAAATCAAATCTATTTTCAGCATAACCATTAATTTTCTCTAAGTACTCAGACATTAAATTTGATTCTTCAAATTTAACTACCAGATCAAAATCATTGGCAGCTTTAATTAAGGAATCTTTTAACTGTTGATTATAATTATAATCTTCAAAACCACCAATATCGCTTACTAAAGCAACTTCTAAAGTTTGAGCAGAAACTAGATTAGAAAATAAAAATAGAATTAAAATAATTAAAATTAAATTAAATTTATATTTCATTTTTTTAGATCCTTTCTTCAAAATCAGTTAAAGTTTTATAATCTAAAGTTGTATGTAATGATTGTAATTTTTTTTGACTTCCATCAGCAAAAACAACTAAAAGCTCACCAGTGTTTAGAACTGCTTTAATTAAAACCCTATATTTATTACCTTTATATACCAAGTCTACTTTCTTATTTTTTAAAGCCAACTTTTTTTTCCAAAGTTCAATAATTTTTTGTTGATTATCATTTAGGTATGACTTAAGCTTAATTTCCATTTCTAAAATTAATTCAGCTAAAAATAAACTCTTATCTAATTTTTTGGCTTTTTCTAAATAATAAGAAGTTGCAATTTTATTTATTTCTTTTTTGAAATTAATATTATTTAAATTTATTCCACAGCCAATTATAACAAAAGTTCCTTGTTTTTTATCAAAAACTAGTTCAGATAAAATGCCACATATCTTTTTATTTTTAACTAAAATATCATTAGGCCATTTAATTTTTGTTTGGAGACCAAAATTTACCAAAGTTTTATGAACTGCTAAAGCCGCTGCAGCTGTTATTTGAGGAATATTTTCTAAGTCCTTATTTATTTTAAATAAAAATGAAACTGCTAAACTAGCTGGATCATCAGAAAACCAAGAATGACCCTTTCTACCACGCCCTGCTATTTGCCGATTAGCAGTAAAAATAATGATATTATTTAAAGAATTTGCTGCTAAAGCTTTTTGCTGTAAATATTCTTTTGCTATTTTATTTGTGGATCCTATTTCTTCATATATTTTTAACTCAAAATTATGAGCTAAATTATTTTTTAATTTTTTCTCTATTCTTTTCCTATTCAAATGATTTAAATCTTGCATTATCAACTCTCCTAGAAAAAGGACCCGAAACGGGTCCTTTTAATTTATTATTTAATTTTCTAGCAGTTACTTCCTGCCTTTACTTTTTTTATCTCAACACTTTTATAATTAATTAAAGTTTTAATAAAATAGACATAAATTGGAACATTAATTAACTGACTTAATACCCTTGGAGGCATTAAAATAGCAAATGATACTTCAAACAAATTATTTATAAAATAAGGAACCAAGATTAAAGAAGAAATAACTTGTCCTACTGAAATAGCAATCAAAATTACTGGTAAAGTTCTACAACGTTTGAGTACATAAAAAATCATAAAACCTGGAATAAAACCAGTTAATAATGATGTAAAAGTAAAATGAGGCATATAAGCACCAATAGGATTAATAAAATACCCTAAAATATCACCAAGTGCGCCTACAATGGCTCCTGCTAGTGGTCCAAAAGCTATACCAGCAAATATAATTGGCAAAGCTCCAAAACCAATTCTAACACCTTCAACCCCAGCAACTGGAATTCTAATACTTAAAACTCTAGTTAAAATAACGGTCAAAGCAATTAAAAAAGATAAATAAGCAATCTTTTTTGTACTTATTTTCATGTTTCCACCTCCCTCCCTCTCTGGTTAGCTGATAGTTTAACCTGCACCAAAGAAAGAGGAAACTTTGGTGACAGCGGACGCGACAGCAAGACCGCAGCTTTAAGCTTTCGTTTCAGAGCGACGTCCCATCTCTGAACACTCTACGCCTTCTGTCTACTCTATCACTATATTATCTTATTTTTATTATAACTTATTTATTCATCTTTTTAAAGTTATTTAAAACAATCCAGTAATTTTGCCCTGAGCATCAATATCTATTTCTTCAGCTGAAGGTCTTTTAGGTAAACCTGGCATTGTTAATACAGGCCCTGTCATCACAACTAAAAAGCCAGCTCCTGCTGAAAGATTTATTGATTTAACACTAATTTTAAATCCACTTGGGTGACCTTTTAAATTAGGATTATCTGAAATTGAACTCTGAGTCTTGGCCATACAAACTGGTATCTTAGCATAACCGTTTTCTTTATACTTTTCAATCTGCTGTAATGCTTGCTCACTATAATCGACACCATCAGCTCCATAAATTTCAGCAGCAATAGTTTCAATTTTAGTCTTAATTGAAGAATTTTGATCATAAAGATATTCAAATTTACTTTCTTCGTTTTCTAAAAGCTCAACAACTGCTTGAGCAAGTTCTTCTCCACCTGCTCCTCCTGCAGCCCACACTTCAGATAAAGCTACTTTAACTCCTAACTTTTCACATTTTTCTCTTACTAATTCAAGCTCTGCTTCAGTATCATCAGGAAATCTATTAATAGCTACAACAATTGGAACTCCAAATTTATTCATATTTTCTATATGTTTTTCTAAGTTTTCTATTCCCTGTGCTAAAGCTGCTAAATTTTCCGTTTTCAATTCTTCTTTTGCTACTCCCCCGTGCATTTTTAAGGCCCTAATTGTTGCAACAAGTACAGTTGCATCAGCTTTTAAATTAGCAAACCTAGACTTTATATTATAAAATTTTTCAGCTCCCAAATCAGCTCCAAAACCAGCTTCTGTAACAGTTATATCACCTAACTTCATTGCTAACTTAGTTGCCATCACACTATTACAGCCATGGGCAATATTAGCAAAAGGTCCTCCATGGATAAAAGCTGGCGTATTTTCTAAAGTTTGAACTAAATTAGGTTTAATTGCATCTTTTAATAATGCTGTCATAGCTCCTGCTACTTTTAAATCATTAGCAGTTACACTTTCGCCCGCATAATTATAACCAATTACAATTTTACTTAATTTCTTTTTTAATTCCATTAAATCATTTGCTAAACATAAAATTGCCATAATTTCCGAAGCAACTGTAATTAAAAAACCATCTTCTCTTGGATAGCCATTTTTAGAACCCCCAAGCCCAACAATAGTATTCCTTAAAGCTCGATCATTCATATCTACTGCCCTTTTAAAAGTAACTTGAGTTGGATCAATATCTAATTCATTCCCTTGTTTAATGTGATTATCAATTGCTGCTGCTAATAAGTTATGGGCAATACCTATAGCGTGAATATCTCCAGTGAAATGTAAATTTATATCTTCCATTGGAATTACCTGAGCATAACCACCTCCTGCAGCTCCTCCCTTGATCCCCATTGTTGGCCCTAAAGAAGGTTCTCTAATTGCAATCACAGCTTTTTTACCAATCCTATTTAAAGCTTGACCTAAACCAACTGTAGTAGTAGTTTTACCTTCTCCAGCAGGTGTTGGGGTTATAGCAGTAACTAATACTAATTTTCCATCTTTTTTTTCAGAATATTTTTCGAAAACATCTAATTTAACCTTAGCTTTATATTTTCCATATAATTCTAAATCATCTTCTTTTAAACCAAGTTTTTGAGCTATTCCTACTATTTCTTTGATTTCTGCCTCTTGTGCAATTTGAATATCACTTTTCAATATTTTTCCCCCTCAAATTATTTAATAAAAATTTAGATTATAATTAATTCCTTATTTAAATATTTCAATATAATCTAATTAATTCCTGCTTTAATTAATTACTACTTAATATTTTAGACCAAGTTTAATTTTAATTTAGATATCCAATTGTTTTCTAGAATTAAAAAAAGTTAAGGCACCACGATTAACCATAAAAAAGACAGTCAATGTTACACTCCCCAGAATACCTAGCATTATTGCAATTTGATATTTAATAGCAATTAAAGGTGAAGCTCCAGCTAAAATTTGGCCTGTCATCATTCCAGGCAAAAAAACAATACCAATTCCCATCATTGAATTAATAGTTGGCAAAATTGCATTATAAAAAGCACGGTCACTAATTTCTTTGGCAGCAGTTTCTGGTTCTGCCCCTAACATTAAATAATTTTCAATTAGAGCCTGATTATCTTTAAAGCCATCTATCAAATAATTAACACCTAGTGAAATACCAGTCATTGAATTTCCAATCAACATTCCTGAAAGTGGTATAAAATAATCAGATCTAAACCAAGGACTTAATCCAACTACTACTATAACAAAGAAAATAATACTAATTGTTGTACCTAAAAACATTGAGCTTGCAATAATAATTTTTAATTGTTTAGAAATTTGTGACTGAACTCTACTATATATATTATAGATAGCAAATGATTCCATAATTAATAAAATTGAAATACTATAATATGGATTTTGGTTCGCAAAAATATATTCCAAAATAAAACCAACTGCAACTAATTGAATGGTCATTCTCAATGAAACAAGTAAAATTTCACTTTTATGACCTATGTTTTTCTTTTTAACAATTAATAATAAGACTAAAACAAAAAGATAAGCAAAAAAAAGTTGACTAATCTGAATACTCAAAATATCATTTTGCATAAACTTCTCTCCTTTTTTAAAGTCTAAATTAAAATATCTTACTTAATATTCTTATTTATTATTTATTTTACCATTTTCAATTTCAATAATTCGATCAGCAAAGACTTCAGCAAGCTGAAGACTATGAGTTACCATAATTAAAGTTCTATTATTTTTTTTGATATAGTTAACTACCATTTTAATAATTTTTTCCTCTGTTTTTTGATCTAAAGCAGAAGATGGCTCATCCAAAAGTAAAACTTTAGGTTCTAAAAGTATAATCCTTGCTAAAGCTAAACGTTGTTTTTCTCCCCCAGATAAATTATTAGCTTGTTCATTTAAGCTATTAGTTAAAGCAACTTGAACTAACAGCTGATTATATCTCTCAGGTGAAGAAAGATTTCCACCCCTAATTAATTCAGCTTTTTCAAAGTTATCTCTGATTGTTCCTTTAAAAATTTTGGGATTTTGAGGTAACATCATAACTTCTCTTCTTAATAAAGCAGGATCAAAATCTTTAATATTTTTTTCTTTATAAGTTATTTTACCTTTTTCTGGAGTAATCATATTATTTAAAAGTTTTAAAAATGTTGTTTTACCTCCACCACTACTTCCTTTAATTGCAGTTATTTTGTTTTGTTCAAGCCTTAAACTTTCAATATTTAAAATATTTTTAAATTGAACTTTATCTAACTTAAACATTATTGCCTCCCCTAAAATCAAATTTTAACTGAATTCAAAATAAAGATTAATAATTAAAATGTTGCTAATCTAAATTATTAATTGAATCTAATTAAACTAATTTTAACAATTTCAAATAAAAAATAAAAGTAAATAAAAAACCAGCCACTAAAAATGACTGGTTTATAAAAATATCTATCTATTTATTTTTCTTCTGTTTCTGGCTTAAAAGTAGTAATTAACTCATCACTTTCAGCTTGATTACTAGAATCCTCTTCTATTCTATCTTTATCTGGATCACCAGTAATCTCTTCACCTCTCATTATTCTCTTAATCTGATCAGCATTTAAAGTTTCATACTCTTTTAAAGCAGTTACAATTTTTTCAACTGTTTCAGAATTATCTTTTAGTAATCGTTCAGCTTTACTATAAGATTCTTCAACCATTTTACTAATTTCTTTATCAATTCTAGCAGCCACTTCTTCACTATAATTTCTCTGACGAGAAATATCTCTGCCTAAAAATACCTGTTGATCATGTTTTTGACCAAGGGTTAATGGACCTAAGTTTTCGCTCATTCCATACTCAGTTACCATTGCTCTAATAATTTGAGTTGCTCTTTCAATATCATTTTGAGCTCCTGTACTTATATCATCAAGGAAAATAGCTTCTGCTGCTCTTCCTCCTAATAAACTAGTAACTTTATCTAAAAGTTGTCCTTTAGTCATAAAGTTTTGATCATCTGAAGGTAAAGGCACTGTAAATCCACCTGCTCTACCGCGAGGAATAATTGTAACTTTATGAGTTCGATCAGCATGTTCTAATAGTTCACCTAAGAGAGCATGTCCTGTTTCATGATAAGAAACAAGGTTTTTCTCTTCCTCTGAAACAACTTTACTCTTTCGAGCAGGTCCAGCAATTACTCTATCAATTGCATCATCAAATTCTTTCATAGCAATTATCTTTTTAGCTCTTCTAGCAGCTAAAATGGCAGCTTCATTAGCTAAGTTCTCCATATCTGCCCCAGTAAAACCAGGTGTTCTTTTAGCTAGAACTTCAAGATCAATATCATCAGCTAATGGTTTATCTTTAACATGAATTTCTAATATTTTTTGTCTTCCTAATCTATCTGGTTTATCAACCATTACTTGTCTATCAAAACGACCAGGTCTTAATAAAGCAGGATCTAAGACATCAGGTCTATTTGTAGCAGCCATCAAAATAATACCTTCATTTGGCTCAAAACCATCCATTTCAACAAGTAACTGATTTAAAGTTTGTTCTCTTTCATCATGACCTCCACCAAGTCCAGCTCCACGCTGACGACCTACAGCATCAAGCTCATCGATAAAGATAATACAGGGAGAATTTTTCTTTCCCTTTTCAAATAAATCTCTAACTCGAGAAGCACCTACCCCTACAAACATCTCCACAAAATCTGAACCACTGATAAAGTAGAAAGGAACTCCTGCTTCACCTGCAACAGCTTTTGCCATTAAGGTTTTACCAGTTCCTGGAGGACCAACCATCAGTACTCCTTTAGGAACCTCTGCCCCGAGTTCTGTAAACTTATCAGGTTTCTTTAAAAATTGAATTACCTCTTGTAACTCTTCTTTTACTTCTTCATAATTTGCTACATCAGCAAAAGTTATATCTACATCACTTTCATTTAGCTTAGCTTTACTTTTGCCAAATGACATCATTTTACTGCCGCCACCTTGCATTTTCTGCATAATGAAAATCCAAGCTACAATTAAAATAACCACTGGTAATATATAACTTAAAATATTTATCCACCAGGGTGTAGTTGGTTGAGGCTTAGTTTTAATATTAACTTTACCAGCTCTCAACTCCTGCATTAATGAAGGAATAGCTTCCGGTGGTACTGGAACTTTAAATTCTTTATTATCAATTTCACCTGTAACTTCTTGATTACCAATAATAGTTACCCTATTAATCTTATCAGCAGCAACTTCTTCTAGAAGATCTGTGTATGTAAACTCTTCTAAAGCAGTTGGCCCCTGCTGCATAAAAAATTGAGCTACTAAAATAGATATAGCAATCAAAATTAAATAAAATCCTATATTCTTAACAAACTTATTCAAATTTCTTTACCTCCCCTACGACTTAAATCATATACAGTAAAATATTATAACATAATATTTATATTTTGTAAATATTCAAGTTCTATATCTTATTAATGAAATTTAATTAAAATTTAGCTAAATAGTCAGCTAATTTTAATTATAAATGATGAATATTAAATTTAAATTAAAATAATAAAATTCAAATATTTTTTAAGTCGTGAGTATTTTTTTATTTATATAACTTTTCTTTTAAAACACCAATGAATGAAAGATTTCTATATTTTTCAGCAAAATCTAAACCATATCCAACTACAAATTCATCTGGTATTTCAAAACCATTGAAATCTGCATCAATTTTTTTCTGCACTCTACGATCTGGTTTATCTAATAAAGTAACCACTTTAATACTTTTAGGATCACGAGTTTGTAACATATCAATAACATGTTTTAAAGTCCTACCAGTATCTATTATATCTTCTACAATAATTAAATGTCTACCTTCAATATTTTCTTCCATATCTTTAACAATTCTAACAACCCCAGATGATTCTGTAGAAGCACCATAACTAGAAACATCCATAAAATCGAAAACAACTGGCAAATCAATTTCTCTTGCCAAATCAGCCATAAATAAAATAGCTCCCCTTAAAATACATAACATCACTATATCGGCATCATCATCATAACTAGCAGTAATTTCTTTACCCAGTTCTTCAATTCTCTTTTCTATTGCCTTTTCGTCAATAATCACTTCTTTAATATCATCTGCAAAAATAGTATTTTCACCCATTGTGATCCTCCTAATTATATTCTAATTCTAAAATTAAAATCTTATCTGTTTTTACAGTTACTTTAAATTTATCAGAAAGCTTATAAGGGGCCAGCCAAAGCAGATTATCATTTCCATCCACAATAACAGGAACTTGATCTCTTTGATACTTTGGTACTTTTGCATCAATTAGAATATCTTTAATTTTTTTCTGGCCTTTCATCCCCAGAGGTCTTAACTTATCTCCAGCTTTTCTATTTCTAATAAATAAAGGGCCATCTATTTTTTCATAATCAAATGCTGCCCTTTTGGGATCGGAAACAAAAGCAAAATCTTTTTCATTTACAACTTTAGCTTTTAAACTATATTTCTTATTAATCTTAATTTTTTGCCCTAAATTGATTTTTATTTTATTTTCTAATTTTTGTTTTGACTGAGATCCTTTTGAAAAAATTAAATTTGAATAACTAATTTCAACTCTAATGCCAGAGGCAATATCAACTCCTCTACCAGTTTTTTTATCAGCAATTAATTTTTCTATTTCAAAAATATGCTCAAGGTATAAATCATCAAGATTATTATTTAATCTTTTATAAATCTGTCTATAAATTCTCCGTTGTATAACCTGATCTAGAGCTAAAAGAGAATTAAAGTCTATAATAATTTTAGTTGATTTTTCTTTAACTAAAAGTTCTTTGTATTTTTTTTTAGCTAATTTTTCTAAAAATTCAGCTTCAGAAGCAATTAATTTACTGTTTTTAGCAATTACTTCTTTTACTTTTGGATTTATCTTCTTCTCTATTAATGGCAAAATTTCATTTCTAATTATATTCCGACTATAAATATTTTCTTGGTTACTACTATCAAAACTAGGGCTTAATTTTTGCTGCTGACAGTAAGCTAAAATTTCTTTTTTAGTGAAAATTAACATCGGATGTATTAACTCTAACTCTTTAAATTTTGCTTGGAGCTCAATTCCTCCTAAACCTTTTAGACCACAACCTCTAAATAGATTTAATAAAACAGTTTCAGCTTGATCTCCTTTATGATGAGCTAAAGCTAATAAGTCAAAATTTTCTTTTGCAATAATATTTTTAAAAAAAGTAAATCTTTCTTGACGGGCTGCTGCTTCTGCCGAAACTTTATTAGTTTTTATTATTTGAGGTAGATTAACTCTTTTACTAAAAAATTGAATCCCTCTTTTTTTAGCAAATCGTTCAATAAAATCTGCTTCTGATTTTGACTCTTTACGAAACATATGGTCTAGATGGGCAACAGCTATTTCGATTTTAAGCTCTTCTTTTAATTTATCAAAAAGGTCTAACATTGCTAAAGAATCAGGCCCTCCAGAAACAGCTAAAAGAATTCTACTAGAATTAAGAAGTAGATTGTTTTTTTGAATAAATTCTTTAAATCGAGCTTTCATTATTCAAGCCTCCATCATCTTATCTTTAATTAGAATTATTTAAATCTAGTTTTTTAATTAACTAATTCTTCTTTTAAAAGCCCATAAAGTAAATCTTGATCACTTACAACTAAATTTTCACTGCCAAAATAATCTAAAATACTATTTAAGATAATTAGACCAGCTACTATAATATCTGCCCTTTTTGCCTGCAGACCTTTTATCATTGCTCTTTTTTCTAATTTTAGCTCAGTCAATTTAGAAATTATTTGTTCTAATTCAATTTTAGTTATTTCTAGATTCTCAATTTTTTCACTTAAATATTCTGTTAACTCTAATTTAATTGCAGCTAAAGTAGTTATCGTACCACCTACACCTTTAATCCTAAAATTTTGCTTTAATTTCAAACTTGATTTTAATAAATTTTCAACATATTTTTTAATATTTTCAATTTCTTTTGCTGAAACTTTTTTAGCTGGTGAATCAATAAATCGTTCTGTCAGTCTCACACAACCTATATCAAGACTTTTAAAATTAATTTTATTTTGATTAGCCCAAATAAACTCAGTACTTCCTCCCCCAATATCAATTAAGAGAAAATTAGCTTCTAAATTAGAACTAGCACCCAAATAATTTAGCTCTGCTTCTTCTTCCCCACTAATAATTTCTAATTTAAAGCCCATTTTTTCAATGCTTTCAGCTAATAAATCAGAATTATTTACATCTCTTAAAGCACTTGTACCTATAATTCTAACTTTTTCAACCTCGTATTTTTCAATTATATTTTTATATTTTTTAAGTGCCGCTTCAACTCTTTTGACAGCACTTTTATTTAAATTTTTGTTTTCATCTACACCTTCACCTAAACGGGTTATCTCTACTTCTCTGACTAAAATATTAAAAGAATTATTTGAATTCTTTTCTCCAATCAATAATCGACAAGAATTTGTTCCAATATCAATTGCAGCTGCTTTCAAATCCATCAACCCTTTCTTGACAAATATTACATTTTTTAGGCCAATTAATTTTATTAAAAACAATTTTTCCAACTGGATTAAAATGATCCACCAAAAAGTCAGCAAGATGAGTATGTAAACATTTTATTCCTTTTTTATCCCGAATCCCTCCTACTCCAGATTCAGTTAAAGTTTTATATAAATCTTCAGAAATATTTTTGGCCTTTGATTTTTGTTCATTTGAAAGTAATTCTAATCTATTTTTAGCATATTTACTATGTGTTTTGTCCATTTTATTTTTAAAATTAATATTTCCTTGCAACTTTTTACCTAATTTACTAATCAAATCACTCTCAGCTTCTAAGCGATCAACTTGATAAGTCAAATAAGGACAACTAAGCCAATAAATAGTAGGTGCTGCAATTTTATTGATAAATGGATTTACAGTAATAACTGCTGGAAAAGAAAAAGGACATCTTACTGCAGTCTCTAAAAAATTATTTATTTTTCTGTCTAATTGCAATTCTATAATTTTTTTATCATTCATAATTACTGCTCCTCTAAATTATTTGTCTAACTTGAAATTTATATTAAAAAAAGAGAAAACACCCCTTAAACGAATTAAAGGATGTTTAAAAAGTTAATAAAAAATTGGCAAATATTTATTTGGAACTACCACCATTTTTTGCCTCTCTACTTTTTAGATCCTGCTGACGCTCACTGCTCTGCTTCAAGAAACGATCCATTTTTTCTTCAAAAGACATTTCTGGAGCATGATCAATTCTGTCATCTGGATCCTCCAATTGTTTAATAGAAAGACCTATTTTCCCGTCATTGTCAACATTAATGACCTTAACTTTAACGTCATCTCCTTCTTTTAAAAAATTGCTAATGTCTTTTACATAAGTATTAGCAACCTCAGAGATATGAACAAGACCTGTCTCTCCACTTTCCAATTCAACAAAAGCACCGAAATTTGTTATCCCTGTAATTTCTCCTACAACTATACTTCCAACTTCAATGGACATGCTTAAAAAATTCCTCCCTAGATATTATATTGTACTCATTATAACTTAATTACATTATAACTGTCAAATTTATTGACTAAAATTTTAAGGTTAAAGAAATTCTACCTCTACTTTGATCAACAGCTAGAACTTGAACATCTATATTTTGACCAATTTCGACAATTTCAAATGGATCATTAACATACATCTGACTCATTTCTGAAATATGTAATAAACCATCTTGTTTTAAACCAATATCAATAAAAGCCCCAAAATCTACTATATTTCGCACTTTACCCTTAAAAATCAGACCAGGCTTAATATCTTCAATTTTCAAGATATCTTTTCTAAAAATTGGAGCTGGCATTGAAGCTCTTGGATCACGCCCTGGCTGTTTTAGAGATTTTATTATATCTCGAGCAGTTGGAATTCCAATCTCTAATTTAGAAACTATTTTAGTTAAATTTAT
Source organism: Halanaerobium praevalens DSM 2228 (assembly GCF_000165465.1). Taxonomy (GTDB): domain Bacteria; phylum Bacillota; class Halanaerobiia; order Halanaerobiales; family Halanaerobiaceae; genus Halanaerobium; species Halanaerobium praevalens. Next base: position 1,901,414 of record NC_017455.1, read on the forward strand.
TTCAGTTAATTTTTTTCTCAATTCTTCTACTTTATTTTTATCTCTAATATCAGCCATTTTAAAATTAATCTCTTTTAAAATATTTTGAGCTGCTTGATAAGATTCAGGATGAATTGGAGTTAAAGCTAAAGGATCTAAGGCTGAATCTAAACGAAGAAAACCAGCTGCCTGTTCATAAGTTTTAGGTCCAAAGCCATAAACTTCAAATAATTCTTCTCTTTTGTTAAAATCACCATTCTGATCTCTATATTCAATTATCTTTTGAGCATTATTAGAGCTAATACCTGCTACATATGTTAAAAGGGCAGCTGAAGCAGTATTAATTTCTACACCTACATGGTTAACCGCATCTACAACAACTTGATTTAAAGCCTTTTCTAAGCGTTTTTGAGAGATATCATGTTGGTACATCCCCACCCCAAGTGATTTGGGATCTATTTTTACAAGTTCAGCTAATGGATCTTGTAATCTTCTCCCAATAGAAATTGCACCTCTAATTGAAACATCTAATTGGGGAAATTCTTTTCTTGCCATTTTGGAAGCTGAATATACAGAAGCTCCTGCCTCACTTACAATAGTATATTCTACTTCAAGTCCATTTTTAATAAGTTCAGCAATAAAAGTTTCGGTCTCTCTACTAGCAGTTCCATTACCAATTACAATTAAATCAATTTTATGTTCTTTAACTAAGTTTTCAATAGTCTTAGCAGCTGTTTCTGGCTTGTTAATTGGTGGATGAGGATAAATAGCACCTGTTTCTAAAAGTGAACCTTTTTCTGTCAAAGCAGCTAACTTACAACCTGTTCTAAAAGCAGGATCAACAGCCAAAACTTTTTTACCTTCTAATGGTGGCTGCATTAATAAAGATTTTAGATTTGTCGAAAAATTATTAAGCGCCTTTATTTCAGCTTTTTCAGTTAGCTCATTTCTAATTTCTCTTTCTAGAGCAGGAAAAATTAATCTTTTATAAGCATAATCAACTGCCTTAATTAAATTTTCGAATGTACTACTTTTTTTGTTCTCAAACTCATAAAAATTATAAATCATATTAACTGCTCGTTCATCATCAACTTCAGCTTTAACTCTTAAAACATCATCTTTTTCACCTCTATTTAAGGCTAAAATTCTATGTGGTGGTATTTTATTAATTGATTCTTTGAAATCATAATAATCTTGGTATTTTCCTGTTTCATCTTCATTTTTTTGAACAGCAACTATTTTAGCATTTTGGAAAACATATTCTCTTAATTTTTTACGCAAATCAGCATCATCAGAAATATCACCTGCTATAATATCTTCAGCCCCACTTAAAACTTCTTCTATAGTTTTTAACTTTTTTTCAGGGTCAATATATTTTAGGGCGATATTTTCTATTTCAGTTTTATTTTTTTGCTGCTCAAAAATCATTTTTGCTAAAGGCTTTAAACCTTTTGCTAATGCCTTAGCAGCTTTAGTTTGTTTTTTAACTTTAAATGGTCTGTATAAATCTTCTACTTCTTGTAAAGTCTTTGCCTTTTTAAGTTTATTTAAGATTTCTTTATTTAATTTATCTTGTTTATCTGCAGCATTTGCTACTTCATTTTTTCGCTCATATAATCTTCTTAAATAATTTACTTTTTCTTCTACATTCCTTATTTCTTCTTCATCTAAACTACCTGTCATTTCTTTACGATAGCGAGCTATAAAAGGAACTGTATTCCCCGAATCTAAGAGCTCAACTGTTGCTTTAACTTTATTTGACTTCAATTTTAATTTTTTTGCTGCTAATTCAATTAAATCTACACTAATATATTCTGTCATTGAAAAACTCCTTTATTTTACAAAATTATTAATATTTAATTATAAACGGAAATAACTTTTAGTCTCCTTTATTTTCCTTCTGATTAGAATTATTCTCTTCAACAGGTATAAAGACTTTTTCTCCTTTTTTGACTAAACCTAATTTTTCTCTTGCCACTTCTTCAATATATTCATCACTATTACTATTCTTAATTTTTGCTTCCAAATCTTTTTGCTTAGCTTCAGATTCAGCAATTTGTAATTCTATCTTTTCAATTCTATTTTCAATTTTATTTAATTTAACCATATTTTGATAAAAATTAAATCCAGCAAAGATAACTATTATTAAAATAAATATAATTACAAAGGGGTTTAATAAAAAATCCTTTTTTTGGCGAGGCATTATTGTTCCTCCTTAATTAGCAACTGCTTGTATTACAATTCTAAATATAATTATACTTTAAATTTATAGATTAATCAAAAAACAGCCGTAGTTTTAACGGCTGTTTGAGTGAACTTATTAATTTTAGTTTAATTTATTAAAATATTACTGCTTCAGTTTGAGCATCAAAAATATGAATTTTTCTTAAGTCAACTCCTAATGAAATTGTATCTCCAACTTGAGCTTGACTTTCAGCTTCAACTCTAGCAATTAAGGAATGACCAGCTTCTGCTAAATATAAATAAATTTCTGAACCCATTGGTTCTACAACATCTACATCTGCCTTAAAAGAATTATCAGCTTTAACTTCAAAATCATGATTTATATTAGTATCAACTATATCTTCAGGTCTAACCCCAAAAACAACATCTTTTTCGACATAATCTTTCACATAATCTTTTTTATCTTCAGGAACTCTAATTTTAAAAGTACCGTCACCATCAATAAAATAATCATCCGCTTCTTTAATTATAGTTGCATCCATAAAATTCATTGCAGGTGAACCAATAAACCCAGCGACAAACATATTATTAGGGTGATTGTAAAGAGATAAAGGGTCATCAACCTGCTGAATTAGACCATCTTTAAGTACAACAATGCGATCTCCCATCGTCATTGCTTCTGTTTGATCATGAGTTACATAGATCATTGTAGTTTGTAATTCATCATGCAATTTAGAAAGCTCAGTCCGCATCTGCACTCTTAATTTAGCATCTAAATTTGAAAGAGGTTCATCCATTAAAAAAACTTTAGGTTCCCGGACAATAGCTCTTCCTAATGCTACTCTCTGTCTTTGACCTCCAGATAGCTGTTTGGGTTTTCTATTTAATAACTGCTCTATCCCTAATATTTCGGCAGCTTCTTGGACTCTTCGCTCTATCTCTTCTTTCGGAAATTTACGCAATTTAAGCCCAAAAGCCATATTATCATAAACATTCATATGTGGATAAAGAGCATAATTTTGAAAAACCATGGCAATATCTCTATCTTTTGGAGCTACATCATTTACTACTTGATCACCAATTTTTAAAGTCCCTTCACTAATTTCTTCTAAGCCTGCAATCATTCTTAAGGTAGTTGACTTTCCGCAACCAGATGGTCCAACTAAAACTACAAATTCTTTATCCTTAATCTCTAAATTTTGATCCTTAACTGCTGTAACATCACCAAAATGTTTTGTTATATGTTCTAAAGTTACACTTGCCATTGAAAATCCTCCTCTAGATTTTAATTATATTTTGCTATTGATGATTCTCTTACAATTAATTTAGGACTTAAAACTTTAATTTGGGGTTCAGCTAAATTATTATTAATCAAATTTAATAAAAAAGCAAAAGAAAAACTACCTAATTTTGCTATTGGTTCACTCAAAACACTAAGTGGAGGTTCAATTATGGAACTCAAAATAGTATCTGCATAACCTATAAGAGCAAAATCATCTGGAATAAAATATCCTCCTGTTTTAATAGCCTCAACTAAGCCAATTGTAGTTAATTCCTGAGTTGAAATAAAAGCATCTGGAATCAAGTTCATTTTACATAATTTTAAAAAAGAATTATAACCTGCCTTTCTACCAGCAGTATTTTTAAAAATCAGATCATGATTAAGCTTTAAATCTGAATTTTTTAAAGCCTTTTTATATCCTTTTAGTTTTTCAGCCTCGATTAAACTATTTTCTGAACCAGCTAAAATAGCGATATTTTTAAAACCTTGTTCTATTAAATGTTTTGTAGCTTTAAAAATACCATGACTATAATCAGTCAAAACTGAAGTGAAAAAATTTTCTTCTGCTAAGCGATTAACTAAAACTATATTATTTTCAGAACTTAAGCTAGCTTTTAAAAGTGCACTGCCAACTAGTTGGTCCCCAATGAAAATTGCTCCTTCTACTTGATTTGACTCTAACAAAGAAAGGTATGACTTCTCTTTTTCAGGATTTTGCTTTGTATTACAGAGTATAATTTGATAACCAGCTTTTTCAGCTTCTTTTTCGATCTCTTTTACAATTTTAATTTGTCCCTGATTGTCTAATTCATCTGTAATAACTGCTATCATATTTGTTTTTTTAATTGCTAAACCTCTAGCTAATTGATTCGGACGATAATTGTTTTTTTTAGCAATTTTCAAAATTTTTATTTTAGTACTCTGGCTTACACCAGCTTTATCATTAAGAGCTCTCGAAACAGTAGATTCTGCCACATTTGCTTTTTGGGCTATATCTTTCAGTGTTATTGACAATAGCTTTGCCCCCTTTTTATTTACGCAAGCGCTTGCGTAAATAAATAAGAAAAAGAGTCTGAAATATACACTCTAATATAATTATTCTAGACAGACTCTTTAATTCCTTCTTTTTATTATATTTTTTACAATTTTTTTATAATTTCTTCAAAATTAATTTCACTCACATTGGCATAAACTAAATCTGCTTTACCAACTCTACTTTCTGGTCCAAGACCAATAACTCTCATCTCAGCAGCTAAAGCTGCTTCAACTCCAGACTCTGCATCTTCTAAAACAACACATTCAGCTGCTTTTAACCCTAATCCTTGAGCAGCATATAAAAATAAATCTGGGGCTGGCTTTGCCCGCTCAACACTATTTCCATCAGCTATTATATCAAATAAATTAGTTATTTTTAATTGTTTTAAAACTTTTTTTGCATTTCTACTTGAAGAACCAACAGCTAGTTTGTAACCTTCTGCTTTTAATTTTTCTAATTTAGCTTCCATATTATCTAAAATATCGGCTTTAGATATTTCTGTTAAATATTTTTGATAATATTCATTTTTGCGATCTGTCCACTCCTTTTTTTTAGCAGCTGGAATATCTTGATCAGCCAAAATAATATTTAAAGATTCCATTCTTGAAACTCCACGTAATTTTTCATTTACCTCACGATTAAAAAATAAATCTTCTTCATCAGCTAATTTTTGCCAACTTTTATAATGAAATTCTGCTGTATCTGTAATTACTCCATCAAGATCAAAAATAAACCCTTTAATTTTAGTTTGCTTTTGCATATTATTTCACTTCCTCTTTTTATTAAATTTAGTCTAAAATTAATTTCTAACTTAATTCAAAACTTCTAATAACTTTTTTAACTGGATCTAAAGTTGGTCTCCAAATTTCTAACTTTTCTGCTGCAGCTGCTAAAGGACGAGACATTCCTTCCATAAATAAACAAATTTCAGTTAGCTCATCAACAGGAATCGGATTTTTAGCAAATATATTACTAATAATTGTAATATGAAACATCCACTCTTCATAATTATCAATTGTAGATATTGCTTCAGCAGCCAGTTTTTTATGCAGATTTTCAGAAAAATGTTTTAAAGATTCTGTTTCATTAACTTCAAGAACTAATTGATGTTGATTAGAAAATTTAATACAACTAAATCTATCTACCTCTATTTCAATTTTATCAATATTTTTTAAGCTATTTGCAAGTATTTTTTTCGCTTTTTCAACTTTGTTTTTATTAATTCTATCAATGGTAATATGTAACTGAGGATGTATCTGATCTGGATACAAGTTATAATGTTCAGCAACAATTTCTTGAACTTGCAAGGCAGTTTCAATTAACTCTTCTCCAGGAATTAGTACTAAAAAATATTCATTATTTAAATCTGCAGCTTTAATCATAGTACTTCTTCCTTTCTAATTTTCCAATTTTTTTATTTCAGAAACTAAATTATCTTTATTTTTTAATAAAATTATATTTTCATCTTCTTTTATTAACTTATTCCAAACTTTTTTAGCTGCTCCACCAATATAATCTCTTTCATCTATACTAAGATTATTAAGTAAAATTTTATTTTTATTAGGAACAGTAGTTAACACTTCTAAATTTGCAAGATTTCCATGCCCAAATGGCAAATCACTTAAAATAATTAAATCTGCCTCAGTAATTAGTTTCTTATTCTGAACTATTTCTTTTTTTGAAATATCTATAAAAGGAGGTGCTTCAACAATCTTTACACCTAATTCTTTAGCAGCTTGCCAATCAGCATCACCAATATTTAACACACCTATACTTAAATCATAACCTAAACTTTCTAATTGATAGAGGAATTTCTTAGCAGTTCCTCCTCCAGCTATAACATGTATTTTAAAATCTTTTTTAGGTTTTTCAAATTTTTTTAAATTAGATTTTGGTAATATTGTAACAAAAGGTTTTTCAGAAAGAGGATTCTTTTTAATCAAAACTTCTGCTTGATAAACTGCTTTAATGTTTTTTTCAGTTAAAACCTCATTTGCAGATCCTACAGCAAAAATTTTGCCATCTTTAAGTAATATTAATTCTTCACAATAAAGAGCAGTTAAGTTTAAATCATGAGAAACTGTTATAATTGTGATTTCAAATTCTTGATTTAGATAATTTAACAAGTCATAAATTTCTCCCTGATAATTAATATCCAAACTAGAAGTCGGCTCATCTAATAAAAGAATATCTGGTTTTTGCGCTAAAGCTCTAGCAATTATTACTCTTTGTCTTTCTCCTCCAGATAATTCATTAATTAATTTATTTTTTAATTTTAAAGTATGAGTAACCTCCATTGCTTCTTTTACTATTTTCTTATCTTCTTTGCTTAATCTTGACCATCGTTTTTGATAAGGATGTCTACCCATCATTATAATATCATAAACATTAAAATTAAAGTTTACTTCCGTATTTTGAGGTACCACAGCCATTTTTTTTGCCAACTCTAAAGAATCATAGTCATTTAACAACTTACGATCAAGATAAACTAATCCACTATCTGATTTCAAACTTTTACTAATATTTTTCAATAAAGTCGATTTTCCAGAAGCATTCGGACCAATAATCCCAACAAAAGAACCTTTTTTTATTTGTAAATCAATTCCTTTTAAAATTTTTTCTTGAGCATAACTAAATTTTATGTTATTTGTTTTTAACATTATTTTCACCAAATATTTTTAGATTTATTACGAAGTAAATAAATAAAATAAGGACCACCAGCAAGAGCAGTTATAATTCCAACTGGTAATTCCATTGGAGCCATTACAGTTCTAGCAATTGTATCTGCAATTAATAAAAAAGCTCCACCAAAAACTGCAGCTAACGGAACCTGTTTTCTATGATCTGCTCCAATAATCATTCTTGCAATATGAGGTACGACTAAACCAATAAAGCCAATACTTCCACTAACTGAAACAACAGCAGCTGTCATTAAAGAAGCAGCCCCTAATAAAATAATTTTAGTTTTTTCCACATTAATTCCAAGGTGAGCTGCACTTTCTTCACCCAACAATAAAATATTTAAATCTTTTAAATAAAATAAAATAATAAGAAAAGAAAGTGAAAAATAAGGTAAGATCATTTTAAGATCTGCCCAGTTTCCATCAGCTAAACTTCCCATTAACCAATATACTAATTGCTGTAAATTTTCTGTTCTTAAAACCATCAAAAAAGACATTAATGAATTCAAAATAAAACTAACAGCTACTCCAGCTAAAAGAAAGGTTAAAACTGGCAATTTACTGCCGACCTTTGCTAATTGATAAACAATAAAAACGGTTAAAACAGCTCCTAAAAAAGCAAAGGCAGGTAATGAACTCAAATTAAAAATAGTAATCTCTATTCCTAAAAATAAAGCTAACATCAAACCAGTACCAGCCCCAGCAGAAATACCAATAATATAAGGATCAACCATTGGATTCCGAATTATAGCTTGAAATACTGATCCTGCTATAGCTAAACCAGCTCCAACAATAAAAGCTAAAATAATTCTAGGTAAACGTATTTCTCCTAAAATTATTGACTTTGAAACTGAAATTTGTTTATTAGCCGAAAAATAATCAAAAACATCTGCTAAATTAACAGATGTAGAGCCAATCGATAAGGCAATAAAAAATAAAAGTAGTAAAACTAAAGTTGTAGTTCCATAAATAACTATCGCATTTTTTTTCTTTTTCATAAAATCAATCCTTAATAAACTTTAATTAAATTATAACTATTTAATTAAAACTTAATTATTATCATTAAAACTCTCACTAACCATTATATCTATTTATAACTAAGACAGCAAGCCTCAGGCAGTTTTATTTTAAATAAATTTGTTTTTAAAAATTATCTGAATATTGAAAAATATAATAAAATAAAAAAAGCACCACAAGGTGCAAACAGATAAATGGAGCGGGAAACGAGATTTGAACTCGCGACCCTCACGTTGGCAACGTGATGCTCTACCACTGAGCTATTCCCGCATATTTAATGGTGGAGGGGAAAGGATTTGAACCTTTGTAGGCATCGCCGGCAGATTTACAGTCTGCTCCCTTTAACCACTCGGGCACCCCTCCAAATAAAATGTAGGAAGTAAGAGTTAGGAATTAGGAATATTTTCTACTAAACTCCTATTCTTCTTCTCATCTGAATATTATTTTTTTCTCCATCCAAATTATTTTGGTGGAGATAAAGGGATTCGAACCCTTGGCCTCTACACTGCCAGTGTAGCGCTCTCCCAGCTGAGCTATATCCCCATGGCTAAGAGTTAATGGAGCCGATGACCGGAGTTGAACCGGTGACCTCTTCCTTACCATGGAAGCGCTGCTACCAACTGAGCTACATCGGCAAAAAAAATGGCGGAGGAGACGGGATTTGAACCCGCGATCTCCGGCTTGACAGGCCGGCGCGTTAAACCGCTACGCTACACCTCCGTATTTGGATGTAGGAAGTAAGATGCTAATAAGAATCTCTTCTAATCAACAATATACTTCGATTATTTAAATGGTGGGCGAAACAGGGCTCGAACCTGTGACCCCCTGCTTGTAAGGCAGGTGCTCTCCCAACTGAGCTATTCGCCCGCAAAAAATGGTACCCTCAAGGGGATTCGAACCCCTGCCGCCAGGATGAAAACCTGGTGTCCTAGACCCCTAGACGATGAGGGCATATATTAAATGGCGGAGAGAGAGGGATTCGAACCCTCGCCAGGGTAAATACCCTGCTACAGGTTTAGCAAACCCGCCCCTTCAGCCACTTGGGTACCTCTCCATGAATACTTTTGGTGGGTCTAAGAGGACTTGAACCTCTGACACTGTGGGTATGAACCACATGCTCTAGCCAACTGAGCTATAGACCCATGTTATTAATATATGGAGCGGGAAACGAGACTCGAACTCGCGACCCTCAGCTTGGAAGGCTGATGCTCTAGCCAACTGAGCTACTCCCGCATCACTACCATCTAATTTTTGCCTGATGTATATATAAAATTTTAAAAATGGTTGCGGGGACCGGATTCGAACCGATGACCTCCAGGTTATGAGCCTGACGAGCTACCGGACTGCTCTACCCCGCGCTAAAAATATATAAATTTAAATGGTGAGCCATGGAGGATTCGAACCTCCGACAACCTGATTAAAAGTCAGGTGCTCTACCAACTGAGCTAATGGCCCAAAAAAGTTGATGAAATTTAATGGCTGGGGCGGTAGGATTCGAACCTACGCGTCCTGAGACCAAAACCCAGTGCCTTACCGCTTGGCTACACCCCAATATATTCATCAAGTTTTTTAAAAAAAGGACCGGCAGCGACCTACTCTCCCACATCGTTACCAATGCAGTACCATAGGCGCAGGAGGACTTAACTTTTGTGTTCGAGATGGGAACAAGTGTTGCCCCTCCGCTATTACCACCGGAAAGCTATAAAATTGTATTGTATATTAGACTATACAATCAAAAACACATATAGGAAATAATGATTAAGCCCTCGATCTATTAGTACCAGTTAGCTCAATGTATTACTACACTTACACATCTGGCCTATCTACCTTATCATCTTTAAGGGATCTTAACTTCTTAACGAAGTGAGATACCTAATCTTGAAGTCTGTTTCACGCTTAGATGCTTTCAGCGCTTATCTTTTCCACACTTAGCTACTCAGCTATGCTCCTGGTGGAACAACTGATTCACCATCGGTGTGTCCATCCCGGTCCTCTCGTACTGGGGACAGCTCTTCTCAAGTATCTTCCGCCTGCGACGGATAGGGACCGAACTGTCTCACGACGTTCTGAACCCAGCTCGCGTACCGCTTTTAATTGGCGAACAGCCAAACCCTTGGAACCTGCTTCAGCTCCAGGATGCGATGAGCCGACATCGAGGTGCCAAACCTCCCCGTCGATGTGAACTCTTGGGGGAGATAAGCCTGTTATCCCCGGGGTAACTTTTATCCGTTGAGCGACGGCAATTCCACACTATACCGCCGGATCACTAAGTCCTACTTTCGTACCTGCTCGACTTGTCTGTCTTGCAGTTAAGCTCCCTTATGCCTTTACACTCTTCGTGCGATTTCCATCCGCACTGAGGGAACCTTTGAGCGCCTCCGTTACTGTTTGGGAGGCGACCGCCCCAGTCAAACTGCCCGCCTGACAATGTCCTGTGACCAGTTTATGGCCTCCAGTTAGAATTCCGCTGTAGAAAGGGTGGTATCCCACCAGCGACTCCACTGACATTGGCATGCCAGTTTCAAAGTCTCCCACCTATCCTGTACATTCTACATCAAAACCCAATATCAGGCTGCAGTAAAGCTCCACGGGGTCTTTCCGTCCTGTCGCAGGTAGCCTGCATCTTCACAGGCAATTTAATTTCACCGAGTCCCTTGTTGAGACAGCATCCAAGTCGTTACGCCATTCGTGCAGGTCGGAACTTACCCGACAAGGAATTTCGCTACCTTAGGACCGTTATAGTTACGGCCGCCGTTTACTGGGGCTTAGGTTCAGACCTTCGTGGCAAGCACTAAGCCTTCTCCTTGACCTTCCAGCACCGGGCAGGCGTCAGCCCCTATACTTCGTCTTACGACTTAGCAGAGACCTGTGTTTTTGATAAACAGTCGCTTGGATCTTTTCGCTGCGACCCACTAGCTAATGCTAATGGGTACCCCTTCTCCCGAAGTTACGGGGTCATTTTGCCGAGTTCCTTAACAAGGGTTCTCTCGCGCGCCTTAGAATTCTCTTCCCGTCTACCTGTGTCGGTTTGCGGTACGGGCACTATAAATCTCATTAGTGGTTTTTCTTGGCGACTCATTAAGTGGCTTCACCTCTATTGGCTCCACATCACTAAAAGTTATTAGCAGGTAAAGGGATTTGCCTCCTTACCCTAACTCATTAGCTTATACGTGTTCTTCCAGTCACACGCTCCACTCTCTTTGCCGCGTCCCCACTTCACTCAAACAATTTATAGTGGTATCTGAATCTTTACAGATTTTCCATCACCTACGCCTTTCGGCCTCGGCTTAGGTCCCGACTAACCCTGGGAGGACGAGCCTTCCCCAGGAATCCTTAGACTTTCGGCGAAGGAGATTCTCACTCCTTTTTTCGTTACTCATACCGGCATTCTCTCTTCTGTACAGTCCACTGCTCCTTACGGTACAGCTTCGTTCCGTACACAATGCTCCTCTACCACTTACAATTATATAAATATAACCATAAATCCACAGCTTCGGTGATATGCTTTAGCCCCGTTACATTTTCGGCGCAAAACCGCTTAACCAGTGAGCTATTACGCACTCTTTAAATGAGTGGCTGCTTCTAAGCCAACATCCTGGTTGTCTGTGCGATCTCACTTCCTTTTCCACTTAGCATATACTTTGGGACCTTATCTGGTGGTCTGGGCTGTTTCCCTTTTGACTATGAAGCTTATCCCACATAGTCTGACTCCCGATGAACATTAAACGGCATTCGGAGTTTGAATGGATTTGGTAACCTTGTTGGGCCCCTTGTCCAATCAGTGCTCTACAACCATTTAACTTTTACATCGAGGCTAGCCCTAAAGCTATTTCGAGGAGAACCAGCTATCTCCGAGTTCGATTGGCCTTTCACCCCTATCCACAACTCATCCCCTCATTTTTCAACATAAGTGGGTTCGGGCCTCCACAAGCTCTTACACTCGCTTCACCCTGGTCATGGATAGATCACTCGGTTTCGGGTCTACCAATCATAACTTCCGCCCTTATCAGACTCGCTTTCGCTCTGGCTTCATCTCTATGACTTAACCTTTCGCTACGATTGGTAACTCGCCGGTCCGTGATACAAAAAGTACGCAGTCAGGCTTTTAAATAGCCCTCCTACTTGTTGTAAGCTTATGGTTTCAGTTTCTATTTCACTCCCCTTCCGGGGTTCTTTTCACCTTTCCCTCACGGTACTTGTTCACTATCGGTCATTCAGGAGTATTTAGTCTTGGAAGGTGGTCCTCCCATATTCTCACAAGGTTTCTCGTGTCTCGTGATACTCTGGATAATTCTCTAACTTCTTTTACCTTACGTCTACAGGACTATTACCTTCTTTGGTTTAGCTTCCCAGCTTATTCGACTCGGTAAAAAATTTAAGTTAGCTAAAAACTGTAGTTTTTAGACAGTCTATCCTACACCCACTTAAAGCAACGTCTACAGACTTACACTTTAGTGTTTGGACTCTTCCCCTTTCGCTCGCCGCTACTAAGGGAATCTCGTTTTGATTTCTTTTCCTCAGGGTACTAAGATGTTTCAGTTCTCCTGCTTGTTCTTATATAGCTACTTATTTCACTATATAATACCAGTGCTCCACACTGGTGGGTTTCCCCATTCGGATATCCGCGGATCTACGCTTATTTAGCAGCTCCCCACGGCTTTTCGCAGCCGGTCGCGTCCTTCATCAACTCTGAATGCCAAGGCATCCACCATAAGCTCTTTCTAGCTTAATCAATCTATTTCCTATATGCATTTTTCAATGTACAGTTTTGACGGCCTCAATGGCCTAATACTAAACAATCATTTTTGTGTATCAAAGAGTGTTTAGTTAAGTTAATAATAATGAAGCCTCATTAAAGCTCTTCATTTAGATTAACTATTATATATTATTTATAAAAGATTTCATTACTCTAGTATAACTTCTTTTTTACAAAAAAGTTAAACTAAAGTTAATTAAACCTTCAAAATTAAACAGCAAGCTCACGTTCTCTCCTTAGAAAGGAGGTGATCCAGCCGCACCTTCCGGTACGGCTACCTTGTTACGACTTCACCCCTCTTGCCGGGCACACCTTTGGCATCCGCAGATGACTTCTGGTGCACCCAACTCGATTGGTGTGACGGGCGGTGTGTACAAGGCCCGGGAACGTATTCACCGCAGTATGCTGACCTGCGATTACTAGCGATTCCAACTTCATACAGGCGAGTTGCAGCCTGCAATCCGAACTGGGATTGATTTTCAAGGATTTGCTCCACTTCGCAGCTTAGCTCCCCTCTGTATCAACCATTGTAGCACGTGTGTAGCCCGAGATATAAAGGGCATGAGGACTTGACGTCATCCCCACCTTCCTCCGACTTTCACCGGCAGTCTTCTTAGAGTCCCCGACATTACTCGCTGGCAACTAAGAATAGGGGTTGCGCTCGTTGCGGGACTTAACCCAACATCTCACGACACGAGCTGACGACAGCCATGCACCACCTGTCTCCGTGTAGCACAAAGTGCTAAATTCTACTCTCATAGATGGTCACGGGATGTCAATTCTCGGTAAGGTTCTTCGCGTTGCTTCGAATTAAACCACATGCTCCACCGCTTGTGCGGGCCCCCGTCAATTCCTTTGAGTTTCAATCTTGCGATCGTAATCCCCAGGCGGGATACTTAATGCGTTAACTCCGGCACTGAAGGATTCGAACCTCCAACACCTAGTATCCATCGTTTACGGCTGGGACTACCGGGGTATCTAATCCCGTTCGCTCCCCCAGCTTTCGTACCTCAGCGTCAGTGTTAACCCAGAGAGTCGCCTTCGCCACTGGTGTTCTTCCTAATATCTACGTATTTCACCACTACACTAGGAATTCCACTCTCCTCTGTTACACTCAAGATAACCAGTTTCAAACGCAGTCTGTCGGTTAAGCCGACACCTTTCACGCTTGACTTGATTATCCGCCTGCGTACCCTTTACGCCCAATAATTCCGGACAACGCTTGCACTCTACGTATTACCGCGGCTGCTGGCACGTAGTTAGCCAGTGCTTCCTCCAAAGGTACCGTCAGGTGGGTAGCATTTACTATACCCACGGTTCTTCCCTAAGGACAGAGCTTTACAATCCTAAGACCTTCTTCACTCACGCGGCGTTGCTCCATCAGGCTTTCGCCCATTGTGGAAGATTCCCCACTGCTGCCTCCCGTAGGAGTCTGGACCGTGTCTCAGTTCCAGTGTGACTGATCGTCCTCTCAGACCAGCTATAGATTGTTGCCCTGGTGAGCCATTACCTCACCAGCTAGCTAATCTACCGCGAACTCCTCCTCAAACGATGGCAGAGCCACCTTTTCTGATTGTGTGATGCCACACTCTCAGCTTACCTCGGATTAGCCCGACTTTCGCCAGGTTATCCCAGACTTGAGGACAGATTATTCACGTGTTACTCACCCGTCCGCCACTATCTAGATCTCGTCTTCAACCCGAAGGTATCAGTCGAGGTAGACCGTTCGACTTGCATGTGTTAAGCACGCCGCCAGCGTTCGTCCTGAGCCAGGATCAAACTCTCCATAAAAAGAATTTGAATTTGGCTCATATTATTTAATATAAGCTTTAAACTATAATAATTACTTTTAAGTTTTAACACTCAAAGTATATTAACGTTGGCTTGCTGTTTAATTTTCAAGGTTCACAAAATCTTCTTTTTATGACGCATTGTCGATTTTGCGTTAGCACATCGAGTGCGTCACCTGCATCTTCTTTTGTAGAACAAAAGGATGATGCCTTGCTAGGGGATTGACCCCTTCGCATAAAACTCTTTTATTAAAACAAATTTTAAATTTACACTTACTTATTAAAAGCAGTATGTAGAAGTAATTTGTTTTTATAATTCGCTGCGTTTTTTATCAGCGACAATTAATATTGTATCAACTCACACTCAATTTGTCAAGAACTTTTTAGAAAAACTTTAAAAAAGATTTTCTTGCCAAAGCTCATTGATGTCTCAACAACATAAATCATTTTAACATTAAATATCTTATTTGTCAACAACTATCAACTATTTTTTTTATTTTTTTGAAATTAATAATTAGAAACTTATAAGAAGCAACTTATTTAACTTAGAAAAGACAAAAATCTCTACCTATATATAAGTAGAGATTTTTACAATAACTAAGTTCAATTATTATTTTTATAATTAATTATAAACTTTTTAAATAAGATTAATAAGTTTTCTCCAAAGGCGAACAATAATATTTGCTTGCTTTATTTCTTCAGCAGCCAATACATTGACTTTAGCGATTTCAGTTTCTCCTCTATATACTTTCAAGTGCCCAATAGTTTCACCCTTAGCAATCGGAGCAGTTAAGGAATCATTTACTTCTACTTTTTGAGAAATTTCATTTTCTTTGCCTTTTTGAACCATAATAGATAAATCTTCAGCTATTTCGCCTACTGCAACTTTATTAGCTGAATTCGCAACTTCTATATTTTGAATTTGCTCACCTGAATTTGCTATCTTCCTTTTAGAAAAACTATTAAAACCGTAATCAAGCAGTCTAGTTGTTGCTTCTTCTCTTGCAGTTAATGTTTCTCCCTGCATTACTACAGAGATCAAACGCACATCCCCTTTTTTAGCAGTTGCAGTTAAACAATAACCTGCTTCTTGAGTATGCCCTGTTTTTAAACCATCCATACTTGGATATTTATTAATTAAACTATTCGTATTTACTAACATAGCTTTTCTATTTGGCAAATCAATAGTTTCAGTCCAAATTGAAGCCCAATGTAAAACTTGTGAATGTTTAACTAACTCACGAGCCATAATTGAAATGTCATGAGCAGTAGAATAATGATTAGTTGTTGGTAAACCAGTCGAATTAGAAAAATTTGTTGAATCCATTCCTAATTCTTCAGCTCTCTCATTCATCATAGCTATAAAATTACTATATGTTCCAGCAATATATTCTCCAATAGCAACACTAGCATCATTACCAGAAGCAATTGTAACTGCCTTAATTAATTTTTCCAATTCTACTTGTGTATTTGCAGCTAAAAATATTTGAGATCCTCCCATTGACTCTGCATATCTACTAATTGTTACTTGATCTGTTAAAGAAATACTTCCCTCTTCTAATTTTTCCATAGTAATTAAAAGTGGCATAATTTTTGTCATACTTGCGGGAGGTAATTTCCGATCAGCATTTTTTTCAAATAATACTTGACCTGTTTCAGCTTCTATCAAAAAGGCTGATTCTGGTTTAATATCAAAAGCAAAAGTTGTTGGCAAAATTGTAAGCACCATAAAAATAGTTATTAACAAAATATATAAAACATTATTCTTTTTCATTTTTTAACCTCCTATAAAATTTTACTCTTTGGCTTTAGCCTGTTCCCAAAATTGATCCAATTCTACTAAATCATAATCCTCAAAAGTAGATTTTTTATTTATAATCTTTTTTTCAATAAATTGGAATCTGTTTTTAAATTTCAAAATTGTTTTCAACAAGGCTAATTCAGGATTTATTTTCTTGAATCTTGCTAAATTAACTACTGCAAAAAGCAAATCACCAATTTCTGTTTCTAACTTTTCTTTTGCACCTGAATCTAAAGTATCTTTATTAAATAAACTATTATCTGTATTAGCTCCCAAAATTTCTTTGCATTCTGCTAACTCTTCTTCAATCTTATCTAGAACTGGACTTAATTGCTTCCAATCAAATCCAACATCAGCTGCAATTTTTTGGATATCATAAGCTTGATTTAAAGCACTTTGACCTTGATTAAACTTATCTAGTATTGATTCAAATTGATTAGTTTTTGCTCTTTCTTCTGCTTTAATTTTTTCCCAGTTTCTTAAAACAGCTTCTGAGCCAACTATATTTGCTTCAGCAAAAACATGTGGATGACGTCGAATAAGCTTTTCTCTTAAAACAGATGCCACATCTCCAAGATCAAAATCTCCCTTTTCATATGCTATTTGAGATTCAAATACAACTTGCAGCAAAAGATCTCCAAGTTCCTCTTTAAATGCTTCTATATCATTTTTTTCTAAAGCTTCTACTACTTCATATGCCTCTTCAATAATATTTTCTTTTAAAGAATAATAATCTTGTTTTTTATCCCAAGGACATCCATTAGGTCCTCTTAAAACAGACATAACTTGGATCAATTTATCTAGTTCTGCTAAAGTAGCCTCCTTATTTTCTTTATCCAAAATAGTTCCTCCTTTAAATTTAGCAATCAATAAAAAGATATCATCTAATCATTAAAATACTATTAAATTTCTAAAAATCCTAGTTTGTTTAATAATTTAGCAAGTTTCTTACCTAAAACAGGTATCATAACTAAGTCATTATATTTAATTTCTTTGAAAATTAAAAGTAAAATAAAATAAAATATAGCAGCTGCCAAAACAGTACTAAAGGTTGCTAGCTGATAAAAATAATTAAACTTAAGCATCTCTAGACTATTTAAAGCGATATTATAAAATATTTTAACAAAAAAGCCCATTAAAATAACAGAAACTAAAGGTTTTAAAATCAAACTTTTAGTATCAATTTTAAATTTACACTCTTTTCTTACATGATATAAATTTAAAAAAGCAGCAATTGCAAAACCAATAGTTGTTCCTAAAGCAGCTCCTCTAATTCCAAAAGCAGGTATAGCGGTTAAGCTATAATTTATTACAGCATTAAAAATTGCTCCAATCATTAGATTTTTGGCAGGAATTGATGTTTTACCAATCCCATTCAAAATACCAGTACTTGTTTGTTGTAAAGCAATAAAAAAGACTCCCCAAGCAACAAATTGCAATGGAACTGCTGCTTTTGGCTCAGCAAAAATAATATCAGTTAATGGTTTTGCTAATAAAAATAATCCAGTAGAAGCTGGCAAAGAAATTAAAACAGTTAACCTTAGAGCAGTCTGAGTTCTATAATTAATTAACTTTTGTTTACCAAGAGTAAAAGCCTCTGCAATTGCAGGAACTAAACTGGCTGCTAATGAAACCGTAATAATCGTAGGGAAATTAACCAAAGGCATTGCTACAGCAGAAAACATTCCATAAAGGGCTGTCGCTTCTCTAACTGCATAACCAGCAGCCTGCAGTCTATTTGGTACAAAAACCAAATCAACAAGACTCATTATTGGCATCACAAGTGCCCCCAAAGTTATTGGTACAGCAAGTGAAACTATTTTTTGCACAACATCTTTAGTATTTAAGTCAATTGAGTCATACCCTGTTTCTAAAAAAGAAAATATTGTTTCTTTTCGTTTAGAATAAATATATAATAAAATTAATAATCCTGCTAAAGCTCCCGTTACTGCCCCAAAACTAGCCCCAGCTGCAGCATAATCTAAACCTTGAGGAACTAAAACAATAACTAATCCTACCATTGTAAACATCCGAATAAATTGTTCTAATATTTGTGATTTGGCAGTTGGAACCATATCCTGTAAGCCTTGAAAAAAACCTCGATAAGCTGCCATAATTGAAACAACAAAAATAGCAGGTGAAATTGCAAGTACAGCATAATAAGAACGGGGGTCAAGGGCAAGTAAAGAAATAAGGGGTTTAGCAATTACGGCCATAATTATTGAAATTATTAAACCAACTATAAAACTCATTTTTCTAGCTACTTTAAATATTTTATAAGCTTCTTTTTTCTTTTCAGCAGCTATTTTATCTGCAATCAATTTAGCTAATGCAACTGGAATCCCAGAACGAGAAATAACTAATAATACTGTATAAATAGGATAAGCCATTTGATAAAGGCCCATTCCTTCAGCTCCAATAATCCTCGTTAAAATAACCCGGTAACCAAATCCCATCACCCGGGCTGTTAAGCCTGCTGCTGTTAAAATTGCTGCTCCTTTAATAAAACTTCCTTTTTTGGTGCTTTCCGACATATTTCCCACCCTTTTAATTAAAACTTAGTAAATTATAAATAATTTGAAGTTTAAATATTTTTTAGAGTTTTTAACATTTTAAATAATTTTTTATCTATCTGTTCTTGCGACTCAATTTTGATTAACAACTGGGGTTTCTTAGCAGATTTAATTTTCACTTTTCGCTTATACTTTTGACTAAATTTAACTAATTTACTGCCATTAACAACTTCTGAACTAATAAATTGACATTTAATTTTACCCTTTTCTTCTTTGATTAGCTCAATATTTAATTCAGCAGCCAAAAATTTAAGTCGAGATATATTAATCAACCGCATAACTTCTAAAGGTGGTTCACCAAATCTATCAATTAATTCATCAATTGTATCTAGAGCATCTGCTTCATTTCTTATCGCTTTAATTTTTTTATAAATCTCAATTTTTCTAGCTTCATATTTAATATATTCATCAGGTATATAAGCATCAAGTTTAAGATCAACTTCTACCTCAATATTTTTCTCTTGCTGCTCACCTTTTAATTCTTCTATTGTTCCCTCTAATAATTTAGTGTATAAAGAAAATCCAACTGCTGCAATATGTCCACTTTGTTCTGGCCCTAATAAATTACCAGCACCTCTAATTTCTAAATCTCGCATTGCAATTTTAAAACCTGAGCCTAAAGATGAAAATTCTTTAATTGCCTCTAAACGTTTTTCAGCTACTTCAGCCAAAATTCGATCCTTTTCATAAAGTAAATAAGCATAAGCAATTCTATTTGTTCTCCCAACTCTACCTCGCAGCTGATATAATTGTGATAAACCCATGCGATCTGCATGATTAATAATAATAGTATTGACATTTGGAATATCAAGTCCAGTCTCAATAATTGTTGTACAGACTAGAATATCAAATTTTTGTTGATAAAAATCATACATTATTTTTTCTAAACGTTTTTCATTCATTTGTCCATGTGCAACTGCAATTTTTGCTTCAGGCATTAATTTCTGTAATTTACCAGCTGTTTTTTCTATATCCTTAACCCGATTGTGGACAAAATAAATCTGTCCATTTCTGGCTAATTCCCTTCTAATAGCACTTGTAATTAATTCACTATTATCTTCTTTAATAAAAGTTCTAATTGGATATCTATTTTCAGGTGGAGTTTCAATTAAACTCATATCTCTAACCCCAACTAAAGCCATATGTAAAGTTCTAGGAATTGGAGTTGCAGTTAAAGTTAAAACATCCACATTTCTTTTTAAATCTTTTAATTTTTCCTTATGAGTAACTCCAAATCTTTGTTCTTCATCAATAATTAATAAACCTAAATCAGCAAAAATAACATCTTTAGACAAAAGACGATGTGTTCCAATTAAAATATCAATTTCACCCTTAATCAACCTTTTTAATGTTTTTCGCTGTTCAGCGGCAGTATTAAAACGACTTAAGATCCCAACTCTCACTGGAAATTCTTCAATTCTTTCTGAAAAAGTATTATAATGCTGTTGAGCCAAAATAGTTGTGGGCACTAAAACTGCAGTTTGCTTACTTGCCAAAGCAGCTTTAAATGCAGCTCTAATTGCAACTTCAGTTTTTCCATAACCAACATCACCACATAATAATCTATCCATTGGCTTAATTGATTCCATATCAGATTTCAAAGCAGAAATCGCTTTTTTCTGATCAGGCGTTTCTTCAAAGGGAAAAGAATCTTCAAATTCTTTTTGCCAAACATCATCTTTTGGAAATTGATATCCAGTTAAAGTTTCTCTTTCAGCATATAATTCTAAAAGGCCGACTGCCATTTTTTCTACAGATTGCTGCACTTTTTCTTTAACTTTTTTCCAGTCACTACTACCTAATTTATATAATTTAGGATTACCAGCATCTGAACCAATATACTTTTGAACAAGATCAATTTTTTCAGTTGGAACATAAAGCTTATCTTCTCCAGCATATTTCAAAACTAAATAATCTTTATGCTTATTTTGTATTTCTAGAGTTTTAACTCCTAAATATTTACCAATACCATGGTTTTCATGAACAACATAATCACCAGATTTTAAATCATTGACATTAGAAATAGCAACTCCATCTTCAAAATCACCGATTTTTCTTTTTCTTTTCTGTTCATTACCAAAAACTTCTTTATCACTGAAAACAGCAAGTTTGATATCTTCAAAAATAAAACCTTCAGCTAAACTATTAGCTAAGATAATTATTCTACTTTCTTCAAAATCCTCACCTATAATTAAATTTTTTTCTTCCAGAAACATTTTTAAACGTCTTTTTTTACTAGCTGAATTTAAAGTAATAGCTATTTTATATTTCTTTTTTAAAAGTTGAATCACTTTTTCACTAAATAATTCTAACTGACCATGAAATGGCTCTAAAGCACTTGTCTTAAAATGAATATCACTTTTTTTAGATTCTTTTTCGTCAAAATCAGAATTAATAGTAATTATTTGATTTTTTTCAAGTTCAGTTTTCAATTCAGCTTCAGAAATAAAATTGTCTATATATTGGGGAAAAACTATCCCTTGTTCTAAAAGCCGGTTATATGTTTCTAAAATTTCTTGGTAATAAGAATGAGTTAATTGCTCTATTTTTTTAGGTCTAACTGCAAAAACTATACTTTCTGATAAATAATCAAAAAAATTATTAGTCTCTTGATAATAAAAAGGTAAAAATTGTTCAAAACCAGGAAAACGATGTTTTTCTTTTAGATCTTCTAACATTTTTTTTGCTTTTTCTCTTAAATAACTAGCTTCTTTTTGGCAATTATTTTCTGCAAGCTTTTTGACAGCAGCAGCATAAGCAGCTTCTAGTTTAGGATAAGCTCTTTTAATCACCTTTTGATCAATAACTAAATTGGCAAAAGGAGGAATAGTTAGCTTTTCTACTTCTTTTTTAGAACGTTGAGCAGTTAAGTCTATTTTTCTAATTGAATCAACTTCATCTCCAAACAGCTCAATTCTAAATGGTTGTTCATCTAAAAGAGTAAAAATATCAATAATTCCACCCCGAATACTATATTGACCTGGAGCTTCTACCATTTCTTCTCTTTGGTAACCTAAGGCAAACAGTCTTTCTCTTAATTTTTCAATCTTAACTTCATTATTTTTGCTCAGGTTGATACTTTGTTGATTATAAATGGCTTTTGGAGGTAATTTTTTGAAAACAGCAGCTGGAGTTGTCAAAATTATTTTCTTTTTTTGGTCAATAGAAAATACAAGCTCTGTTAATACCTGAGTTCTTTCACTCATTGTAGTTAAATCAGGCATTAATTGCTCATGTGGCAATATTTCTTCTTCTGGAAAAACCAAAAATTCATCCTTACCAATCAATCTAATTAAATCTTCTTGCATCTGCTGTAAATAATAATTATCAGGCAAAAAGAAAACAATATCTTTTGCTGCTTCTTTTAAAAAATTAACTGCAAAATACGCAAGTCTACTTCCACTTAAACCACTAATAGATTGACTAGAATTATTTATGTTTTTTGCAATCTTCTTAAATTTTTTGTTTTTTAATAATAAATCTTTAAACTTCATTTAAATACTACTCCTTTAAAAAGCCATCATAGACTAAACAAAAATATCAACCCAACATAAAAACTAGCCTTAAAAAAATGCCAAAATAGCCCCTACATAAAATGTACGGGCCTAACAATTATCCATTATATTTATTCATTGCCTTCATAATATCTTCTTTTAACATCAATTCAACTGCAGAGGCTGCTTTAGCAACTGTTTGCTCTGCTATTTTTTTAGATTCACTTTTAAAAGTAGTTAATACAAAATCAGGAACTGGTACATTTTCAGGTGGTCTTCCAATTCCAATTTTAAGTCTTTTAAATTCTTTAGTACCTAAATTATTAATAATGGATTTAATTCCATTATGACCGCCACTACTTCCATTTTGTTTAAATTTAATTTTACCTAAATCTAAATCTAAATCATCATGAATAACTAATAGATTTTCACTTTCAATATTGAAGTAGTCAAGCAATTTATAAATAGGCTGGCCACTTTTGTTCATATATTGCAAAGGTTGAAAAATAATTACTTTTTCTGAACCTAAAAAAAAGTCGCCAATCAATCCATCAAATTTATAACTACTATTTATCTTAAATCTTTTGGCTAATTCATTAATAACCATAAATCCTATATTATGTCTTGTCTGAGCATATTTTTGACCTGGATTACCGAGGCCAGCAATTACTTTCAAGCTTTAAACCTCCAATAACAAATTAAGCGCAGCTCTAAATTTGAGCTACGCCCAATATTATTTCTTTAATTATTCTGCTGGTTCTTCTTCTACTTCTTCCTCTTCTTCATCATCTTCACCAATTACTTCTGGTTCTAAGAATTCATCTTCAGCTTCTGTTTCTTCGTCTTCCTCTACTAGCTCAGTAGGTGTAACAACAGTTACAATAACTTCATCACTTTCTGTAACTAGATCTAAGCCCTCAGAAAGTTCAAGATCAGCAACAGCTAGAGATTCTCCTACTTCGAGTTCAGAAATATCAATGGTAATTTCTTCTGGGATCTCAGCTGGTAAAGCATCAATCTCAATTTCGCGTAATAAGTGCTGAAGCACTCCACCATTACGAACACCAAGTGCATCTCCTTCTAAACGCATTGGTACAGAAACAGTAATCTTCTCATCCATAGAAATAAATTGAAAATCTACATGAAGCAAGTTCTGCTTAATTACATCTTTTTGATAATCTTTAATAATAACAGTTGCTTCATCTTCTCCTCCATCTTCTCCGACAAAAGTCAGATCAAAGATAGCATTTGAATGGAGAAGCTTTTCAATGTCCAGTGGATCTACCTTGATAGATCTTGGATCATTTCCTCTTCCATAAACAACACCAGGAATTAGTCCGTCCCTTCTTATAGTACGGGCTGCTCCCTTTCCAGTTTCAGTTCTTAGTTCAGCTTCAATAGAATGTCTCTCCATGACTATCCTCTCCTTGCATAAATTAAATTTAAGCCAGATTACTTTATAATACTGGCAGATCTGCTATAAATAAGACATAACAAATTTTATTATAACATCAAAGCTCTGTTTGAGCAAGCATTTTAGAAAAATTATTTAAAATAATACACTTACAGATAAATCCTTAAAAATTCTATCAATTGCTTCTCCTACTAATGGAGCTATAGAAAGAACCTCCAAATTGTCGAGCTTATACTGTTTTTGAGCTATTGTATTAGTAACTACTATTTTAGTTATTGGTGCTTTTTTTAAGCGTTCAATTGCTGGGCCTGAAAAAAGAGCATGAGTTCCACAGGCATAAACATCTTTAGCACCTTTTTCTTTTAAAATTTTAGCGGCAGCAGTAATTGTGCCAGCAGTATCAATAATATCATCTAATAAAATAACATTTTTATTGTCAACTTCACCAATTACATTCATTACTTCAGCTATATTTGGTTTAGGTCTTCTTTTATCAATAATTGCCATTGGAATATTTAAACTTTCTGCAAAAGAACGAACTCTTTTAACTGAACCAACATCAGGTGCAACAGCAATTAAATCTGACCTTTTAAAATCTTTAAAGTAATCAATCATAATTGGAGAAGCATATAAATGATCAACAGGGATATCAAAAAAACCCTGGATTTGAGGAGCATGAAAATCAATTGCTAGTACCCTTCTCGCCCCTGCTTGAGTTAATAAATTAGCCACTAGTTTGGAAGTGATAGGGTCTCTAGGCCTTGCTTTTCTATCCTGTCTAGCATAACCATAATAAGGAATAACAGCTGTTATTCTTCTAGCAGATGCTCTTCTTAAAGCATCTATTATCACTAATAATTCCATTAAATTTTCATTGACAGGAGGTGAAGTAGGTTGTACTACAAAAACATCTGCTCCTCTTACAGTTTCATGAATTCTAACACTTATTTCACCATCTTCAAATCTTTTTATGTCAGCATCAACCAATTCAGTACCCAAATAATCACAAAGATCTTGGGCCAATTTAGGATGTGAACTACCAGCAAAGATTTTTAATTGTTCACTATAACTTGACATTTTTTAACCCCCTGCTCTATTTTATGAGTCAGCTTATGTATTATCTTTTTTAGATTTAAATATTTTAGCTGGAACTCCCATAACAGAATGATCTGATTCAATATCTTTAGTTACTACAGAACCAGCTGCTGTCTTAACTCTCTCTCCAATTTTTAAAGGAGCAATCAAAATAGAATCACTACCAATAAAAGAGTCTTTACCTATTTTAGTCTGAAACTTATTTTTTCCATCATAATTAGCAAAAATTGTTCCAGCTCCAATATTAGTTCTTTCTCCTATATCAGCATCACCAGCATAACATAAATGTGGAACTTTGGCACCTTTTCGAACTGTAGTCTTTTTTAATTCCACAAAATCTCCTATCTTACAATTAGATTCCACTTTAGAACCAGGCCTTAAATAAGCAAAGGGGCCTAGTTGAACATTATTTTCAACCTCACTATCTCTTATTATTGTATTTGCTAATACTTCTACATCGCTTCCAATTAAAGCATTTTTTAATCTACAGTGAGGATTGATAATGGTATTTTTAGCTATCTTAGTTTTCCCTTCTAGATAATTAAAAGGATAAATAGTCACATCTTGTGCAATTTCAACTTCAGCATCTATATAAGTTGTAGCTGGATCAATTATTGTAACTCCATTTTCTAAATGTTTTTCAATAATTCTTTGCCTTAATATTTTTTCAGCTGCAGCTTGCTGTTTTCTGGTGTTAATTCCGATTATTTCATTTTCATCTTCTACTACATAAGTAGCTATTTTTTTATTTTGTTGTACAGAATAATCTATAATATCTGTTAAATAATATTCAGATTGAGAATTATTATTATTCATTTTAGTTAAAAAATTAGACAAAAGTTTACTTTCTATACAGTAAACTCCACTGTTAATTTCTTTAATTTCTTTAACTTTTGACTCTGCATCTTTTTCTTCTACAATCGCAATTAATTTACCAGTTTTATCTTTAACTATCCGACCATAACCAGTTGGATCTTCTAAAATAGAAGTCATCACAGTTAAATCATTATCATTATTTTTATGTTCTGTTACAAATTGTTCTATACTCTCTTTGCTTAATAAAGGAGTATCTCCATAAAGAATTAAAACTGCTCCCTTATGATTTATTATATAATCTCTTGCTTGTTTAACTGCATGACCTGTTCCTAATTGTTCAGCCTGAATAACATAGTTTAAATCAGTTTCAGCAATAGTTTCTAATTCTGCTTTAACTTTTTTTCTTTGATGTCCGATTACATTTACAACTTTACTATTTAGACCGTCTAAACTGCTTAAAACATGTTTAATTATTGATTTTCCAGCAACTGGGTGCAGTACTTTGATTAAGTCAGAATTCATTCTACTACCTTTACCAGCAGCTAAAATAATACTCAAAAGATTCTCAGTTTCCATCTAAATAATCCTCCCCAAACAGGAATAAGATTTACATAAAAAATCATTTTCTAAATTAGACATTATTATTCCATTCTTATACTTTAACCGCTTGAAGTATAACAGAAAATTTAGTTTTTGTCAAGATTGAAAAAACAACACTGCCTTATTTGACAGTGTTGTTTTAAAACTTAATCTTAATTATTTATCAACTATTTACTTTATTTAAATTAAACTTTTTTAATAAAAACAAAACACTAAAATTTAAGCACTAGCTAATAACTCATCAAACTTTGCTAAAACTTGGTTCTCCATCAAATCTCTAAACTTAGCTGAAATTGGAAAACAAATATCTTGGTAATCCCCATTTCTTTTTCTTCTAGCAGGCATTGAAAGAAAAACTCCATTCTTACCTTCAACAACTCTTAAATCTCGAACTACAAAAGAATCATCAAAAGTAATTGTCGCATAAGCCTTGACCATACTTCCATTAATCTCAACTGGAAAAACTCTGACATCTGTAATTTTCATAAATGCACCACCTTTGGAATTATTTGTTAATTTAATTATAATTCCAATAATTGTAAATGTCAAGGCTATTCTGAATATTTTTCTATAAATTTCCACAACTCATCTTTATCTGGTTTGATAAAATCATTTTTCTTACCCTTTTCTTCTATGTAAGTACCACTTTCTATTAATCTACCTACTCTAATCAATTCAATCTTATTTTCTTTAAAAATTTCTTCCAAATTATTATCAGGAGCAGCAGACATTAACATTGAGCCAGAAGAAATTAAAGCTGCAGGATCTAATTTAAGTTTTTTAGATATTTCTGAAATAGCTTTTGTGGTTTTGAAATTATCTTTTTCAATTATATATCCTAAACCAGAAGCAGCTGCCATTTCTGAAATAGCTCCATAAACCCCACCTTCAGTTACATCGTGCATTGCTTTAACTCCATTTTTGCGTGCTAATCTACTTTCAGGTAACACACTCAACAATTTTAAATAAGAAGCCGCCTCAGCTATACTTTCTGCACTAACACCTTTTTTAATTAAATGCTCTTGATAATCATTTGCTAAAATATAACTTCCTTCAATCCCCATGCCTTTAGAAACATATAAAATATCTCCTGCTTCAGCTGCCGAACTAGAACTAAGTTCATCTGCTTCTGCTTTTCCAAGTGAAGTGATTGAAATTATCGGCTTTTGAACTAAATCAGTAATTTCTGTATGACCACCTAAAACTTCAACCTCAATTTTTTTAGCTGTTTTAACTATTTCTTGCATTAATAAACTTGCTTTTTTTTCAGTCAAACTAGAAGGTAATAATAAAACCACTTGAATACCAAAAGGTTCAGCTCCAGCTGCAGCAATATCATTACA
This sequence comes from Halanaerobium praevalens DSM 2228, assembly GCF_000165465.1. Classification (GTDB taxonomy): domain Bacteria; phylum Bacillota; class Halanaerobiia; order Halanaerobiales; family Halanaerobiaceae; genus Halanaerobium; species Halanaerobium praevalens. The sequence continues at coordinate 1,929,275 of NC_017455.1, forward strand.
AGCCACATTTACTGCTAATTCTCCCGCGTTTTTTTCAGCTCCTGTAATTGGATCAGATGATACAACCAACAAATAATCACCTAAATCAATAACTGTACTATCTTCACCTAAACCAGCAGGAACCAAAACCTCGGGTCTAAAATGATCAATTTGAGTTAAAATATTTTCTTTTAATTTATTCCCATCTAACTTACCAATTTTCAAAATTATCACTTCCTAAAATAATTATCTAAATGATGTGATAAAGGAATTGCTAGAACTCCTCCAATTAACATCTGAGCAAAATCAATACCAATTTCAGGTAGTACAACTGCCCAGCTTAATAAAAAAGCTTTAGCAAGTGCATAACCCAAAATCATAATATTACCACCAACAATTATAGCAAATATTTTTCTGTCCATTTTTTGTTCTGAATTTTGATTAGCAATTTTACCAACTAAAAAACCTTCTAAACCTTTAATAACTAAAGTAAAAGGTGCCCAAATAGAATAACCCAAAATTAAATCTATCATTGCAGAACCTATTCCGCCAGCTATCCAACCAGCTTTTGCTCCAAAAGTTAAAGCAATTGTATAAATTGCAACTTCTCCTAAATTAAAATAAGAAGTGCTCGGCCCAGGAATATGTAAATAAGTAGCAACAGCTGTAAAAGCAATAAATAAAGCTAAAAAGGATAAAGACCTTGTATCAAGCTGTTTCAATTTTAGTTTTTTTAAATGTTCCTGAATATTTTCTCTGCCATCCATAACTAATCCCCCTTTAAATTAAATTGTATAAATAAAAATCAGCTGCGAGAAGTATTAGCAAAATAATTACAAGCTATTTAATCTACCTTAATTTTTTTCAAAATCACTTTTCGCAGCCAAAACATTTAATAAGTAGTTAAATATTGATCAATTTCCCACTGATGAACCTGTTTTTTATAAACTGAGCATTCAATCTTTTTAGCTTCAACTAAGTGATTAAAGGTATGTTCTCCTAAAGTTTCCCGCATAAATTGGCTTTCTTGGAAATACTTAATAGCCTCTTCCATAGAACTAGGCAAACTACTTATACCTCTATTTTTTCTTTCTTGATAACTCATTTCATAAATATTATCAGTTGTTTGTTCTCCTGGATCAATTTTGTTTTTAATACCTGAAAGACCAGCTTTCAGCATAACTGCTGCCGCCAAATAAGGATTTGCAGTTGGATCAGGATTTCTTAATTCTAATCTAGTTCCATTTTCTCTAGCTGAAGGAACTCGTACTAAAGCACTTCTGTTTTGAGTTGACCAAGAAATATAAACAGGTGCTTCATAACCTGGGACCAAACGCTTATAAGAGTTAATAGTTGGATTTAAAATAGCTGTAGTTTCCTTAGCATGCTTTAATAAACCACCTATATAATAATAAGCAATTTTACTTAAACCATTTTTATCACTTGGATCATAAAAAGCATTTTCTCCATTTTGATATAAAGACTGGTGAACATGCATCCCCGAACCACTTTCTCCATAAATAGGTTTGGGCATAAAAGTAGCATGTAAATTATGCTGCATTGCCACAACTTTAGTTACAAACTTAAAAGTTGCAATATTATCAGCTGTTCTTAAGACAGGAGTATATTTAAAATCGATTTCATGCTGACCAGGAGCAACTTCATGGTGAGCTGCTTCTACTTCAAAGCCCATCTTTTTCAGTGCTAAAACAGTGTCTCTTCTCGCTTCTCCACCTAAATCTACTGGTGATAAATCAAAATAGCCACCACTATCATGAGTATTTGTAGTTGGATTTCCATTTTCATCTTTTTCAAAAAGGAAAAACTCTGGTTCTGGACCGGCAAACATCTCATAACCCATTGCTTTAGCTTCTGCAATAGCTTTTTTTAAGATTCCTCTGGGACAACCAACAAAAGGACTTCCATCGGGTAAATAAATATCACACATCATTCTGGCTGTACAACTACCATTATTTGCCCAAGGGAAAATTGTAAAAGTATCATAATCTGGTTTTAAATACATATCAGACTCATGAATTCTGGTATAACCCTCAATTGATGAACCATCAAACATAATTTTTCCATCAAGTGCAGCTGGTAATTGTTCAATTGTGATTGCAACATTCTTAATAATACCTAAAATATCAACAAACTGAAGCCTTATAAATTCTACATTCTTTTCTTCAGCAATCCTTAAAATCTTCTCTCTACTAATTTTTTCCATCTATTCTTTCTCCTCCTCCTGGGAATAATGCTTACTACTTTGAGAAAGTCTTTTAATCAAGGCAGAACGATTAGAAACAGGATAAAGTGAATCTAAATCCAGATCTGAATAATCATTAATTTGTCCTTCATAGTCAGCTTCAATGTCAAAATCAGCAGCTGTAGTTGGTGACTGTAATTTAGAATGTATAATTTCTATACTATCACCTGCTGCCAGCAATTTTTTAATTTTAAGTAATCTCTGAATATCATTTTCAGAAAAAAGACGCTGATTACCTTTACTTCTAGCAGGGAAAATTAATTCTTGTTGATCATAATAACGGATTTGTCTGGAGCTTAAACCTGTTCTTTTTTTAGTTTCCTTCATCGTAATATTTTTTTCTTGATTCATAATATCACTACTCCCAAAATTATAATAAATATTGTAGAAATTATAACACTCTCAAAAACCTATGTCAACCTCATGTGAGCTTTTTCAGCGGTTTTTTTAATATTTAGGAATAGTTTTTACTGCAGTCACAAAGTCATTTTTTCGAGGCCAAGCTGCCGCAACTTTTTCAGCTTGTTTTCTATTTTCATAAATTGAAAATACTGTTGGTCCACTACCAGAAACTAATGTGAATTCTGCAGCTGTATTTTTAAAGATATCTTTTACTTCTTTTATTTCTGGACAAATTTGCTCAGCTGCTTGAGTTAAGTCATTTTTATAATCAAGTGACCAGTTAACTTTTTCTTCTTTTTTTAAATTAGCTAAGACTGAATCAAAATCAAATTTTTGCTGGCCCTTTATTTCATCATATAATTTATAAACTTTTGGAGTCGAAATTCTAAAGTTTGGAGTAACAACAACTAAATATTTTTCCCCTAAAAAAGGCAATTTTTCTAAAATTTCACCTTTGCCAGCTGCAAAAACAGTTCCACCCTCTAAACAATAAGGAACATCACTACCAATTTCAACTAAATTTTGTCTTAAAAAATCCAAATTAATTTCTAAATCAAATAATTGATATAGTCCTCTTAAAACAGCTGCAGCATCTGTACTACCACCAGCCATTCCAGCTGCTATAGGGATGTTTTTTTCTATATATATTTCCACTCCTTTATTTATTTGTGGATTATTAGCAAAGAAAATTTCAGCTGCTTGATAAGCCAAATTCTCAGAACCTGTTGGCAAATCAGCTTGGGAGTTTTTAATAATAATTCCCCCACTCTTTTTTTTCAATTTAATTCTATCTGCTAAGCTGATACTTTGCATAATCATTTCTAGCTCATGAAAACCATCTTCTCTTAAATTTTTAACATGTAGAGCTAAATTTATTTTAGCAGGTGCTTTTAAATATAATTCTTTCATAATTATCCCCCCAAATTTTATTTTTTCAAATATACTATTTAAATATACTTCAGCTTATGATAAACTAAATTAAGATAAATTGACTAATAGTCATATTTATAATATTTAAGCAAAAAGGAGTGTTAAAAATTAATACTAAAAAAATGATTCAAGCTGCTTTAATGGCAGCTTTAACTGCTGTTGGAGCTTATATTTTAATTCCAGTGGGACCTGTTCCAATTACTCTCCAAACTTTTTTTGTTCTACTTTCAGGAAGATTATTAGGTCAAAAATATGGAGTTTTAGCTCAAATTACATATCTTTTATTAGGAGCATTTGGTTTACCAATTTTCTCAGGTGGTCAGGCTGGATTAGGAGTGCTTTTAGGACCAACTGGAGGTTTTTTAATTAGTTTTATAGTAGCTAGTTGGATTGCAGGCCACTATAGTGGCCAACGTGAAAAAGATCTTTTTATATTAGCTACTGCTGTTTTAAGTAATTATCTTTTAGGTAGTCTGTATTTCAGCTTCATAACGGGAAGCAATTTAATTGAAGCCTTTAGTTTAACAGTAATCCCATTTATTCCTGGAGATTTGTTAAAAATAATTTTAGTTTTAACTATTGCTCCCTTAATCGAGAAAAAACTAGAATTTAATTAATACTTTTCAAAAAACTTAAACTTTAAATAAACCACCTAAATTTAGGTGGTTTATTTATTTTAAAGGTTTATTAGTTATCTACTTTTAAATTTATCTAAATCTAAAAGGGCCCTCCCTAAAATCTAAAAAAGGAAATCTAGGCTGATGATAAATCTGAAAGGGACTTTGATTAACTAAGATGTAAATTAAATATAAAGCCAAAAAAACAATTATAAGCGGTACTAGAAACCATAATCTAGTGTTTTGTAATAAAATATGAAAACCAAAAATTATAATTAAAACTGGCCAATATTTATTCAAAAAGTAAAATAGCTTAAATTGATACTGACCTAAACTATCTCCTAAAAATATAATTCCACTAAAAATTAAAATTATAGCAATTAAAATTTTATCTTTATTTGCTGTCATTTTGATCACCTTTAAGCAATAAAAAACCTAGAATAATAAAAATCAAAGGCCAATATCTTTCCCAATAAAAATCTGGAATCCAAATATCAACTAAAAAAATAGATCCCAATAAAATCATAATCATAGCAAATAATTGACGTCTATTATTTTTATTTTGAGAACCAGAGTTTTTAGCTTCTTGATAGGCAATATTTTGAGCCTGAGCTTCTGCTTCTGCTTCACTTTCTCTTTTATTAAAATCATTTTCTGCTTCAAAATCAGAATCAGCTTGATTAGGATTTACATTTTTTTTGAAAGAATCTTTATTCTGGGCACTATATTGATTTTTAACAGGTTCTTCTGAGATTATGATCCAAGCAATAATATAAGCTATAAGTCCAATTCCTTGAAATAAAAAAATCAATAATACAGCTAATCTAATTAAAGAAGAATCAATATCAAAATAATCACCTAAGCCACCACAGACTCCAGCAATCATTCTATCATTTTTAGAACGATATAATCTTTTTTGCAAAGTAACCATCCTTTCTTATTATATTAATAAACAAATAGTATCTATTTATTCTGATTATAGTATCGCAGATTTTATTAAAGTTGTCAAAAAAAGCCGGGCTCAGCCCGACTCCAATATTTCAACTTTTTTAAAATTATTCTACTGTGAGAGTATTAGAAAATTGTTCATCATAAAGTTTAGAATATTCCCCTCCACTCTTAATTAATTGCGAATGGGTACCTTTTTCAACTATCCCTTTTTCTGTCAGTACAATTATTTGATCAGCATTAACTACTGTGGATAAGCGGTGAGCAATAACTAAAGTTGTCCTGCCAGCAGCTAATTTTTCTAAGGACTGCTGAATAATTCTTTCGCTCCTATTATCAAGTGAAGATGTTGCTTCATCTAAAATTAAAATCGGAGGATTTTTTAAAAAAGAGCGTGCAATAGAAACTCTCTGTTTTTGTCCTCCAGAAAGTTTAACTCCTCTTTCTCCAATATCTGTTTCATAGCCTTCACTTAAATTTAAAATAAAATGATGAGCATTTGCTTTTTTAGCTGCTGCTATAATTTCTTCATCTGAGGGATTAGTAGTTCCATAAGCAATATTTTCTTTAACTGTACCATTAAAAAGAAAAACATCCTGCTGCACTATACCAATATTGCTTCTTAAAGATTTTAAGGTTACAGCTTGGATATCAATTTGATCAATAGAAAGACGACCACTATCAATTTCATAAAAGCGGGGTAATAATTTTGTCAAAGTTGATTTTCCAGCCCCTGAAGGTCCAACAAAAGCTACTGTGTTTCCAGGCTCAATTTCTATGTTAACATTTGTTAATACTTTTTCCTGATTATCATAACTAAAACTAACAGCTTCATATTTAATTAAACCTTGAACATCTTTTAATACCTGTGCTTCAGGATCATCTTTAATTTCTGGATCAACTTCTAATAATTCTTGAAAACGACTAAAACCAGACATTCCTCGCTGCAATTGTTCATTAAAATTAACTAACCTTCTAATTGGATTCATAAACATATTTACATAAAATAAAAAAGCAACCATCTGTCCAACTGAAAGTGAACCCTGATAAATAAAATATCCTCCTACTGAAAGAGTGCTCAATCGGATTAAATTAATAAATAAATTCATTCCCGAATGAAACTGAGCCATATTTTTCATAGCCCATTCACGAGAACGTCGGTAATTATGGTTACCTTCACAAAATTTTTGATTTTCAAAATCTTCATTAGTAAAAGATTTTACTACTCTAATTCCACTTAAACTGTCTTCTATAATTGTATTAACTTCTGCCATTTTTTCTCTAATTAACTTAAAAGCATGATACATTTTTTCACCTAAGTGTAAAGAAAAGAAAAACATAATAGGTATTAAGGCAAAAGTAACCAAAGCCAATTGCAAATGCATTTTAATTAAAATAATAAAAGAACCAATTAACAACATAATAGAAATTAATATATCTTCTGGCCCATGGTGAGCAAGTTCAGATATATTATTTAAATCATTAACGACTCTTGACATCAAATATCCAACTTTATTATTATCATAAAATTTAAAGGATAATTTTTGCAAATGGGTAAATAAATCAGAACGCATATCAGTTTCCATTCTAATTCCCACTACATGGCCCCAATAATGAACTATATATTGAAAAACAAAGCGTAAAGCATACAAAAGCAGGAGGATGATTCCAATTTTAATCATCATCTCTGCATTCTTCTGGGGAAAATAATCATCAATCAAACGCTGGACATAAACTGGATAAACTAAATCAATACCAGACATTAAAAGAGCACAACTAATATCTACCAGAAAAAGCTGCCAGTGATTTTTATAATAACTAAAAAATTTCTTCAGCAAATTAAAGCCTCCTTTTTTATTTACTAATTAGAAATTTTATCACAGCTGTAAAATCATTGCAATCGGTTTTTTAACAAATGTTAGCCTAAACTTAACAGTAATTTAATATTACTGAAACATTCTTTTAGTAAAATAATAGTTAAATAAATAAAATATTGGGAGGAATAGAATGTTTAAACAAAAAAGTATTCAAAATAAACTGTTAATTGCAGTTTCAATGGTAATCTTAATAATAATTTTACTAAGTTCATCTCTTTATTACAATAGCTCTAAAAATATATTAAAAAACATTTTAATTAAAGAAGCTGAAAAAATTGCAGCAAGCAGCAAAGAGCAGAGTTCAGTTACTTATGAAATAACAAAAGCAACAAGAAATTTAAATGCTATGGCCAAAGACTTACTGCAAAGTATTAAACATTTTCAAGTCTAAAATGAAATAATAATATGAGACTATTTTTAGAACAAAATATATAAATAAAAACTAAAACCCCTGCCAGTAAATCTACTGCAGGGGCTTAATAATGATATATAATTTGAATTAAAATCTATTTATTAAAGTTCAGTCCATTTTCCTGTTTTCATATAAACAGTCCGCTCACAAATATTAGTTGCATGATCTCCTATTCTTTCTAAAAAACGACTAATGAACATTAAAGAAGTTACCTGCTCAATTGTAGTACAATCCTTTTCCATAATTTCTAATAATTCAGCTTTAATTTGTTTATCCAGTTGATTAACCTCTTTATCTTTTGCTGCAACTTCTTTGGCCTTTTCTATATCCATATCTACAAATGCTTTTAAACTATTTTTGAGCTGCTCTACAACTTTATCTTTCATTTTAGGTAAATCTTGCATTTCTTTAATTAATGACTTGTTTCCAATTTCTTTCACTCTATGGGCAATATTTGAGGCATTATCACCAACACGTTCTAAATCAGTTACTAATTTCGAAATTACTATAATTTTACGCAAATCTATTGCTACTGGCTGTTGGAGAGCTATTAAACGGGTACACTTTTCTTCTATTTCTAGTTCATAATTGTCTATAATATCATCTTCTTTAATTATTTGATTTGCAAGTTGAAGCTCACTATTAACTAAAGCTTCAATACTTTTGCTTATACTTTCACCAACTAGACTTCCCATTTTCAGCATTTCTTTTTCTAAATCATTCAATTCTGTGTGAAAATTTTTGCGTGAATCTCTCATTTGAAATTTCCTCCCTCTTTCATTTAGATATCTTAATCTTAACTTTTAAATTTACAGGAATTTGGCTTTGATTAATTTATAAGCTTTTTAACCAAAACGACCAGTTATATAATCTTCTGTTCTTTGATCAGCTGGATTTTCAAATATTTTATTTGTTTGATCATATTCTACTAGTTCTCCCATTAAGAAAAACCCAGTCATATCAGAAACACGAGCTGCCTGCTGCATACTGTGGGTTACTATTACAATACTATATTCTTTTTTTAATTCTTCTATTAAATCTTCTATTTTAGCTGTAGCAACTGGATCTAGAGCTGAAGCCGGCTCATCCATTAACAAAACTTCTGGTTTAACTGCTAAAGCTCGAGCAATACATAATCGCTGCTGCTGGCCTCCAGATAGGCTGAGAGCAGATGTATCAAGTCTATCTTTAACCTCATCATATAAAGCAGCTCCCTTTAAACTTTTGATAACAATCTCTTCTAATTCATTTTTATCCTTTATTCCATGTATTTTAGGGCCATAAGCTACATTCTCAAATATTGATTTAGGAAATGGATTAGGCTGTTGAAAAACCATTCCAATTCTTTTGCGGAGATTTACAACATCAACATTTGCTTGATAAATACTTTCTCCATCAAATAAGATATCCCCTTCCAGTCTTGCTCCTTCAATTAAATCATTCATCCTATTAATAGTTCTTAAAAAAGTTGATTTTCCACAACCAGATGGTCCAATTAGAGCCGTAACTTTATTTTTTTCTACATCCATAGTAATATTTTCTAAAGCTTGAAAATCATCATAGAAAAAATCTATATTTTTAATTTCTAATACATTTTGCTTTGACATTAATTATCCTCCCTTTATTTCCGACTATATTTATACCGAATAAATGTTGCTAAACCATTTAAAATAAATAATAAAATTAATAATAATAAACTACCACTAGCAGCTACTAATTCAAATTCCACTTTAGGTAGTGAAGTCCAATTAAAAATCTGAATCGGAATCACTGTAAAACTATCCATAATTCCCTGAGGGGTAAACATTACAAAAGTTAAAGCTCCCATCATAATTAAAGGTGCAGTTTCTCCAATTGCCCTCGAAATAGCCAGAATAAAACCAGTTAAAATTGAAGGTAAAGCTGATGGCAAAACAACTCTATATACTGTGTGCCAATGATTTGCACCTAAAGCATAAGAAGCATTCCGCAGTGAATCAGGAACACTTTTTAAAGACTCTTGTGCTGAAACAATTACTACTGGCAGCACAAGTAGACTTAAAGTTAAAGCTCCTGCTAAAACACTTCTACCCATATTTAAATATCTTACAAAAACTCCCAGTCCTAACATTCCATAAATAATAGAAGGGATTCCAGCTAAATTAGCAATATTAAGTTTAATTAAATCTGTTAGCTTATTTTCAGGAGCATATTCTTCTAAATAAATTGCTGTTGCTGTTCCCACAGAAAAAGTAATCGGGATCATTAATCCTATTACATAAATAGTTCCAAATAAACCTGCCTTAATTCCTGCTTTAGCTGGAAAGCGAGAATCAAAACGAGTAAAGAATTCCCAATCAAGCATAATTATCCCCTTAGAAACAATGTCATAAATCAATGCCGCTAAAACAACTAAGCCTAAAGAAATAAAGATTAAAAATATAATCTTAAAAATTTTGTCGATCAACATTCTTTTTTGTTTAAGATTAGCCATTATTGATATACCTCCCTATATTTCTTTAAAATTAAATGACTAATTATATTTAAAGTTAAAGTCATTAAAAATAATAAAAGGCCAACTGCAAAAATAGTATAATATGATAATGATCCAACTGGAGTATCTCCCATACTAATTTGAACAATAAAACCAGTCATAGTTTGAATTGGTTTTAAAAAACTTGAAGTTAACTGAGGTCTCATCCCAGCAGCTACAGCTACAATCATTGTTTCTCCTATCGCCCTTGAAATAGCGAGAATAAAAGATGATAAAATTCCTGATAAAGCTGAAGGGACCATTACTTTAGAAGCTACTTCAAAGCGAGTCGATCCCATAGCATAAGCACCTTGTCTTATACTTTCTGGCACTGCATTTAAAGCATCTTCACTTAAAGAAATTACCATTGGCAAAATCATAATACCTACTGCTATACTAGCACTTAAAGCATTAAAAGTTTGGATCTGAGGAAAAATCGGCTTCAAAATATTTGGAGTTATAAATGTTAAAGCAAAATATCCATAAACAACAGTTGGCACTCCTGCTAAAATTTCCATTATCGGCTTAATAATTTTACTAAATCTAGTTGAAGCATATTCAGTTAAATAAATTGCACTTCCTAATCCAACTGGAATAGCTATTAAAGCAGAGCCTAAAGTAATCATCATAGTTCCTGCAACTAAGGGTAAGACTCCATAACTTTTATTCGGTTCAATTAAAGGATTCCACTTAATTCCAGTTAAAAAATCTAAAATTGCTACTTCTTCAAAAAAGTGAAATGAATCAGTCAATAAAATTAAAATAATGCCAATAGTTGTAACCAAAGAAATTAATGTGGTTAAAATTAAAACATAATTGACTAACTTATTCTTATTATTTTTGGAATTCATATAACGTATTTTGGGATCAAAAAATAGAGATGCCCAGCTTTTTTTATTTTCATTTTTTAAATCTGACATTTAAAAACCACCTTTCTTAAAATTTATCTCAAATTAAACTGCCTAAAAAGGGGCCAGCAAAGCCCCTTTCTTAACAGTTATCCTACTTTATTATTGTCTATTTTGCTAATTTTTCAACCTTAGCTAACACTTCATCATAAGAAGGAAGTGGAGCATATCCAGTCTGAGGTACTATTTCAGCTGCATTTTTAAAATAGAAATTTAAGAAAGCTTCAACTTCAGGACGCTCTACAGCTGAGTTTTTAGCATATACAAATAATGGTCTAGCAAGTGGCTTATATTCTTTAGCTGCAATAGTTTCAGGATTTGGTAAAACTCCATTTACTGCAACTGCTTTTAACTTTTCACTATTTTCTTCATAATAAGCATAACCAAAATATCCTAGTGCATATTTATTACCAGAAACTCCTCTGACTAAAACATTATCATCTTCACTAGCTGTAAAGTCTGAACGGCTAGCTCCACTTTTACCATTAATTGCTTCAGTAAAATAATCAAAAGTTCCAGAATCAGCACCAGGGCCATAAAGATCTATTTCTTCATCAGGCCATTCTGCTCTAAGATCACTCCATTTTTCAACACTAGAGTTTGGTTCCCAAATCTGTTTTAATTCGCCAACAGTCATATCATTAGCCCAGTCGTTCTCAGGGTGAACAGCAACTGTTATTCCATCATAACCAACAATAAATTGAGTAAATTCAATTCCATTTTCAGCTGCAATTTTTGCTTCAGAATCTTTGATTTCTCGCGAAGCATTACTCAAATCTGTTTCACCAACATTAAACTTAGCAAAACCACCACCTGAACCAGAAACTCCAACAGTAACTCTAACTCTCGGATTTACATAAGAAAATTCTTCTGCCATTGCTTGTGTTACTGGATAAACAGTACTAGAACCATCAATTTTAATTGTACCTTCAAGTTGTTCAGCAGCACTTACCGGAAGTACTAAGATAGCTAAAATTGTAATAACAAAAAATAATGTTGTAATTTTTCTCATTAATATGTTCCCCCTTAAGGAATTTTTGATTTTTTATTTAACTTGACTCTGATTAAAATAATAACAGGTAGATGTTACAGAAATATTGCTACTATGTTAATAAAATGTAAACAAATAAAAAAACCGCCCCAAAAGGCGGTTTGTTCTCTACTAATACTTTATTTTTAATAAAGACTAAACTTATTATTAATTGTATTTAAGTTAAATAAAATTTAATTAATGATTATCTTGGTGCTCGTCAAACTGATCATGATTACCTGCTTGTGGATTTATTTTCTGACTAATTTTCTTATTAACACCTGCCATTAATTTGCTAAACGACTGCTGTTTTTGCATAAATGATTTGATTTTTTCATTTTCCCACATTTTTTTCTGTAAAGAAGCCATTTCTTTTTTAAATTTTTCAGCGCTTTTGTTTTGGTCAATTTTAATTTGTAAGGCTTCAACTTTTTTAACTAATTCTGATGCCTTCTTATCGGCATCCATAACCTTTTCCGCTTTTAACATTTTTTTGTATTCTTCTGATTCTAAAATTGCATCAGCTAATTTTTCTGCTTTAGTTACCACTTTTGACATTAATAAAAACCTCCAGTTAATTGTAGAAATTATTTAAATTTTTAACTAATTTTAAATTACCATCCTTAGTATACTAAAAATATATACATAAATCAAAAAATGATATTTTTAAAATAAAAAAGGATACCTGATCATTATAAATAATCCAGGTATCCTAAATATTGATTTTAAATTATAAAAAAATGAATTAAGAAATTAAATCTTTTATTTCTTCTACTGTTGCTACTTTACCTTTAATCTTAACTTCTCCATCAATTCCAATAGCAGGTGTACTCATAATGCCTGCTTTGGCAATTTCAGCCATATCTTCTTCTTTTATTATTTCTGCCTCTACCCCTGCTTCTGCAACAGCCTTTTTAGCATTATCAGCTAAGTTGACACAATTTTTACACCCTGGACCATAAATAGTAATTTTCATAATTAACACTCCTTTTAATTTTGTTTTGTGAATTTATTCTTTTTAACCTGGTACAAGTGAAAAATTAAACAAAATTCATAACAAAGTTAAACATATAACCAACACCAATAATTGAAACCCCAACAACAGTTACAAAAACTGTAATCAATTTAGGTTTTATCACCTTTCTCAAAATAATCATTGCTGGCAGTGATAAAGCTGTAGTTGCCATCATAAAACTCAAAGCTGTACCTAAAGCAACTCCTTTACCCATTAAAGCTTCTACAATTGGAATTGTTCCAACAGCATTAGCATAAAGTGGAATACCAACAATAACTGCAGCAATTACAGATAAGGGATTATTAGCACCAGCATATTCTGCTAATAGTGCAGCTGGAGCATAACCATGAATTGCAGCTCCAATTCCAATCCCAATTATAACATATTTCCAGACTCTGCTCACAATTTCTTTAACTTCTGCTTTAGCAAAGTCAATTCTGTCACTCCAATCAAGCTCTTCAACTTCACTGTCAGCAGCACTAATCTGATAAACATATTCTTCTACATATTTTTCCATGCCCAGTGCTTCAATAACAATTCCTCCAACTATACCAACTAAAATACCACTTACAAGATAAAGAGTTCCAATTTTCCAGCCAAATAAAGTATAGAGCATCACTAAAGCAACCTCATTGACTATTGGTGAAGTAATTAAAAAGGAAAAAGTAACTCCAAGTGGAATTCCTGATTCTACAAAGCCAATAAAAATAGGCACTGAAGAACAAGAACAAAATGGTGTTACAACTCCTAAAAGTGAAGCCATAACATGAGCAGTTATTTTCCGATAATTACTTAAAAGTTTTTTAGTCTTTTCAGGTGGAAAAAAGCTTCTTACAATTGAAATAAAGAAAATCATTATTGCAAGTAAAAAAATTATCTTAGTAGTATCATAAAAGAAGAAACGAACTGATTCCCCCAATTTGCTGCCTACTTCTAAACCAAATAAATTATAAGTTATTAAATCTGCAAACTTTTCAAAAATTATAAACACTAACAACATCTCCTTTCTTTTATTTCTGCTGCTGTATCTAAATTATCTATTTCAGTCTCTAATTCAGCAAGATTTAATTCAGTTAATGTGTCTGCCTTTAATGAAATCAACTTAGCTAAATAACTATCATAGACAGCTCTATCTATAGAATAATAAATCCACTTCCCACTTTTTTCTTCATGTAAAAGATTTAGTTCTTTAAAATAACTAAGATGCTGAGAAACACTAGACTGTGATTTATTTAATAATTCTTGCAGCTGACAAACACAATATTGACTATCTAAAAGCAATTTTAATATTTTAATTCTATTTTCATCAGCAATGCATTTTAGAAAAATAAGTAACTTCTCCATAAAATCCCTCTTTTCATATTAATATTAACTAATATGATTATATAGAAATATTTTTTAAATGTCAACTAAAAAAATATAATTTAATATTTAACTTTAAGATTACAAGGATAATAGCTATTTTTATTTAAATTTTCCAAATAAATCGAAATTATAAAGACAAATTATATATTTTGAATATCAATATATAGCAATATTAACAAGTTTTTTAAATCAAAAAATTAATTATTTGCCTTATAATTAATTTGACAAAGAGTATAATTTAGAATAACATATAAATAGATTTAAATATATTAATTTAAAGGAATGATTATTATGAAAAATCCTGTTGTAGGAATTACTTCTTTTTGTGACTGTGAGCATAGTAAAAAATATACTAAAATCCGGTGCAGCTATATTAATGCAGTTTATAGAGCTGGAGGAACTCCAATTATTATCCCCCCTTTTGATACTCAAAAGCATCTACAAGAATATATTGATTTAATTGATGCTTTAGTTTTAAGTGGTGGTGAAGATTTAGCTCCTGCAAGTTATGGAGAAACTAAAGTTTTTGAGCTCAAAAATATAAATCCTGATCGCGACAAATGGGAAATTGCTTTATTTAAAGAAGCATATAAAGCTCAAATCCCTATTTTAGGAATTTGTAGAGGCATGCAGTTAATTAATGTCTCTTTAGGTGGTAGTTTATACCAAGATATTGATCATCAATTAGATTGTGGTTTTAGTCATCTACCTTTAGATTTAGAAAAAAGAGAAAATAGAGAATATGTAAATCATAAAATAAATATTATTAAAGATACCCAGCTTGATAAAATTTTAAGTGAAGATGATTTAACTGTAAATTCTCATCATCACCAAGCTATTAAAGAAATCGCTCAAAGTTTAAATATTTCAGCTAAATCAGAATGTGGATTAATTGAGGCAATAGAAAATAAAAAGGGTTCTTTTTTAATGGGTTTACAATGGCATCCTGAAGACCTAATAGATAACAGCAGATCTTTTATCAACTTATTTTCTGAGCTTATAAAAGTAGCTAAAACTAGAAAGGATAATTTTTGTGAAAAAAAATAAAAAAATAATTAAAATATTAAAAGCCATTGCTGATCAAAATAGACTGGAAATGCTTAAATTATTAAGCTCTGAGCAATTATGCAGCTGTCACTTTGTGGATATTTTAGAAATAAGTCAGCCTAATGTTTCTCATCATCTAAAAATATTAAAAGAAGCAGGACTAATTAAAGCTTCTAAAAGAGGTCGTTGGATTGATTATAGTTTGAACAAAGAAAATATTAAATTAGTTAAAAAAGAAATTGATAATATTTTAGAAAATAAAAAAATAATTAAGTCAAATCTTATATAAATAATTTTTGAGCAAAACTATTTATATTTAAACTATTAAATGGTATAATAAAAATAATAAAAGTATAAGACTATACTAACTGGAGGTTTATTAATGTCTAAAATATCAGAAAAAGCACAAGAATTAGGTCAATTATTAATCAATTCAGAAGAATATTTAAAAATGGAAAAGGCAGAAGAAAGTTTAGAAAATGATGAAAAAGCAGTAGAAATGTTAAATAATTTTGAAGAAAAACAGCAAGAATTTGCTAATGATAGATCAAATCAAGAATTAAGAACTGAGCTTCAATCTTTACAAAAAGAAATGCTAAAAAACGACAAAATAAATAATTATTTTCAAACTCAACAACAATTTGGTAAATTAATGGATACTATTAATCATGAAATTTCACATATACTTAATCCTGACCAAGGTTGCTGCTCTTCAGATGAAGGCTGCTGCTCATAAATTTAATTATTCAACTAAAAGAGCTTTGATTTTGGCTTATTCAAATCAAAGCTTCTTTTTTATCTCAATTTGTGTAATTATTCACTTGTACCGGGTACAAAAAAGTAGCAAGCAAAAGAGCTTTTATTCTGCTATTTTTAAATAAAAATAAAATTCACTACCTACTCCTTCTCTACTTTTAAGCTGAATTTCACTTCCATGCTGTTTTATTATATTTCTTACAATCGATAATCCAATTCCTGTTCCTCCCAAAGCCCTTGACCTAGCTTTATCAACTCGATAAAAT
The DNA here is from genome assembly GCF_000165465.1 of Halanaerobium praevalens DSM 2228. Classification (GTDB taxonomy): domain Bacteria; phylum Bacillota; class Halanaerobiia; order Halanaerobiales; family Halanaerobiaceae; genus Halanaerobium; species Halanaerobium praevalens. The sequence continues at coordinate 1,945,602 of NC_017455.1, forward strand.
CTTTCAAAAATTCTCTCTTGATCAGCTTGAGGAATTCCCATACCATTATCTTGAACAGAAAAATAAATCTTATCTTTTTCCTGCTTAACTTTAACCTCAACCTTCCCTCCTTCTGCAGTATATTTAATAGCATTATCAATCAGATTAATCAGTACTTGTTTAATTTGTTCTCGCACCATATAAACAAGAGGTAAATTATTATCAATTTCTAAGTTAAGCTCAAGCTTTTGTTTTTTTGCTTTTTGACTTAAAAGATTAACAACTTTTTTTACTATTTTTTCAAAATTGTCTGCTTCTAGCTTAAATATTTGAGATTCAATTTTAGATAAGTTTAATAAATCATTAATTAAATTAGAAAGACGATCAGTTTCTTCTTTAATGATCTGCAAAAATCTTTCTCTTGTATCTTGGTCTTCAATGTCACTTTCTAAAAGAGTATCTAAATAACCTATAATTGAAGTCAATGGAGTTCTTAACTCATGTGAGACATTAGCAACAAAATCATTTCTAACTGTCTCTAGCTTTCTTAATTCAGTAATATCTGTTAAAACAATTACTCCCCCATTTAGCTTTTTATCAGCAGCTAAAAGTGGAATAAAAGTAGCTTGAATTATTTTTTGTTCTGGATTTTTATACTTAATTTCTCGACTAATAACTTCTTTTTTATCAAATGCTCGTTGTAAATACATATCTATCCGATGGCTAAATAAAGAGCTAATTAATGTTTTACCTCTTATTTTTTCAGCTTCTATATTAAAAATTCTACGAGCAGCTGGATTAATAAGAGTAACTTCTCCCTCTGCATTAACTGCAATTACACCATCTAACATACTAGCTAAAATTGCCTCTATCCTATTTTTTTCCTGAGAAACTTCAGTAATCTTATCTTCTAACTCAGCTGCCATAAAATTAAACATTTTAGCTAATTTTTCAATTTCACTTGTATATCTTCTAACTGGAATTCGCTGACTTAAATCACCTTTGGAAATTTTAGCAGCAGTACTAGTCACAGTTTCTAAAGGTTTAACTATACTCTTAGTTAAGCGCCAGGCTAAGATAATAGTTATTAATGCTAAAATAAAAAAGAAAAAAAGATAACTTTTAATATCTTCAAACAAAACACTTCTAATAAAATTAATTGGACGAGCAATCCTTAAAATCCCAATTAAAGCTCCCTCTTTTTTAATTGGCACAGCAAAATAAAGCATTTGTTCTCCAATTGTTTCACTATAACGGATTTCACTACCAGGGCTAGGCCGATTAAGAGCCTGAATCACTTCTGGACGCTGAAGATGATTATCCATTTTTTCTATATTATGATCAGAATCAGCAATTACTTGACCATCTGCCTGAATAATAGTCACTCTTGTTTGCGAAGCTTCTGCCCAATCTAATACTTTTTGACTCAAAGTTTGATTAGAACTTTTAATAGTTTGGCTTTCTAAATCATTTAAGATTAGCTTTGAATAATGATTTAAGCTAATTTTTTCTTGTTCTAAATAAAAATGGCGGTGATTTGTACTAAAATAATAAAAACTTAAACCAATAATTGAAAGTTGAATAATAATAAAAATAATAATTATCCGATTTTTAATACTTAACTTATTCCATTTTAGCAAATTTATATCCCACCCCTCTCACTGTAACTATCTGATCAGCCTTTATTTTTTGACGCAGTCTTCTAATATGAACATCGACTGTTCTTGTATCACCTGCATATTCATAACCCCATATTTTTTCTAAAAGCAAATCTCGACTTAAAACTCGACCCTGATTAATAACTAAATACCGAAGTAATTCAAATTCTTTAGGAGTTAAAATTATTTTTTCAGTTCCCAAAAAAACTTCATGTCTGGGAATATCAAGTTTTAATTTCCCAGCCGAGATTATCTTATCTTTAATTTTTTCTTGATCTACTTTCAATTCTTTAATCCGACGAAAAATAGCTTTAATTCGCGCAACCAATTCTCTAGGGCTAAATGGTTTAGTCATATAATCATCTGCTCCCATTTCAAGCCCTAAAATTCTTTCTATTTCTTCTCCTTTGGCAGTTAACATTATGATTGGAATCTGCCTCAGCTTCTTATTTGCTCTCATCTGCCGACAAACTTCCATCCCATCAACTTCTGGTAACATCAAGTCTAAAACTACTAAATCAATTTCAGCTTCTAAGCTATTAAGAGCTATTTTACCATTTTCAGCTGTCAAAACTTCATAACCTGCATTTTCTAAATTAAATTTAATTAACTCTCTAATATTTTTTTCATCTTCAACTACAAGAATTTTTGCCATTATAAATCCTCCCGGATTTCTTTATTTTGGTTTTGATTATTTAAAAATATTATTAAATTTCATTTCGCGTCAGGTAAATATTTTTTTCTAAATTCCTTTCTGGCTTTAGTTGTATATTTTTTAATGAATTCAGTTTTAGCTTCAGTATAACCATTAAGATTATTTTTATATTCAGGATTATATTCCTTTAAAATAATTGGAAAAAGTTGCCACAATTCTTCCAGTGACATCTCAGAAAATGATTTAGACATTGGAACCTCCTCAATGTAACTATCATGAGAACAATTAATTAAATAAACATATAAATCAGCACTCCAAGTATTTCCCAGAGAAAAGGTTTATCTGATTTTGCACTTCAGACGGAATAGCTTTGATTATAATTTATTTGGAAACAGACTGCCTTTTGTCTGACCGAAGGGAGTTAAGGCAGTCCCAAATAAATTATATATGAAAAGCGTCAATGAAGTCTGTGGCTAAATCAGATATCCCTTTTCTCCATTATAGCAAAAGAAGCCTCCTTTAAAAAGGAGGCTTCAACTAAATCAGCTATTTTAATGTTAAATTCTTGTAAACTTATACCACTTTCACATCTGAATCATCTTTGCCAAGATTTTGATCTTGATAAATTTCCATAATACTATGAGCAATATCTGCCATCTGATCACTTATATGTTCCATATCATCTAAAATTTCTAATAATAAAATACCAGAATTAGGATCACAAGCAGCTTTATTGGATCTTTTAATTCGACTAATATTTTCATCTCTAAACTGAATTTGCATTTCATCTAACTTTTCTTCAGCAGCTAAAATTTCAGTTGCAATTTCTAAATCATGTGTTTCAAGTAATTTTGCTGATTTATCTAAAACATTACAAATAATAGCATAAACCTCTTGAATAGTAGCCTGAGCATCAGGAGAAAACTTTAATTTATCTTCCAAGCGATCCTCAATTAAGTCTGTAATATCATTAGCATCATCTGCAATACTTTCTATATCATCAACAACAGCAAAATATTTATCTAAAGTTCTAATATCAACATCATTTAACTGAGCTTGAGGGATTTTTTGAATAAAATGTAATAACTCTTCTTCTACTTCATTTACAATATCTTCATGTCTTTTTACTTTTTTAATTACTTCTCCATCAGCCTCTAAAAAGGCTTTAACAGAATCACAAACCATATCAGCAGCAATTCCATGCATATAAATAATTTCTTTTTTCACCTGATCAATGGCTACATAAGGAGTACTTAACATTCTTTCATCAATAAAAGTCGTTCCATGTTTTAAAGTAGTATCTTCACCAGGAATTATTTTTTTAACTAAATAAACTAAAAAGGCAGTAAAAGGAAGCCAAATAAGAGTGTTTAAAACATTGAAAAAAGTATGAGTATTTGCCAGCAAACGCTCTGTTGAAGGACCAGTTTGCCCAAAAAAGCTACTCATTTTAAGTAAAATTGTTTCTAACCCATTAGAAAAATCAGGGACTATATAAAGGAATAAAATAATAATACCTGCTCCAAAAACATTAAACAAAAAGTGAGCTGCAGCTGCTCTTTTAGCAGTTAAATTAGCTCCAATAGCAGATAAAATAGCAGTAACTGTTGTTCCTATATTACTTCCTAATAAAACTGGAATAGCAGCCTCATAATTAATAGCACCAGCAGTAACTAAACCGAGTAAAATACCAAAAGATGCACTACTACTTTGAACTGCTACAGTAACAACTATACCTGCTAAAACACCTAAAATTGGATATTGAGCAAAACTTTCCATCCAATCTAAAAATATTTGTGAGTCCCGTAAAGGTTCCATTGTATCTCCCATAGTTTCTAAACCCAAAAATAAAAGTCCAAAACCTAATAAAACTTGACCAATATATTGAAACTTTTTTCTCTTAGAAAATAAATATGTAAAAGCACCAATTGCAATTGCATGAAAAGCATAATCCCCAAGTTTAAAGGCAATTAACTGGGCTGTAATAGTTGTACCAATATTGGCACCCATAATAACTCCCACAGATTGAAGTAAAGTCATTATACCTGCATTAACAAAACCAACTACCATTACAGTTGTAGCACTACTACTTTGAATAATTGAAGTAACTAAGGCTCCTACTCCAACTCCCATAATTGGTTTAGAAGTCATAGCGGCTAAAAAATGTCTTAATTTTTTTCCAGCAGTTTTTTGAAGTCCTTCACTCATTTGTTTCATTCCATAGATAAAAAGTCCAAGCCCACCCAATAAACCGATAATCATATTAGTTCCCAAATTTTTCTCTCCTTTCAAATTTTGAGATTTCAATTAGTAAAAAACAACAGTAAAAAAAGCAGCCCTTTAAGGCTGCCCTATTAAATTTATTTACTCTAGCTAGAATTACAGTCCTATCTTTGTCTCATTATCTTGAGACCTAACAACTACATCATCTGTCAATAGATCTGAATAAGTATAAGACAAACGTCTAATTTGATTATGATCTTTAATCCTCACTACAAAAACATTTTCATGAGTTTTTTCCAAAATACCCTCTTTTTCAATATCTTTTCGGCGGCCCCGATTTGCTTTGACACTAACTCGATGGCCAACATATAATTTAACTTCTTCTTTTATTTTATCTAAAACATTTTCTTTCATTCAGATTCACCTCATTTAAAACAATTCAAATTAATTATACCATAAGAAATCTTATAGAGCAAAAAGGGCCAGCAAAACTACTAACTTTTAGTCAGCTTCCCCCTTTAATTTTTCATTCTCAAAAGCATATTTATAGGGAGATTCATCAGCAAAATCACCAACATATTTGGCACCTCTTTGAGTTGTTAATAAAGTACCTGGGCCACCAACACAACCACCTTCACAGGCCATTCCTTCAATCAAATAGCCATCTAAAACTCCAGCTTTAGCCTTAGTCAAAGTTTTTTTACAATCTGCTAGACCATCAGCTTTAGCAATTGCAGGCTCAATCCCATATTTTTCTTTCAAATTTTGCTTAATTGCTTCTGCAACTCCACCTGCTTTAGCATAAGCTCTACCATAATAAGAAGCATCATTAATTTCTTCTTCACTCTCAACTTTAGTCAACTCAATATCAGCTGCCACAAAAATAGCTGCTAATTCTTCAAAAGTAATTACATAGTCAACTTCATCCTTGACTTTAGGACTTAATGCCTCTAATTTTTTAGAAACACAGGGACCAATAAATACCACTTTACTATCCTTGTTATTTTCTTTTACTGAACGAGCAGCAAAAATCATAGGAGAACTTGAAGCAGAAATATTTTCTTTTACCTCAGGCACATGTTTTTCTGCTACATAAGTCCAAGATGGACAACAAGAGGTACCAAGGTAAGGCTGCTCTTCTGGCACATCTTCAGCAAAAAGATCTGCTTCATGTAAAGAAGCAAAATCAGCTCCCAGACTTACTTCTCTAATTTCTTTAATACCAAGCTTTGCCAAAGCAGCTACAATTTGTTCAGCTTTAACTAAAGGACCAAATTGGCCAACAAAAGAAGGGGCTATAATTGCCCTAATATCTTCTCCTTTTTTAATAGCTTTTAAAAGCTGAAAAATCATTGATTTATCTGCAATTGCTCCAAAAGGACAAGCTATAATACATTGACCACAACTTACACAATTATTCTGATTAATTTTTGCTCTTTGATACTCATCACTTTCAATAGCATCAACACCACAAGCTTCAGCACAAGGACGCTCATAATTAACAATGGCTTCATAAGGACATGCTTTTTTGCATTTCCCACAGTTAATACATTTTTCTTGATCAATTACTGCTGCTTTTTCTTCTATAGTAATCGCATCAACTGGACAAACTATACTACAAGGATGAGCTAAACATTTGCGGCAATTATTAGTTACAAAATGAGCATTAGTTGGGCATTTTTCACAGGCAAAACGAATAACATTTACAAGTGGTTTATCTAATTGATTTTCATTTTCTAAAAAATCTTTTACCCCTTCAGATAACAATTTGTGTTCTTGGTTAGTCTCATAATCCATTCCTAAACCAAGCCGAACCCTAGCTGCTACAATTGCTCTTTCTTTAAAAATACTTGAACGATATGTAGATTCTTCAGTATCAATAATTCTATAAGGGATTTTATCAAACTCTTCTGAGGCTGCATCTTTAAGAGCCAATCTAGCTAGCTCTGCAAAAACCATCCGTCGAATTTTAACTATATCAGTATAAATTCCTTTTAATTTACTCATTCTACCCTCTCCATTACTTTACTAATTACTACCTGATTTTGAGCTGAAGTAAGGAGTTCATCATCAACTTTAACAACAGGGGCATTTTTAATATCTCCACAGCGATCCATACATTTTACTCTTTCAATTTTAATTTGCTCTGGATAATCTTCTTTTAAATTTTCAAGTGTCTCTAAAATATTTAAAGCTCCTACAAGTGAACAGTGGCTGCCGACACAAATTTGTACTTTAACCATTTTGCTGCCTCCTTTCAAAGTCTCATTAAATATTTCAATAATCAAATATTTTTTCTATTCTTCTTCTCTCATTTTATAAATTCGGTTACTAATTGAAATCATTTCTAAAATAGAAAGCTTTTCTCCTCTTTTTTTAATTCCAATTCCCTCATCATTTAAAGCCTGAGTTACTAAATCACGATCAAGATTTATAATAGCTGATCTACTCAAACTATTTCTGAGGGTTTTTCGACGCTGTTGGAAAATTGATTTAACAATTTGAAAGAAAAAATCTTGATTTAAAACTTCTTTTTGATAAATATTTTCTGGATAAGGAGCAAGTCCAACAATAACAGAATCTACATTTGGTTGAGGAATAAAAACATTAGCTGGAACTTGGTGAATAATTTCAGGCTGCATGTAATATTGAACAGCTACACTCAAGGAACCAAATTTTTTGGTTTCTGGGCCAGCACAAATTCTTTCTCCAACCTCTTTCTGGACCATAAAAACCATATTCTCTAACTCTATTTCACTTTCTAAAACCCCCATAATAATTGGAGTAGTCACATAATAAGGCAAATTAGCCAATAATTTAACTTTTTTCTTTTCAGGATTATATTTTTCTAATATTTCTGGCCAATCAATTTTTAGAGCATCTTGATTAATTAAAGTTAATTTATTTTCTTCTGCAAAAATATCATTGAGTACTTCTACCATAGCTGCATCTTTTTCTACAGCCAATAAATTACCAGTTTTTAATTTATTTAAAATAGATTGAGTTAAAGAGCCAATCCCTGGACCTATTTCAATGATAAATTCATCCCCTTTAATGGCTGCTGAAGAGCTAATAATTTCAATAATATTTTGGTCAACCAAAAAATTTTGTCCCAAACTTTTTTTAAGATTTAAATTATATTTATTTAAAATTTTCTTTGTCACCGAAGGTGTTGCAATTTTATTTTCCATATTGTTTAAAATCATCCTTAATAAATTATTTTGTTATAATCTTTTCTGCTATTTGATGAGTTAATAAATCAAAATTAACTTCTTTAGCCTTATTTTGACCATTTTTAACTCTAATTAAAAATTCATCAATTAAATCTACAAAACCGCGATTATAACCCATCTTATTCCACGATGCTGTTTGAGAATATTTTTCCTGTTCATTATCATAATCAATAATTTGAGTTATATTTTTAATTTTTTTCTTTTTATTTAAAGCAATTACTTCCAGACTTTCTTCTGTAATTGGATTATCTCTATTCATAATTCCTAAAGCAGTATTTTCTCCATCTCTCAACATTAAATTAACTTGTAAAAGCTTATTCTTTCTTTCAACTTTTTTAAAATCTATTTGTTCTAAATTCAAAGTATCTCTACCCATTAAATAAACAATTGTATCAATAACATGGATAAAATCATCTAAAATAAAACTTCTAATTGCTCCTGGTTGATAAGTTCTATTTTTTTCCATAATTATTGTTTTGGGAGAATCAATTTCAAAAAGAGGAGTATAAGTTGGAACATAACGACGATTAAAACCAGTCATTAAAATTAAATCTTTGCTTTGAGCTAATTGAATTAGTTCCTTAGTTTTTTGCAAATGATAAGTTATTGGTTTATCAACAAAAGTATTAATTCCTTTTTCTAATAATTTTTTAACTAAAATATAATGAGCCTCAGTTGCTGCATGAACAAAAGCAGCATCTAGATCTTCTTTTATAAGCTCATCAATTGAATTAAATAATCTATCAACTTTATATTTTGCACCTAATTGTTTTAAAGTGCTTTCAGTTCGAGTACAAAAATATAGTTCTAAATCTTGGCGCTGAGTAATTAAAGGTAAATAAGCTTTTTGAGCAATATCTCCTAAACCAATAATTCCAACTTTCATTTTAATTACCTCCTTTAACTTAATGAAACTTTAACTTGAAGCTAAAATTTAAAAGTTATAAATTCTTTCAGCATTTTCAGTTGTAATTTGAGCCATCTTTTCAGGACTGAGACCTTTAATTGCAGCTGCTTTTTTTAGTATATATTCTAGATTAGCAGGTTCATTTCTTTTGCCTCTATTAGGACTTGGAGTTAAATAAGGAGCATCAGTTTCTAATAAAATTTTATCTAATGGTACCTTTTTTAAAGCATCTCTAATCGGCTGAGTATTATTAAAAGTAATTAAACCCCCAAAAGCAACATAATAATCTCTCTTTATTACTTCTTCAATTTCCGCTGGACCATAAGCATAACAATGAAAAATTAATTTATCAGCAAAATTAGCTGTTTGATCCAAAATTTCCAAGGTTTCTGCTGCTGCCTGACGTGAATGTAAAACAACAGGTAAATCTAATTCTAAAGCTAAATTCAATTGTTTTTTAAAAGCTTCTTTTTGAATTTCACGGGGAGAATTATCATAATAAAAATCCAATCCACATTCTCCAATAGCCTTCACTTTTGGCTGAGCAGCTAATTTTTTTATTTCTGCTAATGTTTGAGCATTAACTGTATCTGCTTCATGTGGGTGAATCCCTACAGCAGCATAAAGTTTATCATATTTTTGGGCTAATTCTACAACTCTTTTGCTCCCAGCTAAATCAGCTCCAATATTAACTATTTTTTCAACTCCAAGTTGAAAAGCTCTCTCAAAAACTTTTTCTCTATCTTTATTATAGTGATCAAAATCTAAATGGGCATGTGTATCTATTAAACGCACTTTTCTTCCTCCTAAATAATTTTAAGTTATTCAAATTAAGTTATTTAAACTAATTTTATTAAAAATAATTTTAACTAGCAACTTCTATTATATCACTTAGCCTCTAAAATTAAAATGTTTTAGCCAAAAAATTAAAATTTAACCTTTTTCTAAATTAGTTTTTAGCTTTTAGCTATTTATTTATCTATTATTTAATGATATAATAAAATTTAGTGTTTAAAATTAGGAGTGAGTTTAATGAAAAAAGAAATATATTTAGATAATGCAGCAACCACTAAAGTGCTGCCAGAAGTAACTAAAGCAGTTGTTGAGGCTCTAGAACAAAGTTATGCTAATCCCTCCTCTTTACACAGTTTTGGTTTAAAATCCGAAAACATTTTAGAGCAGAGTAGAAAAAAAATTGCTGCTTACCTGGGAGTAAATCCCAAAGAAATAATTTTTAGTTCTGGTGGTACAGAAAGCAATAATTTGGCCATTAGAGGAATTACTCAAAGCTATCAAAATAGAGGTAAACATTTAATAAGCTCTCCAATAGAACATGCTTCAGTAGCAAATCTTTTTCAGAATTTAGCTCAGGCAGGTTGGCAGATAGATCAAGTTAAAGTTGATAAAAAAGGAAAAGTAGATCTTCAGCATTTAAAATCTTTAATTACAGATCAAACTGTTTTAGTTAGTATTATGCATGTCAATAATGAATTAGGTACAATTCAGCCAGTCAAAAAAATATCTGAATTAATTAAAAAAATAAATCCACTCACTTTTTTTCATGTAGATGGAGTTCAGGCTTTTGGTAAAGTTTATAGTGATTTAAAAAACTGGCAAATAGATCTTTATTCAATTAGCGGCCATAAAGTCCATGCTCCAATGGGGGTAGGTGCTTTATACTGCCAAAATGGAATTAATTTAACTCCCTTAGTTGCTGGAGGAAGCCAAGAAAAAGGTCTGAGACCAGGAACCGAAAATATTCCTGCAATAGCTGGATTTAAAGTAGCTGTAGACAACTTAGCTCAGCTTAGTCCTAAATCTCAAGCTAAGCAAAGTCTAATTGAAAAAAACAACTACTTAAGGCAAAGGTTAAAGGAAATTAAAGCAATAGTACTTAATTCTCCTCAAACTGGTGCTCCCCATATAATTAATTTCTCTCTCCCTGGAATTAAGGGAGAAACAATGCTTCATGCTTTAGCCAATCAAGGGATTTATCTTTCTACAGGGTCAGCTTGTTCATCTAAAAAACCAGGCAATAGAATCCTTAATGCTTGTGGTTTAGAACCCAAAATAAGCGAAAGTGCTCTTAGAGTAAGTTTAGAAAGCAAAACAACTAAAACTGAATTAGATTTTTTTCTAAAAATTTTAAAAGAACAAATTGATTTTCTTAAAATTCTTTAATGAGGTGAAAACTGTGTTTGATTTAATAATTATTCGTTATGGAGAAATTGCTCTTAAAGGTGATAATATTAATGATTTTATTTCTCAATTAATCACTAATATTGAAAGAGCAACTAAAGACTTAGGTGATTTTGAAATTAGTACTGTTTATGGCAGGATTTTTCTTTATGCACCAAGTTCTAAAATTGAAAAAATTGTTAAAAGATTAGTTAATGTTCCCGGTATTATTTCCCTAAGTCCAGCTCAAAGATTTAGGATTGGCAAAAAAATAAAGAAATTTGACCAAGAAGATTTTGAAAAATTAAAAGCAAAAGTTGTTAAACTTTTTCAAACAGAGGTTCAAAATTATCCTACAACTTTTAAAGTAGAAACTACAAGAGCAGATAAATCTTTTCCAATTAAAAGTCCTAAATTAAATTCTGAACTTGGAGCAGAAATTTTAAAAAATATTGAAAGTCAAGCTACTCCTCTTAGTGTTGATGTTCATCAGCCTGAACATCAGCTTGAAGTAGAAATTAGAAGGGGTAAAATTTATCTTTTTATTAGCAGAGAAACTGGCCCAGGTGGACTGCCTGTCCAATGTTCTGGTCGAGGTTTACTGCTTTTATCTGGTGGTCTTGATAGTCCAGTTGCAGGTTGGTTAGCTTTAAAACGAGGTTTAACTCTCAATGCCGTTTATTTTAATTCACCACCTTATACTTCTGCTAGAGCAAAACAAAAAGTAATAGATTTAGCTAAAACTTTAAGCCTTTATGGCGGAACAATAAAATTACAGATTCCATATTTTACTGAAATCCAGCAGCAAATTTTAAAAAAATGTCCCCAAAGATATACAGTAACTATTATGCGACGTATGATGATCAGAATTGCAAATAAGTTAGCTAAAATAAATAATGAGCAAGCTTTAATTACAGGAGAAAGCTTAGGCCAGGTTGCAAGTCAAACTATTGAAGGTTTACATTCTTCAAATGAAATCGCAGAATTACCTGTTTTAAGACCTTTAATTACAATGGACAAAAATGAAATTATTAAATTAGCTAAAAAAATTGATACTTATGAAATTTCAATTCGACCACATGAGGATTGTTGTACAATTTTTGTGCCTGATAATCCTGTAACTCAACCTAAACTTGAGATTGTTCATTTTGGAGAAGAAGATTTAGAAATAGAAGCTTTGGTAGAAAGAGCAATAGAGAAAATGACTGTACTTGATATTAAAGAAAACTTTTAGGGTCAAGCTACTTTAGTTTGACTAAAAAATGAATTCAAATGGAGTAGAATTTTCTACTCCATTTGAATTTTAAGCTACCTATAATATTTTTTCAAGCTCAGACTTAATTTTTAAAGGATCTGTTGTTGGGGCATAGCGATTAACTACATTTCCTTCTCGATCAACTAAAAACTTAGTAAAATTCCACTTAATTATTCCTCCAAGCAGAGAAGCAGTTTCTTTTTTTAAATACTTAAATAAAGGATGAGCATCACTTCCATTAACTTTTATTTTTGCAAACATTTTAAAAGAAACTCCATAGTTAAGCTGACAAAATTCTTTAATTTCTGCATTAGTCCCTGAATCTTGATTACCAAATTGATTACAAGGAAAACCTAATATTTCTAAACCTTGATCTTTATATTCTTGATATAATTCTTCTAAACTTTCAAATTGAGGAGTCAGACCACATTCACTAGCTGTATTAACAATTAATAAGGCTTTTCCTGCAAAATCTTTAAAATCAATTTTTTGACCTCTAATATCTTCTGCTTCAAAATCATAAATATTCATTTCAATCTCTCCTTTTTTATTTTGCTAAATTAAATTGTGTACAATTAATCTTGTTAAAAACAGAAGCTAAATCCTAAAATAGAATTTAACTTTTTTTAAAGCTAAAATTGAGTTAAAACTTGATTCAAATTTTCTTTTAGATTGTTTAAAGTCTCTGGTTGACCTTTAAATTTAGAAAATAATTTTTCTGGGATTTTAACGGCTTCTTTTTTCATTTCTTTTCCTTGATTAGTTAATCTTAACTTAACAATTCTTTCATCAAGCTGAGAACGATACTTTTCTACTAATCCTTGTTTAACTAATTTTTTCACTACTGGAGAAAGAGTTCCCGAATCTAAATAAAGCTCTGCTCCTAATTCTTTTAAAGAAATATTTTCTTTTTCCCATAAAACTAACATAGTTATATATTGAGTATAAGTTAAATTAAATTTTTTAAGTAATGGCTTATATAATCTAATAACCTTCCGAGAAAGAGCATAAATTGGAAAACAAATTTGATTTTCCAATTTTAGGTTCTCAAATTCTTCTGCTTCCATTTTTTCACCCCAATTTATATTTTGCGCAACTTAATTTATATAATTTAGTTAAAACTAAGTTTAAGCAAAAAGTTCTAATACCTTATGATAATCACCTTTTGCTCTTAAAAGGTGAGTTAAAATCTCTCTTATTGCACCTGCTCCTCCTTTAAATTCAGAAACAAAATCTGATATTTTTCTAATTTCTTGAGCAGCATTAGCTGGACAGGCAGCAAATCTTGCTTTTTTCATAACTGCTAGATCATTTAAATCATCTCCCAAATAGGCTAAATTTTGATAAGTAATCCCCTTTTTCTGCATTAATTTTTCTAGAGCTTTCTTTTTGTAACGAACACCTTGATAATATTCTTTAATTCCTAATTCAGCTGCTCTTCTAGCTACAACCTCTGATTTCCGTCCAGTCATAATAATAACTTCATAACCAAGCTCTATTGCAGCTACTATTATTAATCCATCTTTAACATCAAAAGCTTTTAACTCATTTTTTTGATTATCTAAATAAACTTTCCCATCTGTCAAAGTTCCATCAACATCTAAAAAGATTGTATTAATTTCTTTCATTTAATCTCCCCCAATATAAGTAAAATCTGTAAAATTAGTTTAATAAATAATTAAATTTAACTTTTATTTTTTTGTTTTTTTAGTCTTAATTTCTCTGCATTTTCTTTTTCCTTGGCCCTATAATTTAAATAACCAGCAGAAATTATTAATAAAGCTCCAAAAATTGAAAATATATCTGGAATTTCTTGAAATATAACTAAGCCAAAAATAGTAGAGAAAACAATATTTGCATAAGTATAAATTGAAAGCTCTCCAGCTTCAGCATGACGATAAGCATTAGTCATAAATAATTGAGCTGCAGCTGCAAATAAGCCTAAGGACAATAAAGCTATTGCCTGAGAAATACTTGGGATAACAAAACTACCTTTGAGCATAAAAGGAATCATAGCTAAAGTTGAAAATAAACTGAAATAAAAAACAACAGTTGGAGCAGAGTCAGTTTTACGCAGCTGTCTAACTACTGTATAAGATACACCTGCTAAAATACTAGAAGTTAAAGCAATTAGAGCAGGGAAAATATTTGAATCAAAACCCGGCCTAATTACTAATATAGCTCCAAATGCTGCTGTTATTAAAGCCATTATTTGTTTTTTGGTAATATTTTCTTTTAAAAAAATAGAAGCAAAAATCATTACAAAAAATGGTGACATTTTATTTAAAATAACTGCATCAGATAATTTCATATTTGCTAAAGCATAAAAATAAGCTGCTATTCCTAAAAGACCAAATAAACTTCTTAAAACTAAAAGCTTTTTATTATTCCCAACTAAAGAACTACCAGTTTTTTTGACTAAAGTTAAAGCAATAAAAATTCCAATCAAGTTTCTAAAAAATATTTTTTCGGCTGTTGGCATATCTCCTAAAAATTTAACAGTAGCTGCCATTAAAGCAAAAAAAAGTGAAGATAATAATATAAAAGTTATTCCTTTTTTTCTGTTTTCCATTTTTCCACCTCATCTTATTATTTTATAATTTTATTGAGTTATCTAAAAATAAATTCTATTAAATAAATTAAATTTATGTTTGAGACTCATTATCATTAGTATATAAACAATACTTACTTATGTAAAGTAAAAACTTCACCTTTTGGTGAAGTTTTAGAAGATAAATTCTTAAATTTACTTATTCAAGGCTTCTTTTAATGTATGCCAAGATAAAACAGCACATTTAACACGAGCGGGCATATTAGAAATATTTTTTAAAGCCATTGCATCTTTTAGTTTTCTTAATTCTTTTTGTTCAGTTATATCTTTTTTGATCATAGCTATAAAAGTTTCTACTAAATCTAAAGCTTCTGCAACAGATTTATTTTTAATTAAATCAATCATAATTGAAGTTGAAGCCTGAGAAATAGCACAACCACTACCTGTAAAAGCAGCTTCTTTGATTATTCCCTCTTCCAACTTTAATTCTAAAGTAATATCATCTCCACAACTTGGATTGTGTCCATGTTCACTCAAATCAGGGTTTTCTAAGGCATGCTTATTCCTACTATTTTTATTATGCTCCATTATTAATTCAGTATAAACAGAGTTAAGATCCATATCCAAAAACCTCCCTTACTTTTTCTAGGGATGCTAGAAAACGATCAATTTCTTCTTTGGTATTATAAAGATAAAAACTAATCCGACCTGTAGAATTAAGCTGATAAAATTTCATTAAAGGTTGAGCACAATGGTGACCTGAGCGAATAGCAATTCCTGCACTATCAACTATAGTAGCCAAATCATGTGAGTGAATATCTTTAATATTAAAAGAAATAATACCACCTCTAGCTTCTAAATCAAGAGGGCCAGCTATTTCAACATAATCAAGTTTCTTCATTTTTTCAAGGGCATAAGCTGTTAAATCTAACTCATGTTTTTTAATTTGATCAAGGCCCACTTTTTCTAAATATTTAATAGCTGCTTCCAAACCAATTGCACCTTCAACATTAGGAGTTCCTGCTTCAAATTTTTCAGGCAAGGGAGCATAAGTTGAACTTTGTTCTTTAACATATTCTATCATGCCTCCACCTTTGAGAAAGGGAGGTAATTTTTCTAAAATTTCTTTTTTTCCATATAAAACTCCAATTCCCATTGGTCCTAACATTTTATGGCCAGAAAAAGCATAAAAATCTGCATCCAAATCTTGAACATCAGTTTTGATATGAGGAGCACCTTGAGCACCATCAACAACAACTAAAGCACCCTTTTGATGGGCTAATTCTGCCATTTCTTTAACTGGATTTATAGTTCCACTAACATTTGACATTTGAGAAATACTAAAAATCTTAGTTTTCTCACTCAACTTAGACTTTAACTCTGCTAGAGAAATTCTATAATTTTCATCTGGGTATAAATATTTTAATTTCAAATTTTTCTTTTCTGCTAATTGCTGCCAGGGTAAAATATTACTGTGATGTTCTAAAAGTGAAATTAGAATTTCATCACCTTCACTGACTAAATCCTCCAAACTATTTGCTAATAAATTTAAAGACTCAGTTGTATTTCTGGTAAAAATAATTTCTTCTGCCTTTTCAGCATTTATAAAATCTTTTACTGTTTCTCTGGCTTTTTCATAAGCTTGAGTTGCTTTGACACTCAAAGTATGAGCTCCCCGATGAGGATTAGCATTTATGGTCCGATTATAATTATCTACAGCATCTAAAACAGAATTAGGCTTTTGAGTTGTTGCAGCATTATCAAAATAAACTAATTTTTCACCATCAAATTCCTGGTCTAAAATGGGAAAATCAGTTTTATATTGAGCTCCAAAACTTTTAGTTTTAGCTGTGGATTCTTTTTTTGACATCATTAATAACACTTCCTTTGAGGTCATTAAGCGGTATTTTAGCAAAAATAGGATTAAAAGCTGCTTCAACCATTAGCTGTTTAGCTTCTGCTTTAGTCATCCCTCTGCTCATTAAATAAAATAATTGTTGTTCATCAATTTGACCTGCACTTACAGCATGTTCCCCTTCTACATTATCTTCTTCTGAAAATAGAGCAGGGATAGAATCTGAATCAACAGTTTTATTTAAAAGTAAAACCTCTTCTTTTTCTGAACCCTTAGCCTGGCTTGCACCTTTTTGGAAATAAAGATCTCCTCTAAATACTTTTTGGGCTGTATCTTTTAAAACACCCTTGCTTTCAATCTCGCTCTTACTATAGCGACCCTGATGATTCATTTTAAAGCCAAGATCAAGCTTCCGCTGACCATCACCAAAGTAAACTGAGCTAATACTAGCCTCACTGCCCTCAGCTGCTAAAATATTTTCATTATTTGTAATTGAGTTTTTAGCACCTAATTCAAGTGGAATCCAATTTAATTTTCCTTGATTTGAGATGATTGAAAAATTACTGTCAAAATTATAACTCTGATCATTAAATCTTTGGACTTTAATAATATTTAAAACAGCATTATCCTTAACAATTACCCTTGTTAATCCATTATGAAAAGCCTCTAATTTTTTAGCTTGCATTCTATAATCAATTACAATTGTTAAATTAGAATTCTCTTCAGCTACAATGAAATTATTATCAATTAAAAAAGGATTTGCTTTGTCTAATTCATAAAATATTTCTAGAGGTAATTTAAAATCTGAATTTTTTGGTACTTTAATAAAAAGTCCTGTATTATAAAAGGCATCTGCTAAATGCATATATTTAGCTCCAAGCCCCTTATTACCTTTTTCTACTTTATTTGTTTTAAACTCTTGCAGATAATTCAAAATTTCTTTTTCATTATCTAAGTTATCTGTCATTTTTTTTACTATCAATTTTTCCTGACCCTTTTTAGTTTTCAGATATTCTTTATTATAAGGACTATACTCGGGTAAATCATAGTCATTTAAATTAATTCTATTAAAATTGTTCTGCTCTAAATTTTCAAATTCTTTTACAGCTTCTATTCTTTTTTTACTTAATAACTTTGATTGTCCAGTAGTTAATTTATCGACTAATTTTTTATTATACATTTCATATCACCTATCCTATAGTACCTTCAAGTTCAAGGTTAATTAGATTATTTAATTCAACTGCATATTCTAATGGTAATTCACTGGCAATTGGTTCTACAAAGCCGCGAACGATCATTGCTTTTGCTTCTTCTTCACTAATACCTCTACTCATGAGATAGAAAATTGCCTCTTCACTAATTCTACCAACTTTTGCTTCATGACCAATATCAATATCATCAGTCTCTAATTTCATAATTGGTAAAGTATCAGATTTAGACTGATTATCTAACATTAAAGACTCACAAGAAACAGATGCTTTTGCACCCTGAGCATTCTCAGTCGCTTTTAAGAGTCCTCGATAATAAGCATGGCCACCATCTTTAGCAATTGAACGCGAGTTAACTGTAGAAGTAGTATTAGGAGCAGCATGAATAACTTGAGCTCCTGTATCAAGATACTGACCTTCAGCTGCAAAAGTAACACCTGTAAACTCAGCTCTAGCTCTAGCTCCTTTTAAAATACTCATTGGATATAACATTGAAACTTTAGAGCCAAATGAACCAGAAACCCATTCAATTACTCCATCTTCTTCAACTAAGGCTCTTTTGGTATTTAAATTATACATATTACGAGACCAATTTTCTATTGTACTATAGCGTAATTTAGCCTTTTTATTTACAAATAATTCAACAGCTCCTGCATGTAAATTATTAACTGAATATTTAGGAGCAGAACAACCTTCAATAAAATGGGCATTTGCTCCTTCTTCTAAAATAATTAGGGTATGCTCAAACTGGCCTGAACCTGGAGCATTCTGTCTAAAATATGACTGGAGTGGGATATCAACATCTACTCCTGCAGGAATATAAACAAAAGATCCACCTGACCAAACAGCACCATGTAAAGCCGAAAATTTATGATCATTTGGTGTAATTAATTTCATGAAATGTTCTTTAACTAAGTCTTCATGCTTTTTTACTGCACTTTCCATATCCATATAGATTACACCTTGCTCAACCATTTCTTCTTTTAGATTGTGATAAACAACTTCAGAATCATATTGAGCACCAACTCCAGCTAATGATTCTTTTTCCGCTTCAGGAATTCCTAAAGCATCAAAAGTATCTTTAATTTCTTTTGGTACCTGATCCCAATTATCTTGTAGATCAGCATCAGGCCTTACATAGGTAATAATGTTATCCATATCTAAATCAGAAATATCTGCTCCCCAAGTAGGTACTTCTTTTTCTTTATAAATTGCAAGTGACTTAAGTCTAAAATCTAACATCCATTCAGGCTCATCTTTTTCTTTCGAAATCTCTTTTATAACTGCTGGAGTTAAACCTTTAGCAGCCTGATACCGATGTTTTTCTTTATTTTTTTGATCATGTAAACTGCGATCAATATCTTTAACTTCTGTTCTTTCACTCATCTAAAAACCTCCCTGTTATCTAAAACTTAAAATTATAATAATTTTTTAAATCCCCCAAGAAAAAATTCATTCACTAAACTTTTTCTAACAGTTACTTTCATTTAAAATTTGTTCTTTATATTCTGCATAACCTTCTTTTTCAATTTTTTCAGCTAAAGACATATCTCCAGATTTAGCAATTTTACCATCAACTAAAACATGAACAAAATCTGGTTTTAGATAGTCTAAAATTTGGTTATGATGAGTAATTATAATCATTGCATTATCTGCAGAAGCAAGTTTTTTAATTCCCTCAGCAACTGTTTTAGTTGCATCAACATCTAAACCAGAATCAGTTTCATCTAAAATAGCTAACTTAGGTTCTAAAACTGCCATTTGCAAGATTTCGTTTTTCTTTTTTTCTCCTCCAGAAAAACCTTTATTTAAATAACGGTCTGCATATGACTGATCAATATTTAATAAATCCATTTTTTCCTCTAACAGAAATTTAAAATCAAAAATACTTTGCTGTTCACCTGTTGTTGCAGTTTTTGCAGTTCTCAAAAAATTTTCTACAGTGACACCTGGTATTTCTTGCGGATACTGGAATGATAAGAAAATACCTTTTTTAGCTCTTTTATCTACTGCTAAATCATTAATTTTTTCACCTTCAAATTCAATTTCACCTTTAGTAATTTGATGTTCTGGATGGCCCATTAAAACATTAGCTAAAGTAGATTTACCAGCTCCATTTGGCCCCATTATAACATGCAGCTCACCCTTATTAACTTCTAAATTAATTCCATTTAAAATTTCTTCCTCTTCAACTCTGGATTCTAAACCAGAAATTTTTAATAATTTTTTGTCCATAATCTATGTCATCTCCTTTGTTAAAGTTATTTACACCGCATTCTGTTATTTATATCCTACAACATTACTCAACTTTAGTCAAGTTTTTAGCTGAAAAAGTAATTTATTTAACAAGAATCTTTTTTAAACTAAATATTGCTTAATTTATATTTAACTTAATTTGAAAATTTTACTATTTTAATTGCAAATAAAAAAGGTTTTAGTTAAAAAAACCTAAAACCTAAACTTAAAGTTTTAATTATTATTTAGCTATATACTTTTTCAAAAAAAGCAGCCTTAAAACTACATATAAAGGTACAGAAGTTAAAGCTCCAATAAAACCAAATAAATAAACTCCTGATAAAACTACAAATAAAACTACCAAAGGATGAATCTCTAATCTTCTTCCCTGAACAAGAGGTCTAATTAAATTCCCTTCCAAATATTGAGCAATTAAAATAATTAAAGCTACTCCAATAAATAAAAATAAACTATTTGTAGCTGCTACAAAAATAGCTGGCAAACTACCAAAAAAGGGACCAATGATTGGAATTAAAGAAGTAATCATAGCAATAAAAGCAAGTACAGCTGCATTAGGAAGCTGAATAATTAAAAATCCAAAAAACATAACTAAACCAAGAAAAAAAGCAACTACAACTTGAGAACTTATAAAAGTTGAAAGTAATTGATCAATTTCACTAGCCACTTCTTCAAATTCTTCTTTTTTATTTTCAGGAATAATATGCAAAATGTTATTAAATAATTTTTGGTCATCTTTAAGTAAATAAAACAAAATAAAAGGAATTAGTAAGATTATTAAACCAAAATTAGTAATTGAACTAAAAATTCCCATATAATTATAGTTAGATATTTTTTGAGCTAAATTATTAAGATAAGAAAATAATTTTT
This sequence comes from Halanaerobium praevalens DSM 2228, assembly GCF_000165465.1. Lineage (GTDB taxonomy): Bacteria > Bacillota > Halanaerobiia > Halanaerobiales > Halanaerobiaceae > Halanaerobium > Halanaerobium praevalens. The sequence continues at coordinate 1,966,427 of NC_017455.1, forward strand.
CTTGAATTTGTAATTCTTCTAAAAATGAATTATCTAAATCTATATATTGTTTTATACTTTCAATTATCTCTAAAATATAATTATACAGATAGCTATAACTACCACTTAAGTTCTGACTTAATTCTTTACCCTGATTATAAATAATACTACCTCCAAAATAAAAAACAATAGTTAAAATAGCAACTATCACCAAAAATGAAATAATAATTGATAAACTTTTATTTTTGACTATTGGTTCTAAAAATCTAACTAAAGGTCGCATTAAATAATAGAGAAAAGAACTAAATAATAAAGGTAATAAAATAAAACTTAAAACTGAAGTTAGAGGAGTTATAAAATATGGTATTTGTCCTAATAACAAAATGATCAAAAGTATCATAATTATTTTATAACTAAACTTAAAAAAAGGCTGCTCAAACATAGTCATCTCTCCTAAATTAATTTAATTCTTTTAACTCTGTTCTTGATTCTGGTGTTCACTCTTATGTTCAGCATGATGTTCATTTGCAGCTACAACTTTAATTGCCTGAGTAACTATTGCTAAAACATCTACAGAATGCTGTTGTTCGAGTTCATCTGCTTTAGAAAAAGCTTCACCTCTAAAAGTAGCTACATACTTAGCAGGTAAGCGGTTTAAAGCATAAGTCGCCATATCTAAAAGACATTCTTGATCTTTACAAATATTATCAAATTCTTCTCTTTTGAGTAATTTTTCTAACATTTCTAAAACTATTTCTTCTGTAATATTATTTAACTCAGACTTTAGCTTCCTTAGTTTTTTATTTTTAATCATTTTTATCCCCCTATTAATTATTAAAATCGTTAATTAATAACCCTTAAACTAATAATTCTTTATAAAAGATAAAAACCCTGCCTCTAAGACAGAGTTTTAATGATTTTTATTATTAACTGTAATAATTTTTATTTAACTAAAACTAATATCTGATTAGCATCAACACTGTCTCCAACTTGCACTTTAATTTCTTCTACAGTGCCAGCCTGAGTTGCGGTAATTTCATTTTCCATTTTCATTGCCTCTAAAACAACTAAAATATCACCCTGATTTACAGTATCACCTTCACTAACTTTTATTTCTAAAATACTACCAGGCATCGGAGCAACTATATGTTCTTGACCTAAATCAGCAGGATCTATTTTTTCTTTAGTAGTTTTAGTTTCGGATTTAGAAACAGTTTTTTTCTCAAGTTTTACTGGCTCTTTTTCAGTTTTAGACTTTTTGGCTTCTTGTTTCTCCTCTACCTCAGCCTCAGCTTTTAACTCTTCAATTTTAACCATAAATTCTTCTCCATCAATTTCAACTCTAAATTTTTTCATTTTATTTTCAGCTCCTATCTTTTCCAAAGTGGATTAATTTTTTGAATAGAAATTATCTTATAATTTTGCTGCCCTTTAAGTACTTCTGATAAAGCAGCACTAATTATTGCTGCTTTCTTAGCAGAAATTTTTGGCTTATCTTTTTTTACTTTTAAATTTTCTTTTTTATTTTTTTTCATAATTTCTCTTTAATTCCCCTTTATTTTTAACCTATTTATTAATATTTTTAACTGTTTTTCTAATTAGAGCTTCAAACTTAGTTCTACAGAATTTAAAAATATTTTATAAAGGAATATTACCATGTTTTTTATCTTGCTTGTTTTCTCGCTTATTAACCATCATTTCTAAACCATTAATCAATTTAGCTCTAGTTGCTTCCATTTTAATTACATCATTAACCATTCCTCTTTTAGCTGCAATATAAGGGTTAGCAAAGTTTTCTTTATAATCATCAATTTTAGACTGCCTTAATTTTTCAGGCTCATTAGCAGCAGCAATTTCTTTTCTGTAAATAATATTAGCTGCTCCTTCAGGTCCCATAACAGCAATTTCAGCTATCGGCCAAGCATAAACTAAATCAGCTCTAACTGAACGACTACCCATTGCAATATATGCTCCCCCATAAGCTTTGCGCATAATGAGAGTTATTTTAGGCACTGTAGCCTCTGAATAAGCATAAAGCACTTTAGCCCCATGCCTAATTACTCCTCCATATTCCTGTTCAGTTCCAGGCATATATCCAGGAACATCAACTAAAGAAACAATTGGGATATTAAAACTATCTAAAAAACGAATAAAACGAGCTATTTTAGTAGAAGCATCTATATTTAAACAGCCTGCTAAATGCTGAGGTTGGTTAGCTATAATTCCAACACTTCTCCCATTTAAACGGGCAAAACCAATTACAGCATTTTGAGCAAAATAAGGTTGAACTTCCATAAAACTATCTTGATCTGCTAAAACATCGATTACATCACGCACATCATAAGCTTTTTGAGGATTTTCTTCTACAATTTCTTTTAATTCTGCAGTTCTACGGCCACCATGATCATCAGTCTCAATCCGAGCTGCTTCTTCTTTATAATTATTTGGTATGTAAGTTAATAACTTTCTAATATTATCTAAGGCTGACTCTTCACTTGGCTCCATAAAATGAGCAACTCCACTAATTTTATTATGAGTCTGAGCTCCTCCTAATTCTTCAGCTGAAACTTTTTCTCCTGTTACAGATTTAATTACATTTGGCCCTGTAATAAACATTTTAGAAGTTTTATCAACCATAAAAATAAAGTCTGTAATTGCTGGTGAATAAACTGCTCCACCTGCACAAGGACCTAAAATAGCTGTTATTTGAGGCACAACTCCAGATGCTTTAGTATTTCTATAAAAAATTTCTCCATAACCATTAAGTGAATCTATGCCTTCATTAATTCTAGCTCCTCCAGAATCATTAAGGCCAATTATTGGAGCACCATTTTGAATTGCCAAATCCATAACCTCAGAAATCTTATTTGCATGAGCTTCCCCAACTGAACCACCCATTACTGTAAAATCTTGAGCATAAACATAAACTAAACGATCTGCAATAGTTCCATAGCCAACAACAACACCTTCTCCAGGTGCTTCTTTTTCGTCCATACCTAAAGAAGTGCTGCGATTTTCTACAAACATATTTAGTTCATTAAAAGTATTATCATCTAATAAATATTCAATCCGCTCTCTAGCAGTTTTTTTGTTTTTAGCATGCTGTTTTTTTATTCTAGCTTGACCGCCACCCTGACGAATTTTTTCTTTTTTATTTTCCAATATTTTTTTCTTGTCTTCTGCTGACATTATTTTCCTCCTTAAAAAAGCTTAATGTCTATTTTGATTATTAGTTTATTTTCACTAACATAATTAAGGATAGCAAAAAACTGACTACAAGTCAACTGAGATTATCTTTTTCTGATTCTATTTAAACTCTTAATAATCCTTTAATCCTCCTTGACCAGCTCATTTATTTTACTTTTTATTATTTCAACTGTCTCTTTTATTGATTTTTCTCCTTCAATTTTTAAAACAGGACAATTTAAACTCTGCATCCATTCTTGGTGACTTCTTTTATTTCTTACTTCGCTCTGATCATAATCATACCTGGCAGCTGAATCTAAAAATTGCTGATGCCGCCTAAACATTTTACCACCTGGTAAAACAGCACTTCCAAAGCGCTTACGCTCTCTACTTTTTAAACGTTTTAACCTAGTATTAATTGGTGACCACAGATAAATTACTAGATCAAATTGATCCTTAAAAATATCTCCCCAACCACAAAATGAGCCACTAATTATCCAAGCTGATTTATTTGCAAGATCTTTTTTTAACATAGTTTGTCTAGCTGCAATAGAACGTAAATTTTGATAAGGTGGTTCAGTTTTTTTCCAAAAATAATCATCTGCATCAAAATGGGCCAAATCATATTCTTGACTTAATTGATGGGCAATAGTTGTAGTTCCAGAACCTGAAGGCCCTAAAATATGTATCTTTTTAATCATTTATTTACTCCTTTAATTTAAAACCCTAAATTTTTTAAGCTTAATACTAAATAATTTAAGTATAGAAAGAAAAATTCCTGCTTTTTAGCCAAAAATCCCCTTACTAATAAACAGATTTGTATTCTATAATCTGCTTACTAGAAGGGGATACTTTTTAACTCTTAGTTAAAATAGTCTTGATACTCTATTGATCAATCTCTGTTAAAACAACACCGATTAAACCTGGGCCAGTATGGACTACCATAACTGGACTAATTTCACTAAAATAAGTTTCCTTAATTTGTGTTAATTTTTTAAACTTAGCTAACAGAGTCTGAGCTTCTTCCTCAGCAGCTGCATTCATTACATCTACAACATATTCTTTTCCTTCTGTCATTTTATCTTTAATAATCGAATACATCTTTTTTAAAGAACGTTTTCGACCTCGAATTTTGTCAAAAGTAAAATACTCACCTTCAGCATCAATAGCAATTATCGGTTTAATATTTAAAAGCTCAGCAATTGTTCCTGATACTTTACCGATTCTACCACCTTTTTTAAGATACTTAAGCGTTTTGACAACAAAAAATACTTCAATTTTTTCTTTTTTGGCTTCAATTTTATTAACAATTTCTGCAAAATTCAACTCTGTTTCTTTAACCAAAGAATTTGCATAAAGTACAAGTCTTCCTAAACCCTTAGATAACATCTTCGAATCTACCACTGCAACTTCTATCCCCTCTATTTGCTCAGCAACCATCATACAATTACTATAAGTAGCTGATAAACCACTAGAAATATGGATAGAAATAATATGAGTATATCCTGCTGCTTTTAAATTATTATAAACATCCATAATTTCCTGGGGAGAGGGCATTGAAGTAGTAGGAATCTCATCTTCAAAACTTTGATAAACTTCTGCAGGAGTTATATCAACCCGATCGTGAAATTGTTGTTCATTATAAATAACTTTTAAAGGAATAGACTCTATTCCATTTGCCTTTAAATCACTTTGAGTCAAATCAGAAGTACTATCAGTCACAATTGCAATTTTTTCTTCCATATTTTTTTCTCCTTCATTCTTAAATAATTTAAAATAATTTATTCATCAGCCAAATTATCAAAATATCCCTGGATTAAAATTATTGGAGTACCTTTATCACCACTACCACTAACTAAATCACACAAACTACCTAATAAATCTGTCAACTGTCTAGGAGTAGTTCCTTGAGCTTTAAGATTAGCAGTTAAATCTGCTTCTTTATCTCTAATTTCAGCTTTCATAGCTGTTAAAAGTTCACTTCCTGCTAAATCTTTAAGTTCATTATCAGCTATGTACTTTAATTTAATCTCATTTGGAGTTCCAGCCAAACCTTGAGTATAAGCTGGGGAAACAACTGGATCAGCAAGTTCCCAAATTTTAGCTGCTGGATCTTTAAAAGCACCATCACCATAAATCATGACTTCTACTTCCTGACCACTAAAAGCCTTAATTTCTGCTTGTACTGCTTCTACAAATTGCTGGCCATCTCTAGGAAAAAGTTTTAAACTTTCAGCTGAAGCTTTATTTGAACCTAAAAGTCCATAATCTGGATTATAGCCTTTATTTTCTGCTTGATTACATATTTGATCTAAACTAATTACCTTTTGAGCACCATTTTCTTTTAAAATAGTCTTAGTTCTTTCTCGACTATGAATATCAGCTGCAATTACTTGATCTGTATAATCTAAAATTGTCTCTGGCTGATTTGCTGCTATAATTTCAATTTCAGTTTCTGCAGCTATTTCTTGGTATAATTCAACATAATTAACACCTGTAAAAGGATGCTTAAAGTCTGCAAATTTTTGCTTATATTCTGCTTCTTCAATTACATATTGATAAGGATCAATTCCAAGTTCATATATTTTTTTAGCATCTAAAAGTGGATTCCCTACTTCATCATTAGGATAACTTAACTGTAAATAAATTTTCTTACCACTGCGAGCAATACCTTTTAAAATCATTGAAAACCTATTACGACTTAAAATGGGAAAAACAATACCAATCGAATCACCACTAAAAGTATCATTAATAGCAGCAGCTATTTGATCTAAATTAACATAATTTCCTTGGGCTCTAGCTACTAGAGATTCTGTGATTCCAACAACATCTTTATCTCTCAGCTTAATTGACTCTTGTTTAATGGCTTCTTTTAGAGATTCAACAACAATTTCAACTAACTGATCTCCTTCTTTAACTATCGGAGCTCTTATTCCTCTTACTTCTGTTCCAACCGTTCTCATTAATTTCACCTCAAATTTTATTTTCTATCCAACAAAGTTTATTATAGCAGACTTTGAGGTTATTCAGCAAATTATTAGCTTTGCTTTTAATTTTTTAAAATATTAAATTAATTATACTATTTTTTTGACTTCAAGTCAATTTTGTCTTTAATTTAATTTCTTTTAACCAAAAAAGAGAAAAACTGGAGCAATTTAAGCTCAGTTTTCCTCTTTTGTTTCAATTATTATTTTCTTAAATTCTCAATTATTTCTTCAAATTCTGCTTTAGTAATTTCACCTTGAGCATAACGCTGACGCGCTATTTCTTCTGCACTATCTTGGGGCTCAATTTTAAAATCATTTTTTTGAGAACTATAATTATTTCTTTGATGAGGCTCTTTATTTTCATTATTTTTTTGTACAATAAAATAGATAACCACAGCTAATAAAATAAACCAAAAAATCATCATAAAAGCTCCTCCTCCAAAAAAGCCATTAAAACCCATATGACCAAATCTTCCCATATGACCAAATCTTCCCATATGACCAAATCTAAACATAATTTCTTCACCCCTAATTTATATTCTAAGTCTAAACCTTAACTTTAATTATAGCATAAATTATAAATATGAAGAAAATATGAATTAATAATAGAGTTAGATAGCTTAATTAAAAATAAAGACTTTAATTGGAAAAGCTAAATATTTATTTCCTAAAATAATCTACTCCAGCCTGAAAAATACCTTGATTTTTGAGACCACTAATATTTTTAGCCACATTTTTTCCTATTCTTTCTGAATGTCCCATTTTACCCAAAATTCTACCATCAGGACTGCAAATAGCTTCTATAGCTGCTGCTGATCCATTAGGGTTAAAAGGCCTTTGCTTTGTTGGTTCTCCAGCTAAATCAACATATTGAGCAATAATTTGGCCCTGTTCTTCTAATTTCTTAATCAGCTCAGGTTGAGCTACAAAACGGCCTTCTCCATGTGAAACTGGAATGGTGTGGATATCTCCTACTTTTAAGTTACTAAGCCAGGGAGATTTATTTGAAATAATTTTGGTCTTTACCATCTGAGAAACATGTCTTCCAATCTTATTATAAGTTAAAGTTGGGGAATCTTTAGTTAAATCTTTAATTTCACCAGTAGGTAAAAGACCTAATTGGACTAAAGCCTGAAAACCATTACAAATTCCCAGCATTAAACCATCTCTTTGTTTTAAATGTTCTTTAACAGCTTGTTTAATTTGAGGATTTCTAAAAACAGCTGCAATAAATTTAGCTGAACCATCAGGCTCATCTCCAGCACTAAACCCACCAGGAATAGCTACAATTTGAGCTTCCTTAATTAAAGCTGCCATTTTAATAATCGACTTTTCAACTAAAGTTGCTTTTAAATTTTTGAAAATAAAAGTTTCAACCTCAGCTCCAGCTTCTCTAAACTGACGTGCTGTATCATATTCACAGTTTGTACCAGGAAAGACAGGTATTAAGACTTTTGGTTTAGCAATTTTAATTTTGGCTTTATATATTTTTTCTGCTTTGGAACTTTCTAATTTAAGTAATTCTTTTTTTTGAGTTTTCAAGGGCTGAGTATTTTTTTTAGAGTCTAAGGCTTCAGTTTTATATATTTTTTCTAAAGGTTCTTGCCAATGTTTTAAAGCCTGACTAAGTGGAATTTCAAGCTGCTTAATCTTAATCACTTCTGGCTTAATTGTTTTCCCCAAAATTTGATAATCCAAGCCAGAAAATAGTTCTTTTGCTTTTTCTGTACCAGCTAATTCCAAAATTAAAGCACCATATTCAGGAGAAAACAACTCTTCTTGCTTTAAATTGGCAGTAATTTCTACTCCAATCTGATTACCAAAACTCATTTTGCTAATTGCAGCTGCTAAACCACCTACTGTAATAGCAGCTGCAGATTTTATTTTTTTAGCTGCAATTAATTTTTCAACTCTACTATAATTTTGCTGCAGCTTTTCTATATTTGGAATTTCAGCTTGATCTCTTTTAACAGGTAAATAAATCAATTTATTAGCTGCTGCTTTAAATTCAGGTGAAATAACATTATTGACATCAACTGTATCTACAGCAAAAGAAACTAAGGTTGGTGGTACATCAAGTTCTTTAAAAGTTCCTGACATACTATCTTTACCACCAATTGCAGGAATCCCAAACTCTTTTTGAGCTTTATAAGCTCCTAATAAGGCACTAAAAGGTTTACCCCAGCGTTCAGCTTCTTGGCCCAGTTTTTCAAAATATTCTTGTAAACTAAGTCTAATTTTAGAATAATCGCCACCAACAGCTACAATTTTAGCAACTGACTCAATAACTGCATATAAAGCTCCATGAAAAGGGCTCCAACAGGCTAAGTTCGGGTCATAACCATAGCTCATAATAGTTCCAGTCTTTGTTTGGCCTTGAACTAAGGGTATTTTAGCAGTCATTGCCTGAGTTGGAGTTAACTGATATTTACCCCCAAAAGGCATTGTTACACTACCAGCTCCAATAGAACTATCAAATTTTTCAACTAATCCTTTTTGACTTGCTATATTGATATCTGCCAGATTCTGCAGCCATTTAGTTTTTAAAGTTTGCTTTCCCTGAAGCCTCTTAACTGCTGCAGTTTTAAAATAGTTTTTTTCTGCTTTTGGAGAACAGACTTTTATTTTTGTTTTTTGACTGGCTCCATTTGTAGCTAAAAAATCACGGCTTAAATCAACAATTTTTTCTCCCTGCCACTTCATAATTAAACGGTTATTTGCTTTGACTTCAGCTACTACAGTTGCTTCTAAGTTTTCTGCTGCTGCTAATTTGATAAACTCATTTACTGCATCTGCTTCAACAACTACTGCCATTCTTTCCTGAGATTCAGAAATTGCTAATTCTGTTCCATTTAAACCTTCATATTTTTTAGGTACAGCATCTAAATTAATTTCTAAAGCAGCTGCTAGTTCTCCGATTGCAACTGCAACTCCACCTGCTCCAAAGTCATTACAAACTTTAATTTTTTTAGTTACTTTTGGTTTTCTAAATAAGCGTTGAATTTTTCTTTCAGTTGGAGCATTTCCCTTTTGCACTTCAGCACTACTTGCTTCTATAGAATCTTCATTATGGACTTTAGATGAACCAGTAGCTCCTCCACAACCATCACGGCCAGTTTTACCACCTAAAAGAATTACTTTATCTGTTGGTAGAGCTTCTCCTCTAAACACATTTTCTTTAGGAGCAGCTGCAACCACAGCTCCTAATTCTAGATGTTTTGCCAAAAAACGCTGGTGATATAGTTCTCTAACCATCCCAGTTGCTAGGCCAATCTGATTTCCATAAGAACTATAACCATTAGCAGCCTCCTGCACTATTTTTTTTTGTGGTAATTTGCCAGCTAAAGTAGCCTCAATTGGAGTACGAGGATCTGCTGCTCCAGAAATACGCATCGCTTGATAAACATAAGCACGGCCAGAAAGAGGATCCCGAATAGCCCCTCCTAAACAAGTTGCTGCTCCACCAAAAGGCTCGATTTCTGTAGGATGATTATGAGTTTCATTTTTAAACATTAAAAGCCAAGCTTGCTCTTGACCATCAACATCAACATTAATTTCTATACTGGCTGCATTAACTTCATTTGAAATTTCTAAATCATCTAACTTACCTAAAGCTCTCAATTCTTTCATTCCTAAAAGAGCAATATCCATCAAACAAATATCTTTTTTTTGATTTTGATAAATTTTTTGGCGCCCCTTTAAATACTCTTGATAAGCATTTTCTATGGCCTCTGTAAATTTATCTGCTTCTATGTCCACTTTTTCAATTTTTGTTAAAAAAGTTGTATGCCGACAGTGATCAGACCAATAAGTATCTAAAACTCTCAGTTCAGTAATTGTTGGATTTCTCTTTTCTTCATTTTTAAAATATCTTTGACAGTGTTTTAAATCAGCCAAGTTCATAGCCAATCTCATTTCAGTTCTAATAGCAGCTAGCTGCTCAGTTTCTGCTTCAATAAACTCAGCTACAGTTTCTACTTTTGCTGGTTTTTGGTGTTTTCTGCTTAAAGTTTCTGGTTTTTTAAGTTCTGCTTCTCGTGAATCAATTGGATTTATATAATAATCTTTTATTTTCTCTATATCTTTTTTAGTTAAATCACCCTCTAAAATAAAAACTTGGGCCACCCTCACAGTCGGTTTTTGCTCTTCATTTAAAATCTGAATACATTGTTCAGCCCAATCAGCCCTTTGATCATACTGTCCAGGTAAATATTCAACTGCAAAAATTTCTGCTTCAGCTTTAACTCTTATTTCTTCTTGATAAATTAAATCAACTGGCAGCTCTGCTAAAATTCTTTTACAAGCTTCCTCATAAGCTGACTCTGAAATATTTGTTAGGTCATAGCGATTTAAAATCCGTAAAGAGCTTAAATTATCAAGTCCTAAACTTTCTTTAAAATCAGAAAAAATCTCTTCTGCCTCAACAGCAAAGCCTTCTTTTTTTTCAACAAAAATCCGCCTGATCTGAGCTCCCATTTTAAGCGCCCCTTTTTTGGTATATTTTCTTGTTTAAAATTAAATTTTATAGCTAAAAAATAGCTTGCAATTTAATTATAGAATGATACACTTAAGAAGTAAAATTAATATTACTAATACTTTAAATAAGGAGAGCTAATAAATGCTTTTAAACTTTGAATTATACAAAGTGTTTTATCAAGTAGCTAGTAATTTAAGTTTTTCTAAGGCAGCAGAAAAACTATTTATTTCTCAATCTGCAGTTAGCCAAAATATTAAAAATCTGGAAAAAGAATTAAAAACTAAATTATTTATTCGCAGTACTAAAAATGTAGAATTAACTCAAGCAGGCAGCTTACTTTTAAAACATATTGAACCAGCCTTTAATTTAATTGAAAACGGAGAAAAAAGTTTAAGAGAAATTAATGATCTCAAAAGAGGAGAAATTCATATTGGGGCTAATGATACAATTGCTAAAGATTACTTACTTCCTTATCTCAAAAAATTTCATCAGCTTTATCCTGAAATCCAGATTCAAATAACTAATCGGACTTCAAGCACCTGTATTGAACTCTTAAAACAAAATAAAGTTGATTTAATTATTAGTAATTTACCTAATTCAAAAATTACTAATAAAATGCAGATTAAGCCCATTTTTAGTTTTAAAGATATTTTCATTGCAGCTGATCAATTTAAAGAATTGAAAACGAAAAAGCTTAAATTAAAAGAATTAACAAACTATCCCTTTTTAAGCTTAGAAAGAAAAACTACTAGTCAGCAATTTTTAGAAAAACATTTAAATAAACTAGGAATAGAAATTGAAGCTGCAGTTGAATTAGGAAGTGTTGATTTGCTAATAGAAATGACCAAAATCGGTTTGGGAATTGCAGTTGTACCTGAATATTGTTTGAATCTCAAACAAGAAAAATTATTTGAAGTTAAATTTAAAGAGAAACTACCAGCTCGTAAGCTGGCAGTTATAAGTAACAAAAATATTCCTTTAACAAAAGCTGCTAAAAAATTAATTGAAATCCTTAATGAAAAATTTATTTAAGATCTTGATAAAATTGACCTGCTAAATCAAATTTTGAGCCATTATATTTAAGTAAATTAACTCCTTTAGCACAGGCCTTTTTCACAGCAGCTTGTTCATAATTGCGTCCTTCAACTAAAATAACAGCTGAAATATCTGCCAAAAGTGCAACTCCTAAAGCAACTAAATCATCTAAAGTAGTCAGCCAAAGATTACCTTTTTGAGCCATTTTCATGACATCATGCGGATCATCTCCAAAATAAGCACCCTCAATTTCTAATTCTAAATTATTTCCGGCAACTATTTCTAATTTGTATTTTTGAGCAAACTCTCGCACTGTCATTTTTGTTAAGCCCCCTTATATTTTTTGATCTTATTTAATATATTCTGCTTTTCCCAAAATTAACCTTCTTTTAAACTAAATTTAAACTCTGGCCTTCAATTTTAACATCTAAGTCAAAATAATCAGCAATTGAAGCAGCTATATCACTAAAACTAGCTCTTATCCCTAAATTAAAATCAGCTGGCACATTTTTTCCATAAGCTAAAATAGGAACATATTCTCTAGTATGATCAGTACCTTGATAAGTAGGGTCACAACCATGGTCAGCAGTAATTATTAATAAGTCATCTGCTTCCATCTTAGCTTTAATTTCAGGTAAGCGTTGATCAAATTGTTTCAGAGCCTCAGCATAACCTTCTACATTTCTGCGATGGCCATAATTTTGATCAAAATCAACTAAATTAGTAAAAATCAAACCTTTTTTAGTTGTATCTAAATAATTTAAAGTTTGATCTACCCCTTCCATATTATTAGCAGTAGTTACTGAATCGGTAATTCCACTGTGATTAAAAATATAAGTTATCTTACCAACTGCATTAACTTCTAAATTGGCAGATTTTAGCTGATCTAAAATAGTTGGCTCTGGTGGAGTTAAAGAAAAATCCTTTCTTCTTTCTGTTCTCTCAAAATTACCAGGTTCTCCTACAAATGGACGGGCAATTACTCTAGCAACTGCATGTTCTCCCTGTAAGATTTCTCTTGCTTTTTTACAATAATCATAAAGTTCTGCAACTGGAATCACATCTTCATGAGCAGCTATTTGAAAAACACTATCAGCTGAAGTATAAACTATAGGCTTAGCTGTTTTTAAATGTTCTGCTCCCAATTCTTCGATAATAACTGTGCCAGAAGCAGGTTTATTAGCTAAAGATTCTCTCCCTATTGCCTGGTGGAACTGCTCCATAATTTCAGCCGGAAATCCAGTTGGATAAGTAGGAAATGGAGTTTCAGAAATCAA